>CAZNCM010000057.1:20780-22258 GCA_964571155.1 uncultured Lyngbya sp. | reverse complement strand
GAAATTATATCTTGACTCACGGAGTCTTCACAGTCCACCCCTGACGTATTATCTGTGAATGGTTCAGATAATTTTGAGCATTTCTTGACATCAGTGAGGAGTTGTAGCAGATTTCTCCTTTCTTAGCCTGAGTCTATGGTTAACATAAGTAATTAAACTGAGTAACCCGATAGAGTCAGATTGTAGATCGTGTAAGGAGAATGATGTTGTGAATGCAGCCGAACAAGCAAATAACGTTGAAGTCGCGAGCAAAATTGCATCTGTCGTCAATTTATTCAAAGCCCAGTTTCCCGATATTCGAGTGGATCTCAAACCCTGGATGAATGATCCCGATACACGAGAATGGGTTGATCCAGACTCGATTGACATTGGCTTCCATTTTCCGGGAAGAAGTCGTTTGATGCAGAGTCGATCTATTTTGATTCAAATTCGCTTCTATCAAGATCCGTTAGAAGGATATCGGCGAGCGATTGGAGTTGAAGCAGCCGGATATGATCATACCGGACAACAATGGAAAGTCTCAACGGTGGACAAGTGGAGTTTTGAAGGGACAACTCAACCGAAGCCCGAATCAGCGGCGCGACTAAAATAAACCTCATACTTTCATAGAGTATCACAGATTAATTCTAGGTATTTGTAGGAGTGAAAAATGCACAAAAATTCATCGTCTTTGCTCAGAATCGGGATCACGGTTGTAAGTCTCCTCTTTTTTAGTCAACCCAGTATTGGTCAATCTTTAACAAGCCAAGCATTAGAAACATTTACGTTTAAAGAATCGTCTTACGCCGTTTTGTTAAACTGAATTGTTATTGTTAAATCACAGACTAAAATATAGGGGAGAATGGATTTGCTTAGGGTGAGGTTTATTGTTAAACTGCGATCACATCAACCCAAAAAACTCCGCCATGAACTCCCCTTTCTATCCCACTCTCTATCAAGTCAACACTCGTGTTCGACTCAGACAGCTTTCTCATCAATTAAACCGTCTTGCGACTTTAGATGATTTCCCAGATCGTGAACTCGATGAATGGGTAGATCTTGGGTTTGATTGGGTTTACTTGTTAGGAGTTTGGGAAACCGGAGTTTTAGGACGTAATGTTTCTCGTTCTCATCCAGACTGGCGTAGAGAATACGAAGAACTTTTAAGTGATTTACAAGAAGAAGATATCTGTGGATCTTGTTTTGCAATTACTCGTTATCAGGTGAGTGAACTTCTCGGAAGAAATGAAGCGTTATTGCGGTTCAAAAAGCGTCTTCAGCAACGAGGACTCAAACTCATGCTTGACTTTGTTCCCAATCATACCGCACCCGATAGTCCTTGGGTTGAAGAACATCCTGATTTTTACATCGAAGCAACTCTTAATGATCTGCAACGAGAACCGCTTAATTATGTGCAGATTCCCTTAGCCGGAGAAAATCGAGTTTTTGCTCATGGACGTGATCCCTATTTTCCCGGTTGGCCAGATACTTTACAACTC
>CAZNCM010000057.1:13622-20703 GCA_964571155.1 uncultured Lyngbya sp. | reverse complement strand
ACACTGTTGGATATTGCGGAGCAGTGTGACGGTGTTCGCTGTGATATGGCGATGTTAATTCTTCCTGAAATCTTTGAACAAACTTGGGGAATGACAACAGAATCATTTTGGCCAGAAGCCATTCATCAGGTGCGAAATCAATCTCAAGATTTTGTGTTTATGGCGGAAGTTTACTGGGATATGGAATGGAGATTACAACAACAAGGATTTGATTTTACTTATGATAAAAAACTGTATGATCGCTTAGTGAATAAACAAGTCGATCCAGTCTTCAAACATTTCTGGGCTGATATTCATTATCAAAGTAAATTAGTTCGGTTTATTGAAAATCATGATGAACCTCGGGCGGCTTCAACTTTCTCCTTTAGTGTTCATCAAGCGGCTGCTATTTTAACTTATCTGTGTCCGGGTTTGCGTTTTTTCCATGAAGGACAATTACAGGGTTTTACCCAGAAAATATCGGTTCATCTAGAGCGAGGCGAGAAACAATTAATAGATCCAAACTTATTTTCTTTTTATCATCACTTATTGGCTTGCTTGCGTTTACCTGTTTTGCGACAAGGAACCTGGAAATTGCTTGACTGTAAAATGGTTTGGGAAGATAATTTTACCTATAAAAATTTTATTGCTTTTACTTGGCAAAAAGATGAAGAATGCTTATTAATTGCTGTTAATTATTCAACTTATTCTGGACAATGTTATTTGCCACTTCCTTTTGATGATTTAAAAAATCGAACCTGTAAACTCAAAGATTTAATGAGTTCAGCTTATTATGAACGTTCAGGAAATGAATTATTATCCTCTGGTTTATACTTAGATTTACCCGCTTGGGGCTATCATGTTTTTGATTTGAGGTAACTCAATCACGAGAATTGAAAACCGTTTTCCGTATTCTCTGTTCCCTAAAATGATTATTATTCAACGACTCATTCAGGCGATTTTAACCCCATTAACTGGACAAGATTGGCGAGTTGTACTCATTAGTTTACTGGTTTATGGGTTACTCGCGCTTCCCCTGGGATTTTTATCAAGATTTTTACAGTTTAATCCCACTTTGCGATCGCGTAGCGTAGCGTTAGCCGTATCGCCTGGGGAAGTATTAAGTGCTATCATCAAAGTGTTATTTTTCCCGGCGTTGGTTGAAGAAATAGTCTTTAGAGTCTTTCTCATTCCTCATCCTTTAGAAGCCGTTTCTCTGAAAACTTGGGTACTTTGGATGCTGTTTAGTTTGGGATTATTTATAATCTATCATCCCTTAAATGCTTTAATATTTTACCCAGAAGGAAACCCAACTTTTTGGAATCCGATATTTTTAATTTTAGCCGGATTTCTTGGACTAACCTGTGCATTTGTTTACAGACTAACAGGTTCTTTGTGGGGAATTACTATCATTCACGGATTGATTGTTTTTGTCTGGTTATATGTTTTAGACGGGATCAATAAACTGGTTAGAGTGAGTAATTCCCAATAGTAGAGAGATGACTTGATTAAACTCTCTGTTTTTCTGAACTTGTTGTGACTGTTGTTATTGTATACTTACATGATTCGTGATGTTTTCTCTAACTCAACCTCTCGCCTCTTTCGTCGCCCAAGCTTTCCCAGACGCTTTATTTTATCAGCCTACGGTTAAACCTGTCATTGCACTGACTATTGATGATGTCGGGGATACCTCAACTCAATTAATTTTAGATGCAATTGGTCAACACAACCAAAAAGTGACAACGGTTGAACAACAAGCAAAAGCAACATTTTTCCTAACCACAAGTCATTTGATGGCAAAAAAAGATGCAATTATTAACATTTTAGAACAACAGCATGAAATTGGCAATCATGGTGTTTTTGATCGTACCCATGCTGACTTAGAATCTGAAGAATTTGAAGAAGAATTGTTGAAAGCCCATCAAGAATTAACAGAAGACACAGAAGCCAAAATTAAATGGTTTAGACCCGGGCGAGGTCGTTACAATCCAACTATGCTAAAATCTTTATTGAAACTTTCTGAAACCGAAGGATACAATCGTCAGTTTGCACTAGCTTCGATGATTCCCATTGATACTTATATGTTAACAGAAAACCCGCTCTTTACAGTGAGTTATGTCTCTCAATTTGTATTTCCAGGAGCCATTTTAGTGCTGCATGGAGGTTCAATCCGAAGATCTCAAAACACAGTTTTAGCACTGGAGAAACTGTTGCTGAAATTAACCCAAAATAATTATCGAATCGTTAGTTTAACTGAACTGGTTGAACAACATTAACCTATTTTACTTCAACAGAGTCCAAATATCTTTCTCTCGTTTCCACCCGAAAGAGATAGGTTAAAGCCGCTGCAAACAGACAAATTAAAGCCAGTAAAAATAACAACACAGGAACACCAACTGAATGCTGTAAAATCGGTAATGTAAACGCACCGATGACCGCACCCGCTTTAGCAAAAGCAGCCGCAAAGCCCGCCCCACTCGCCCGAATAGAAGTCGGAAATACTTCACCCGATAACAGAAATGTAGTTGAGTTTGGGCCAGAATTCATCATTAAATTAAACACAAAGAAACCCACAAAAACCAAAATAATACTTGTTCCTGAACTTAAAGACAAAGTATTAGAAGCAGCCAATATTAATAAGCCGACAGCCATTCCAATAAAGCCGATAATTTGCAGGCGAATCCGTCCAACCCGCTCAATTAATAGCACGGCAATTAGAAAGCCAACAATTAAAAAGATATCAACAAAAGCCGATCCCATTGCTGAAGCCTTTTCTCTAGCGATAAAGCTTTCTTTCCCTGCAAACGCCAAAGCCCCAATAATTGTCGGGGTAAAAATCCCAATTCCATAAGTCGCAATATCTTGTAAAAACCAAGGGACAGACGCTAATATTGTCCGGCGTAAATATTGTCCGGAAAATAAAGCAGAATAGGATAAACGAGATTCTTGTTTGGGCGGGTCAGTTTCTGGGGTAATATTAATCGGTTCATCGAGTAATGTAGAGGCAGCTTTTGAAGCTTCGTCATATTCTTCTCGATTGATATGATAAAGCGGACTTTCAAGTAAGAAACTAATCCGTAAAACACCGACTGCGATCGCTAAAATTAATCCGACTCCCAACATCCAACGCCACGCATATTGAATCATGGGTAAAGGCGAGTCAGGATAAACAATTTGAAAAATAATCCAGTAACAGCACCCAAAAGCGCACCGCCTGCTTGAAATGTAAACGCACCAATGACCATCCGACCTCGCAACCGAGACGGAACATTTTCGGTAATATAAGATACGCTGATCGGATAGTCCGCCCCAATTCCAACACCCACGAGAAACCGAAAGAAAATTAATGAAGTCGCATCCCAAGCCAGGGCGGTTCCTGCTGTTGCGAAGACAAAAATGCCGACATCCACCATCAACATCAGTTGACGTCCAAGTTTATCGGTAATTGGGCCAAGGGTGAAAGCACCAACCATTGACCCGGCGATCGCCGCCACTGCTACCGCCCCGATCTGCGTAGAACCCAAGTTAAAGTCTCGCTGTAGAAAGGGAAGGGCGACACCAATGATAAAAAAATCAAAGCCATCTAAAGCGATGAGTCCCGCCGATAATGCCCACAGTAGCCACATCACGCGGGTAATGGGGGAGGCATCGAGGCGTTGTTCAAAGGAGAGGGGTTGAGTTGCAGTTGTTGTCATTCTGGCAATTCCGCGTAGGAGGGCTGATACGGGTGTGGATTTATACAGTAGGTAAAATTCTGAACGAAACTATATCATGTTTTCTTGGTGTTTAGACTCTATCTTAGGTCTTTGATTGAAGAAGGCAAATCTCTCAGCAGAACTTTTTGGATTTCCTAGACTCTATATGATCGCTCAGTAAAAGATTATTTTAACAATTTGTTTTAGGCAAATATTTTGAGAGTCCTCAAAAGCAATTCTGTGACCCTGAAAATTTAGCTTACTCAAAATTAAAATCTCCCGATCAATCATCCGATCCTCTGAATTTTATCCAGTTTTTCAGGTGAAAACATACTAAAAAGGTATGAAGATATTTAGTAAAATTTAAGTATGAGTTTCAAAAAAAAGGATCTTCGAGAGTGGATCGTTAACGAGTTATCTAATATAAACTGTGCTGCGAAAAAAATCATCAGCTTTGTTTTCTATTAATTGATCGTTATCACTCTAGAAGATCCAAATGGTTTAATACGTTTTTTTTAATCAAATAAATTTTATAATGCAGAAGGGTTTGAAACCCATCAGTCTTTTTTATGCTGAACCTGCTTCCAGGGTTGAAGTGTTGTCGTAAAGTTGCCTCGCAAAGCTGCTCTTAACTGAGGTTTTACGGCTTGCGCCCATCGTTCAAAGTTAAATTCCTCATAGCTGATATTGAGGAGAAGTTCTTGAGACTGATTTTTAGTTCCGTTGTTCATACCCTACCTTGAATGTGAAATGACTCGTTCTTAAATAGTGTCCCCGAGCATAACCCTCTGAAGAATAGAAATCCCCTTTTAACTTTTTCTCGTTTTTTAGGGTTCTAGCCGAAACTTGATCTCCTACCCCTGAGTAGTTTTGTTCAGTTTCACTGAATCTATAGATTAATTACATTTTCTCGGAAATGTTGATAAAATTCAAGACAAAAATCGAATATTTGAATCAAATCGATGCAGTTTTAGGATAGGGCGACTCATCTAAGTCAAATTTGAGTAAACTTTGGGATTGTCCACCTGCAACTTTTAGTCCATTTTTGTTGATGATTACTTCAATCTAGACAGGTCACTGCGACCTTTAATCAATTCTCGTTAATGGTCTAAACAAATGTGTAAAATCTTACGAGGTCTACGCCAAAATTTTCACCCCAATGATTGCAATAGATATAATCAATATCTTATTCCTTTCGGTGTATAGAATTCTAGAACTTGTGAACAAAATGACTAAATACATTTTACTCATTGATGATGATGACGATATTCGCGAAGTTGCCCAAATCACTTTAGAATATCTTTTAAGTTGGCAAGTGATTACAGCTTCATCAGGTGAGGAAGGACTGTTGAAAGCCCGTGAAGAACAACCAGACGCTATTTTGCTTGATGTAATGATGCCAGAATGGGATGGACTGATGACATTTCAAAAGCTTCAGGCTGACCCCAAAACTCAACATATTCCTGTAATTTTACTAACAGCGCAAGTACAAACTCATCAACACCGAAAATTTGCGGAGTTAGGAGTGAGTGGAGTCATCACTAAACCCTTTGATCCTCTGAGTTTAGGGAATTTAGTGACTCAAATTTTAGATTGGGGCCGAGTTTGACATCACCATTCAACTCTATCCAAAATTATTATTTTGACACCGAATATAGAGCCACTAAATTTTTATTGTTTTTGATGTCAATTTTTCTCTAAAATATCAAGTTTTGTAAGCTTCAGTATCAAGTTTTGTAACAATATTGATTGATTTAGTCAGTTCCCGATGTTTTACCTTTACCTTTAAATATATAGTAAAGATAGTCTATCCAAACCAGGTGACTATCTATGGCTTCCCAAGGAGGTGTTAACTATGCCTGGGGTTTATATACTTCTACTCGCTTTTACACTGTGTTCGGTCTGGGTATATTTACAAACGTCCGAAGATATACTGTTTATTTTAGCGGGATTAACTGGACTAACTTGTTTTGTATGGGGATTTGCATTTACCCATTGGAGTGTTCAAATCTTGATTTTGTGTGGGTTGTTAGGCTGGTACAAATTTTATCTGCCTGAGAGTTCCGGTCTGCGATAAATGAAAAACAGATTTAAAAAATAGACTTCGGTTTTGATCATTGATTTTAAATACATTTTAAAATTCCTCCTACTCTCTAGTTCTGAGGATTTTTTTATGTTTATTTTATTAATACCAAAACTAAAGGCTCCCGAAGCATTGCTCTCGGAAACCTGATCAACTATAGCTCAACTATTATGTATGGCAGCACTAAACAATTCAACTGACTTTAGTGAATTACTTACATTATGCCGATTTGAGACAGAATGCCTTGTCCAGTTAGGTATTCGGTTGCTAGGCCGATTACAAAACCTAACATCGCCAGACGACCATTCCAAGTCTCTGCAAACTCTGTAAATCCAAATTTAGCTTCTTGGTTTTCCATGTCTAAAGACTCCTTTTTTTTGTTTCTGTCACCTATACATAACTTAACATATAGACCGAAAACCTGCAACATTTTTTTACAACAGCTAAAAATGGGGGCATGGGGACTACGCTACAGCCTAACCCCAAACCAGATTCCTAATTTCTGGGTCAAGAGTAACCAGTCTGAACCGGCTCATCCGATAATGAACTATTGTAAAGAAGCGATAGATTGATACCAGCCATGAATATTCGGATCGGTAACGGCTATGATATCCACCGTCTAGTAGAGGGACGGCCATTAATTTTGGGTGGAGTTCATCTCAAACACGAACGCGGACTCCTCGGAAACAGCGATGCAGATGTGTTGACACACGCTATCATGGACGCAATGTTAGGCGCACTCAGTCTCGGTGATATCGGACTCTACTTTCCGCCAACCGATGAAAAATGGGCAGGTGCAGATAGTTTAGTTCTACTCGCTCAAGTCCATCAGATGATTCAGCAACGGGGTTGGAAAGTCGGAAATATTGATTCTGTCGTCGTAGCAGAACGACCTAAGCTTAAACCTCACATTTCAGCAATGCGTGATCGAATTTCCCAGGTTCTTGAGATCGAACCCGAACAAGTCGGGATCAAAGCCACAACCAACGAAAAATTAGGCCCAGTGGGACGAGAAGAAGGAATAGCCGCTTATGCTGTCGCCTTGTTAGAAGCTTAATTGAATTGAAGTTAGTACAAGTTATGAAAGATCCTCTTATCCAGGTTTGGCGTCGTGGACTCAGCATCACGATCACAGTCCTTTTAGCGATCGTGCTTTCCGCCTGTGGCCCTGCAAAATCAACCCTTCCTTCTCGTTTAGTTGTTCCGACACCGAGCGGGCCTGCAACCTTTAATTACCCCCTTAATAGTTCAGCTTACAGTGTTTTTGGCTATATTTACGACTCATTATTACGAGAAAATCCCTACACCAGTGAACTCGAACCCG
>CAZNCM010000057.1:10993-13612 GCA_964571155.1 uncultured Lyngbya sp. | reverse complement strand
GGACTTGCTGAATCTTGGGAAGTTTCTCCTGACGGCCAAAAAATTGTGATTACATTGCGAGACAATTTAAAGTGGTCTGACGGGGAAGATATGACCGTTGATGATATTATTTTTACCTACAATCAAATCTATCTCAACGAAAAAATTCCCAGTGGAGCGGCTGATATTTTGCGAGTGGGAGAAACTGGTCAATTTCCCACCGTTAAAAAGCTCGATGATCGCCGGGTTGAATTTTCAGTTCCAGAACCATTTGCGCCTTTTTTGCGCTATGCAGGTGGTTTACCGATTTTACCTGCTCATGCCTTAGCGGAATCGGTTAATACCCTTGATGAAGAGGGAAATCCCGTATTTTTAAGTAGTTGGGGAACCGATACCGATCCCGATCAAATTGTCGGAAACGGCCCCTATCGTCTCGAAAGTTATGCACCGAACCAGCGAGTTATATTACAAAAAAATCCTTACTATTGGCGTCAAGATCAACAGGGAAATGAGCAACCCTATATTGAGCAAATAGTTTGGCAAATCATGGAAAGCACCGATACTCAACTGCTCAATTTTCGCTCCGGGGCGTTAGATAGTTTAGATGTTCAACCCGAAGCATATCCCCTGTTGAAACCTGAAGAAAAACGGGGAAAATATACCATTTATACTTCTGGCCCAGATACGGGAACGGTTTCCCTGGCTTTTAATCTCAATCAAGGTAGAAATGCAACAACCGATCAGCCCTTTGTTACGCCTGCTAAATCGCGTTGGTTTAATAATAAACAATTTCGACAAGCGATTTATTATGCAATTAATCGTGAGGTGATGAAAAATAATATTTATTTGGGGTTAGGGGCGTTAAAACATTCTCCAATTCCGGTACAAAGTCCTTACTATTTATCTCCCGAAGAAGGACTAAAAACCTATGAATACAACTTAGAAAAAGCAAAAGAAATTCTAGCACAGGAAGGATTTACACTCAAAAATGGTCGCTTAGTCGATCAAGAAGACAATCCGGTTCAATGGACAATAATGATTGCATCTGGAAATAAAATTAGAGCGCAAATGGCAACCCAAATTACCCAAGATTTGGCTAAACTAGGAATTAAAGTGTATACTCAGCCTTTAGAATTTAATGCCTATGTAAACCGCTTAAGAAATCGAAACTGGGAGACCTATTTGGGTGGCTTTACAGGGGGGTTTGAACCTCATGGGGGTTATGTGATTTGGTCAGTTGACGGACGATTACATAGCTTCAATCAAGGCCCTCAACCTGGACAAGAAGATATTGTTGGCTGGAAAGTTGCCGATTGGGAACAACAAATCGATGATCTTTATGTCAAAGCATCTCAAGAGTTAGATGAAGAAAAACGCAAAGAACTCTATGGTCAAGCTCAACAAATTATCGCTGAACAACTGCCCTTTTTATATATGGTGAATCCACTTTCTTTCGAGGCGATTCGCGATCGCATTGAGAATTTAGAATATACACCCTTGGGCGGTGCATTTTGGAATTTGTACGAACTCAAAATTGAAGAATAATTAAACACTAAAATAATCCCCGAAACCTTGAGATGAATCCAGAAGCTTTACAAGATTTACTCGAATCTGTCGCCAACGGTCAAGTTAGTCCGACAGAAGCCTTGCAAAAAATCAAACATTTCGACTTTGAACCCGTTGGAGATTTTGCTCGAATTGATCACCATCGCAAGCTGAGAACAGGCTTCCCCGAAGTGATTTGGGGGCCAGGTAAAACCCCAGAACAAATTATCGAAATTATCCAAGCCATGCGACAACATCACCCGACTGTGATGGCGACTCGTATTGAAGCCGATGTCTATGAAAAATTAACCGCTACAATTCCAGATTTAGTTTATTATCCCACCGCTCGAATTTGTGCGATCACCTCGCCAACTTCGCCCCCGCGATTATCAGGAACGATTACAATTTTAACCGCCGGAACTGCCGATTTACCCGTCGCCGAAGAAGCTGCCGTCACTGCAAATTTGTGCGGCTTTCCCGTCAAGCGGCTATGGGATGTCGGAGTCGCCGGAGTTCATCGCTTGTTGAGTAATTGGCATTTAATCGCTGAGGCGGATGTGTTAATTGTTGTGGCGGGAATGGAAGGAGCATTACCCAGTGTAGTCGCAGGTTTAGCCGACTGTCCGGTTGTTGCTGTCCCCACCAGTGTCGGTTATGGAGCCAGTTTAAATGGTTTAGCCCCTTTGTTAACGATGTTAAACTCCTGTGCGGCGGGAGTCGGAGTCGTGAACATTGATAATGGATTTGGTGCGGCGATTTTAGCAGGCCAGATCTTACGAGTTGCCCAAAAACAACAAACCTCCCCTTAAGTTTTGAGAGTTTTCCGCATAAAGAGTCGTTTTGGCTGGCCAAAGAGCATGGAATTCCAAGCCCGATCAATTTCAGCCAGCCGATAACCGGCTTTGAAGTACAATCGTTTAGCTGGATGATTATCTTCTAGGACGTGGAGGTAAAGTTGAGAGTATCCCCATTGTTTGGCAATAGACTCACAGCGAGAGAGTAATTGTTGGGCGACTCCCAAGCGTCGGAATTCAGGATGAACAGCGAGGTTCGACAAATAAGGGAACTGACGCGATCGCGAAGCAATCCAAACAT
>CAZNCM010000057.1:10643-10983 GCA_964571155.1 uncultured Lyngbya sp. | reverse complement strand
CGCAGCCCCATTTCAACCGTTCCGACTAATACATCCGATGCGATCGCAGACTGATTGACTGAAGACCCCGCAGAATTTGAACTCACGGCAACCAGACAGACATAATAATCTGAGGAGTTGGCCAGACGGTTGCGTAAATCTTCATAAATTCCTAAACGTAAAATCGGATAGATCCATCCGAGAACGCCAATGCGGGAGTGAAAGCTTTCGGCTAAAACATCTGTTAATCCTAGTAAATCAGCCGATGTAGCAACCCGGACACTCAAATGAGAAGGATTGGGAGAATATCCAGAAACAGGCTGAGTATGAGACTTTGAGGTTAAGAAGAATGGATTCACAA
>CAZNCM010000057.1:9301-10633 GCA_964571155.1 uncultured Lyngbya sp. | reverse complement strand
TCTTAGATTTACTCAATGGAATTGCACCGATCACAAAGGATAATCTAATCAAGCCATCATCTAGTTCGTCGCTGTAAAATGAAGACAAACATACACAGTCACTCAATCAGATACTTTTTTAGTATAGAGCCAGACCCTCAACAGTTTGGAGTACACTGGGAAATTCAGGGAGCTTAAAACCGATAAATGCAGTCCTATTAAAGGGTTCAGAAGTCATCTGTTGCCATGTCATACCAATAAACAAGAGATCCGAATATGATTGATCAGGGTGCATTTTAGACAAACTCTCAAAATCTCAAGAATGTTATATCTAAATCTATGTAAGCCGTTATGCTGACTCAATTGCGATTCTCCGGCAACTGTGATCACTGATCACTTGCCCCCCGTATTCTACTTTACCATTGACATCATTCGCTTTTGTAGCAGGAGAGCGGTGCATGAATTTCCTTAAGAAATCTAAACCCAAAATTCTAGTTGTTGACGACGAACCGGACAACCTAGACCTGCTCTATCGGACGTTCTATCGAGCATACAAAGTTCTGAGAGCTGACAGTGCGCCCCAAGCTTTAGAAATTTTAGCCCAAGAAGAGGACGTTGCTGTGATTATCTCTGATCAGCGAATGCCTCAAATGAGTGGGACTGAACTCTTGAGTGTGGCAGCAACTCAATACCCCGATGCGATTCGGATTTTGTTGACGGGTTATACTGACGTTGAGGATTTAGTCGAAGCGATCAACTCAGGCCAGGTGTTTAAGTATGTAACCAAACCCTGGGAAGCTCAAGAACTCAAGGTGATCGTTAACCAAGCCTTAGAAACTCACAACGTCCTCAAAACTCGTACCGAAGAACTCAAAAGAGCATTAAAACAAGAATCTCTCCTCAACGCCGTTACCAGCACCATTCGTTCTGCGCTGAACTATCGGGAAATGCTACAACGCATTGTCGAAACTGTTGGACAAATGTTTGAGGTGAGTTACTGTATTTTACAACCGTTTCAAGAAGAAGAAATGGTTGAGGAATGGTTTGTCTATCAAGCGTCTCGCTTAAAAGAGTCTGACTTTGGAATTGAAAATTCTGAGTTTAAAACGCTGGTTTGGGAAACCACCGAGGTTGATATTATCCCAGATGCTCAGACTGATGAGCGAATTCAAAGTGATAGCGAGGAATTTCTTGCCCGAAAACAAGCCTACACTGCTGCGAATATCTGCTCTAGTCTGATTGTACCACTGTTTTATCAACAGGAACTGATGGCTGTTCTGGCTATGCACCAAGTTGATGAGGTGCGAGAATGGCTCGATCACGAAGTCCAGTTGATTATTACGGTTGCGGATC
>CAZNCM010000057.1:5712-9291 GCA_964571155.1 uncultured Lyngbya sp. | reverse complement strand
CCTTGCTCTGTCTCAAGCTCGTGCCTACGAACAAGTTCAAGAACTGGCTAAACGTGAAGTTCTTGTTAATACTATCACTGCTGCAATTCGTTCGAGTCTCGATCCTCAGAAGATTTTTGCGGCAATTACTCAACAACTCGGACAAGCTCTTAGCGTGGATGGTTGCGCTCTATCTTTGTGGACGAAAGAGGATGAATTTGTGCAATGTGTAGGGTTGTATGATGCTCACTATGAAACTTCTGTTGTCCGAGACTGGTCAGAAGATGAAATAGATGAAGTTGATCAAATCGATGAAACTTCTTTTGATGCTAAAAGCCCAGAAAATTTACCCCAGTCAGCCGTTCCAATACGAGGAAATCCGGTTCTTCAACGCTTATTAGACACTCAAAATCCTGTTGTTATTAATAATTTAACCAAAAAACCGGATTGGAACTTAATTGAGCTTCCTTTGCGATCGCCATCTAAGGCGTTAATGGTGGTTCCTTTACTTCTAGATGATCAAATTATTGGCAGTATTTCTCTGCGTCAAAATGACTCCATTCGTAAGTGGACTGAAGCCGAAGTCAATTTAGTTCAAGTGGTTGCTGCTCAAGCTGCCTTAGCCGTACAACAAGCCCGTCTTTATCAAAAAACTCGCCAACAAGCCGAAAGATTACTCGAAGCCGACCGTTTAAAAACAGAATTTTTTCAGAATATTTCTCACGAGTTTCGCACCCCGTTAACGCTGATGATCGGCCCTTTAGAAGCGGCTGTTAATCAGACCCAAAATTTACCCTATGAACAAGCTAAAATAGCCCTGCGAAATTCCCGGCGGCTTTTGCGGTTAGTGAATCAATTACTCGATTTACAACGATTTGATGCCGGACGAATGCAACCGAGTTTTCGTCCTTGTGATCTCGTTGAGTTTTGTCGGCAAACCGTTGAATCTTTTCAACCCTATTGTGAGAAAAAAGGAATTAGAGTTGAAATCAATTTACAACTTTGTGAATCCATTTATTTAGATTTAGAACGGTTTGATAAAGTTCTTTATAATCTCCTTTCTAATGCCATGAAGTTTACACCAGAAAATGGTGTAATTTATGTGAGTTTAGAACCCTCTGGAAATTATTGTCGTTTGCAAGTCAAAGATACTGGAATTGGGATTCATCGCGAACAAATTCCCCATCTATTTGAACGCTTTCGTCAAGCCGAAGGTTCAACCAATCGCTCCTATGAAGGCAGTGGTTTAGGATTAGCTTTAGTCAAAGAGTTGGTTGATTTACATCGCGGTCAAGTTTCTGTAGACTCAGTTTATGGCGAAGGTACAACATTTACAGTTTGGCTACAAACCGGAACTGCTCATTTACCCGCCGATCAGGTATTAGAAGTTCCTGCCGAGTTGAATTCTAGACGAGCGGCTGTGGAATTGTCCGATGTAGAAGTTGAATTGAGTGAGGATGAAGTCTCTAATACAACAGAGGAGATTTTGGCAGATAATCACCCGATTACAACTTCTGAACCTTTAGAAAATACAATTTTAGTTGTTGATGATAACCCCGATTTGCGTCGCTATTTATCTAATATTTTAAAAACAGCTAAGTTTAATGTTGTTATGGCTCGTAATGGTGCAGAAGGATTTGAACAAGCTAAAACCTATCGTCCCGAAGTGATTATTACTGATTTAATGATGCCTGTTATATCGGGGTTGGATTTAATTCGCATGATTCGCGAAGATGTTCAGTTAAAAGGAACTCCGATTATTTTATTAACCGCAAAAGCGGATGAGGATACCCGAATAGAAGGCGTTGAACGAGGTGCTGATGCTTATGTTTCTAAGCCGTTTAATGATCGAGAATTACTCGCTGAAGTTCGCAACTTACGAGCGCTGAAAGAAAATGAACGTCGGGTTGCGGAATTAAATCGATATTTGACAGAATCCGTTTTGAAGCGGTTTTTACCCCCTCCGATGGTCGAACGAGCCGCAGCAGGGGATTTGGTGTTAGATTTAAACCCCGAACCCCGTTTAGTGACGATTTTGTTTACCGATATTGTTGGGTTTACCCGGATGTCAAATCAACTTCAGTCTCGCCGGATTGCTCAAGTGTTAAATGAATATTTAGCCGCAATGACTCAAGCGGTATTTGAAAATGGCGGAACGGTTGATAAGTTTATCGGAGATGCGGTGATGGCGTTGTACGGAGCGCCCCAAGAGTTACCCCCAGACGAACAGGTAAGACGGGCATTGGCGTCTGCACGGGCGATGTTGCGGGCTTTAGACCAGTTAAATCCCAGTTGGAAAGAACGAAATTTAGTGGGTCACAATGGCGTTGAACCGATTCGTTTTCGCTGCGGGATTCATCAGGGAATGGCAGTTGTCGGAATGTTTGGGTCCAAAGAGCGATCAGATTACACGGCGATTGGCCCTTCGGTTAATATTGCAGCTCGTTTACAGGAAGTGGCTTGTCCCAACAGTATTTTAGTCTCAGCAGAAGTTGCACAATACCTTGACAAATGGGAAATCCTCTCGGAGGAAATGCACTCGTTGAAGGGGATTGATGAACCTGTATCCACCTTTATGATTACTTCTGAGCCGATGGCTGAGTAATCTCAAAATTTTTGCTCAAAAATTGCTCAACTTTTCAAAACTTGTGCTACTATAATAGAACTGCAATCTTGCGGGTGTAGTTTAGTGGTAAAACCTTAGCCTTCCAAGCTAATGATGGGGGTTCGATTCCCCCCACCCGCTTTTATATGTCGAATAACACATTATATTTCGTTAGTAACGAATTAATTTCGTTAATGCCCTGATTTAAAGAATTCGCTAGAGGCAGACCTCTGCCTTACCTTTCAACTCTCCTTAACGTTGATTATAATGCCATAGCCGCTTTTCGGTTTTAACAATCGCAAAGAGGCTGATGAAACTCATCGGTGAGGGGTATTATGAAGTTATTGGATAAGAGTTTAAGTTGAACGGGTGTGGTAGGACTCGAACCTACGGCTCGCTGCTTAGAAGGCAGCTACTCTATCCACCTGAGTTACACACCCAAGATGACAATCTTTGAGATTTATTATAGCTTACCCGAGTTAAGTCTAAAATTTTCTGTTCAATTTAGGTGACTCAATGACCGATGAGCTGTAAAGAATCGTGAACTTGCTTCCCTCAAACAAACGAAGATGGGTGCTTGACTCGTGTTATTCTGGGAGGGAGCTGGAATCCCCCTAATTATGCTTCTCGTCGGAGGTCAGTGTTAGAGACTAAAATGACAGACACAGCCTCCAGCTCTAACAGGAGTAGGTCAGAGTGTCATGTTTATTCTGAAACGGCAGGATGTTGAAATTCAAACCATTCAACACCCAAATCGGGATCAGCAGATTCCCATTTTGAATTATCAGGGACAGAGTTTTCGCCTTATGAAAGTGTTTACCTCCCAGCAAGCTGATGAGGCGAGAGCCTTTTGGCGGGAGCTGACGGATAACCGAGGCAAAGCTTGTGTATTGCTTGAAGAACCCGATCGATATAGTGTTTGGGGGAAAGTTCGCCCGGATCAATTAGTTAGCGATGGTGTCAGTACGAGCAATAGTAAACATTCTGCACTCGTA
>CAZNCM010000057.1:5429-5678 GCA_964571155.1 uncultured Lyngbya sp. | reverse complement strand
TGCTGGTTTTGCAAGCGGTTTATTTTGATGTGGAAGACTTATTAGGTTCTCGACAAGCTGGCTCTTTTGAAAAAGATTTAGCTCAAATTTTTCACAAAGCGAAACTTCCACAGATGGAAACTCAAGATGCCGTGAAAACCTTGCTAACAAAAGATCCTCTTGACGAGCTTCAAGTTCCCCCGTGGCAAGAACATCATCTCAACACTTTATTAGAAGAACTCTATCAACTTGCTAAACAATATTTTGGCA
>CAZNCM010000057.1:0-5419 GCA_964571155.1 uncultured Lyngbya sp. | reverse complement strand
ATTGGTTGGCTCAATCAATCTTCGGTGGGTAAGCTGTGGGCAATAGGTTAAGGAATGTTGAGAAATTCTCAGCTCTGAGTCTCAGATATGGGACGCTGAACTATAGACCCTGCTAAAAAGTTGAACTTGGCAGCTTGTCGGGGGATCAAATCATAGTTTTTCATGTTAAATTGCCTGTTATTTTATCGCTATGAGTAGCACTTCACAACAAAAATCGCTGTCGATATCGTCTATCCTTTCCGCTCAGAATCTTGTTATTTTTGGGATTGTCTGGGCGGTACTTGCACTACTGTTTTTTCTGCTATTTAGTGTCACCCCGGAAGGGGAAGAACTGCCGTTATGGTACTCCCTTGGCACTTACGTCTTTGAATTGGGTGCTTTTCTGGTGGCGGCATTAGTTTGTTACCGCAACTGGCAGAGTCCCCAAATGGTCAGTGGACGAAACGTTTGGCTAGGCTTTGGTTTAGGATGTTTCTTTTATTTCGTTGGCGGTGTACTGTTTGGCTTTTGGGAATTGGTCTGGCATTTAGATCCAGATGTTTCACTAGCTGATTTATTTTATGTCTTCAGTTATGTATTCTTGGGTTGGGGTATGGTTTTAGCCGTCACCTCAAAACGGTTGAATTTAGAAATTTGGCAATGGGCAGCCATCTTGGGAGTCGCAGTCGGTGGAACAGCACTCGCGGTTTGGGTGGCTGATCCTTCCTTCTTTGGGCTAGTTGGCTCTGAAGAAACGGTTGTGATCGAACAAGTTGCCCCAGAAACGACTGCCCCATCAACAACTTCGACTGCGGCACCTGCTATCATGCCTGCGGCAGAAGAAGAAGCAGAAGAAGAAACGACTGCCCCCGGTTGGGTAGTGGGTCTTGATCGCAAATTAGAGCCACTGGCGACTGGAGTGAATCTGTTTTATATTATTGGTGATGTTTTTCTGTTAATTTTGGCAACTGCTCTGATTTTGGCGTTTTGGGGTGGACGCTTTTCTCAATCTTGGCGAATGATTGCTTTTGCCACCTTCTCACTTTACGTTGCGGATATGTACTTTAAGTGGACAGACTCTCGCGGTCAAGGAGAATACGAAAGTGGTGGATTATTGGAAGTTTTCTTTGTCTTTACTGGAATTTTGTTTGCCATTGGTGCGGTATTAGAATACGACATCTCCACTCGTTCTCGTCAGAGTAGACGGGGAAGACGTGGTAGTGGTAAAAGCTAAAATAGAGGGAATCGGTGAGCGAGTCATTCGGAACTCCAAAGCTCAGTTTTCCAGGAACGCTCACCCCCTCAACAATCACTTTTTGATTCTCTATATCAGACTCAAACCCCAAAATAGAATGTCATCCTCCAAATTATCTGACGCTGAAAAACAGGAAATTGTTAAGTTGTATCAACAGATGCCAGAGGAGACAACTATTACTCTGGCTGATCGTTATGGTGTCAGCAGTTCAACCGTCAGACGTGTTCTTCAAAGTGCTATCCCCAAAGATACTTATGAGACACTGACTCAACAAAAACAACGCCTACATCGAACTGGTAAACGTTCAACCCGCAATGCTGAGGAACTCGAAGAAAGCCCCTTAACCTCAACGATTGAACAGGAGTCTCAAGAACAATTTGAAGAACAATTTGAAGAAGTCTCGCCGGGATCTGATTCTTCTCCAACGATTAAACGACGACGTAAACGGTCTTCTGCACTTGAAAACGAGGTTCAATCCTTAGACTCTCAAGCAAGTTCCTCGCCCATTCCCAAACCGATTATTAAATCAGGAGATGAACAATCCAACTCTTCTCCTAAACCCAATACAGCGACTAACATTGACCTCATTGCTGAAGACTTTTTGCAGGAAGAATTCAGTGAATTTGAACAGGAGGAGGATGATGATGATGATTATATTGAAGAAGATTCCGATGATGAGGAAGAACGAGAAAAGTTCTTTACTTCTTCTTTTTCGATGGGCGGATCAAGTCAAGTTAAAATCTTACCCCTAACAGAAGCAGAACTTCCAAAAACCTGTTATCTTGTGATTGATCGGGCAGCAGAATTGGTTGCTAAACCTTTAAAAGCGTTTAGTGAGTTAGGACAGATTCCCGTAGATGAAGTTCACGAAAAAACATTACCTGTGTTTGATAATCATCGGGTTGCCAGTCGTTTTTCTGCGCGAAATCAACGAGTGTTTAAAGTTCCCGATACTCGTTTGTTGCAAAAAGCAGCCCCTTGTTTACAAGCCAAAGGAATTACTCGACTATTAATTGATGGTCAAGTTTATCGGTTTTAATTTTTAGGAGTAGGGTGGGCATTGCCCACACTACAGATATAGGTCTCTACGCTTGTCGTGAAAGTCGATTGTTTAACAAAAGTTCACAGGTATCACCTCGATAACCTCGTTTAGATTTAATAAACACTTGCTGACCTTTTTTAAGATTCAGTTGAGTAAATTGTTCCCGAGGTAGATGAGCCACAACCTGATGTTGGTCAGCTAAGATTAAATCAACTTGAACTTCCCATCCTAAATGAGTGATGCGTTTAATATCAGCCGTCGTTGTTCCACTCGCTGCAAAAGGTAAAACTTCAATATCGTGAGGACGAATAAATAGATGTGCAGGTAAAGTTTCTAAGGCGTGTTCAGCAACAATAGACGCATGGGCTGGAACCACATTCACCGCCCCAATAAAATTCATCACAAACGGAGTCGCCGGACGGTCATAAATATCTGCGGGGGTTCCCACCTGTTCAATTTTACCGTTATTCATCACCACAATTTCATCAGCAACCGCCATCGCTTCTTCTTGGTCGTGAGTCACAAATACGCTGGTAATATGAACCTCATCGTGCAAATGTCGCAGCCAACTCCGCAACTCCTGACGCACTTTTGCATCCAACGCCCCAAAGGGTTCATCTAATAGTAAAACCTCCGGTTGTACCGCCAGCGCCCGGGCTAAAGCCACCCGTTGACGCTGACCTCCAGACAGTTGGGCGGGATAACGATTTCCTAATCCTTCCAATTGAATTAAAGCGAGTAATTCTTCAACCCGATGTTTAATAAAATTGCGGGATTTTTTGCGAATTTCTAAACCAAAAGCGATATTTTGGCGGACGGTCAGATGCTTAAATAAAGCGTAGTGTTGAAAAACAAACCCAATATTTCGCTGACGCACGTCGAGATGGGTTGTATTTTGACCGTTAATAATAATGTTGCCGATATCGGGAGTTTCTAAACCCGCAATTGTGCGTAATAAGGTTGATTTTCCCGAACCGGAAGGCCCCAATAAAGCCACCAATGTTCCCGTTTTGATTTCAAGGTTGATATTGTGCAGGGCTTGAAATTGACCGAAATTTTTGCAAACCTGTTCAACGATAATACTCATGGCTTTTACCTCAATGTAAAGAACAACAACAAGACAATTTTCGAGAGAATTTCGAGAGACTTTTAGAGTTCTAAGCGCTTAATTTTCGCTCGGTGCGGCGTTCTAAAATTTCCTTCAGCACCAACGTAACTACAGCCAAAAGCGCCAAAATTGCCGATGCACCAAATGCGGCTTCATCTTGATAATTTTTGTGGGCTTGTTCGACAAAAGAAGGTAACGTTAATGTCCGACCCGCTATCAAACCCGAAACCACAGAAACCGCCCCAAATTCACCCATCGCCCTCGCATTTGTTAACAGCACCCCGTAAAGTAATCCCCATTTAATATTCGGAAGGGTAACTCGCCAAAATGTTTGCCAACCATTGGCGCCTAAAGTCTCCGCTGCTTCTTCTTGGTCGCCGCCAATTTCTTCTAAAACCGGAAGCACTTCTCTGGCAACAAACGGCAACGTTACAAATAATGTCGCTATCACTATTCCCGGCAAAGCAAACAAGATTTGAACGTTAAATTGATTCAAAATAGGAGCAAACCAACCCTGATTTCCGTAGAGCAAAACAATCATTAATCCGGCGACAACCGGAGAAATTGCAAAGGGCAAATCAACGATACTAATTAACAGCGTTCTCCCCGGAAATTGATGTCTCGCCAATACCCAAGCCGCACAAATTCCAAACACCGTATTTAGCGGAACTGTTATCGCCGCAATAATTAACGTCATTTGTACGGCGTGGATAAATTCTCGGCTACTGGTGGCGCTGATAAATTTACCGATTCCCGCATGAAACGCCTCGTAAAACACCGCAACAGCAGGAATAAACAACACCAGCATTAAGTACACCAAAGCAATGCTAATTAATACCGTCTGAATGTTGATTTTCCGGGGAGGAGGAATTCGCAAAAAGTCACTTTTGACAAGGTTTAACATGGTTTTCTCTGAATTTGGATAGGATTGAGAATTGATTACGGGTTCGGTGGTGACTTATGACGGGTGACTAAAATTTCCCCATCGTTGTAAACTATTGATGGTAAATAACATCACCAACGACACCATTAACAATACCGTTCCAATCACAGCCGCACCCTGATAATCGTACTGTTCCAAGCGTTGAAAAATTAGCACCGGTGCAATTAAATCTCGAAACGGAATCGCCGAAGAAACAATCACCACCGAACCGTATTCGCCCACCGCCCGAGAAAAACCCAACGCAATTCCCGTTAAAATAGAAGGCATCAAAGGCGGCAACAAAACCCGAATAAAAGTCTGTAAAGATGATGCGCCCAAACTCCAAGCCGCCTGTTCGATTTCCGGTTCCATCTCCTGCAAAATCGGTTGCAAAGTTCGCACCACAAACGGCAAGGAAATAAACAGCATTGCCACAAATACACCCAAGCGAGTAAAAGCAATTTTTATCCCAAACGGCGCGAAAAATTGACCTATCCAACCCTGTTCGCTGTAAAGCGTTGCCAACACCAAACCCGCTACAGACGTCGGCAAAGCAAAGGGTAAATCTATCGTCGCATCAACCAATTTTTTACCCCGAAAATTGTAGCGAACCAACACCCAAGCCACCAACGTTCCCATCAAACCATTCATCAAACCTGCGAGTAAAGCGGTGAGGAAAGTAACGTTATAAGCAGAAACAGCAACCGGGTCAGTTGCAATCCGCCAAAACTCATCAAATCCAATCCCAAAAGACTTATTAATTAGCGCCGCAATCGGTAACAACAACAGCAGCACCAAATACAGCCCTGTTATCGCCCAAGGAAAGGAAATTTTATCGAAATTTTTGGCAAAAATTCCGGTCAATAAATGCGCTGAAAACCGTTGACTTGAACGAATCATAGCTGTATAATATTCTAATCAGGACGAACAAACCCAAAACTCTCGCAAGATTACCTGTTCCCTGTTCCCTGTTCCCTGTTCCCTGTTCCCTATTCCCTCGATTGAGCAATTTGAGCCTGAACTTTATCAAAAATTGCACCATCGGCGAAAAATTGAGTTTGAACCGCATCCCAACCGCCCAAATCTTTAGCTGTAAATAAATTTTGAATTTTG
>CAZNCM010000056.1:21864-22385 GCA_964571155.1 uncultured Lyngbya sp. | reverse complement strand
CAGGCCGCTATTATGATTATTGGAGAAGCACCGGGTCAAAATGAAGATGAACAGGGTTTACCGTTTGTGGGAAGATCGGGTCAACTTTTAGATAAAATTTTAGAATCTGTGGGGTTGAGTACCGAACGAGAGGTTTATATTTCTAATGCAATTCGTTGTCGTCCGCCTGGAAATCGAACTCCTACGGCTTCGGAAATCGAGGCTTGTAAACCTTATTTATTAGAACAAATTCGCTTAGTTGATCCGCAGATTATTTTGTTGACAGGAGCGACTGCGGTGAAGTCGTTGTTAGCAGAAAAGCAAGGAATTACTAAAATTCGGGGTCAGTGGCGACAATGGGAAGGATGCTTATGTATGCCGATTTTTCATCCCGCTTATTTACTGCGAAATCCTTCTCGGGAACCGGGAAAACCCAAATGGTTAATGTGGGAAGATATTCAAGAAGTTCGCAAGAAGTATGATGAATTGATGCAAAAATAATAGCAATAATAAAACTTAATATAGCAGTACAAAATTAGGTT
>CAZNCM010000056.1:20849-21813 GCA_964571155.1 uncultured Lyngbya sp. | reverse complement strand
CTGCTTTTGCCTTTTGCCTTTTGCCTTTTGCCTAGCGCGTAGCGCTATACCTGGTGAAATCAGGGACTAAAGGGCTGAATCTTTAAGTATTTTTTCCCGACGATGACTTGATTGATATTAGACTGGAAGTTCGATCATAAATTCTGACCCTTTCCCCAGTTCAGAAATACAGTTGAGTCTACCCTGATGTTTGTCCACAATAATTTGACGAGAAATTGATAAACCTAGTCCGGTTCCTTTGCCAATGGGTTTGGTGGTGAATAAATGGCTAAAGATTTTTTCTTGGAGGCTCTCAGACATTCCTAAGCCGTTATCTTTAATTGAAATGATTACACTTTTTTGAGTAGTGTTTTCCCAAGTTTTGATAGTGATTTTAGGCTGATCAATGGGTTGACTAAAAGTAGAATTATTGATATTTTTTTCATCTAAAGCATCAATTGAATTTGCAACTAAATTCATAAAAACTTGATTAATTTGTCCGGGATAACAATGAACTAAAGGTAAATTTCCATAATCTTTGATCATGTTAATATCTGCACGATATTGATTTGCTTTAAAGCGATGTTTTAAAATTGTCAGAGTGCTTTCTAGACCTTGATGAAGGTCAAAGGTAACTTTTTTAGAGGTATCTGAGTGGGAAAACTGATAGAGACTTTTGCTAATATCGTGAATGCGTTGGGTTGCTTCTTGTAGCGACAAAATAATTTTCGGAAGGTCATCTGTTAGATAGTCTAACTCTATGTCTTTCGCATGAGTTGTGATGCTATCTCCGGGAGGATTAAACTGCTGTTGATAAAGGTGTAAGTGTTGTAATAAATCTTGAATATATTCTGTTGCGTGTTGTAGATTTCCCGTCAGACAACTCAGAGGATTATTAATTTCGTGAGCAACTCCCGCCACCAGTTGACCCAAAGCTGACATTTTTTCACTTTGAACTAACTGAATTTGAGACTGTTGTAAATCG
>CAZNCM010000056.1:13568-20801 GCA_964571155.1 uncultured Lyngbya sp. | reverse complement strand
CAGCAGTACGTTCAATCACTTTTTGCTGTAGGTTTTGATTTTGTTCCTCTACTTTTCGGTATAAAGCTTGAATTTGTAAATGAGTCGTAATTCTAGCTAACACTTCTTCCTGTTGAATGGGTTTGGTCACATAGTCAACCGCCCCAACTTCAAAGCCTTTAACTTTATCTTCTGTACTTGCTAACGCCGTCATAAAAATCACCGGAATACCTTCAGTTTCTGGGTCAGCTTTTAAACGACAACAGGTTTCAAACCCATCAATTCCTGGCATCAATACATCCAATAAAATCAGATTAGGATTCGCAAATTTTGCTCGTCTTAAGGCACTTTCACCATCTTGAGAAACGAGAACTGTTAAACCACAATCTTCTAAATAATCAACCGCAATTTTTAAATTTGTAGGATGATCATCTACGATCAAGACTGTGTAATCTTTTAAATTAAGTTGGTGAGCGTGGGGAACGGTGTAAGTTTTCATTGATTCTCTCCTTCGGGTAGATATTTTTCAATTAAACTTGTTAAAGCTTTTTCTTGAAATCCTTTAGCTAATTCGTTGATTTTATGGGCAAAAGGAATATATTTAGGATCGAGTTTTTCTATATAAGTTGCTTGCTGCTGAATTTTTTTCATGCTACCCAACATAGCCAAATCGTGAAGCACCCTAATTTCTTCGAGATCAGGAACAATAAACTCAGTGTTTGATGACGTTTTACTCGTGATTTCTGAAGTCATCGTGAGTTGAGATGATGGCTCATAAATCCATTCTAGCTGCAAATGTTCTGCAATCATTGATAGAAGTTGTTTTTCATCTATCGGTTTGGGGATAAAGGCATCACATCCTACGATAACACTTCGCTGAAGATCGGGTTGCATCACACTGGCAGAAACTGCGATAATTTTAGTATTTTTAAGTTCTGGATATTCTCGAATCTCTTTAACCGCTTCAAAACCACTTTTAACGGGCATGACTAAATCTGTTAAAATGAGGTCAGGTTGATATTGTTTTGCTTTGTCTATGGCCTGCTGACCATCTTCTGCCAAAATTATATCAAATCCTAGCGTTTCTAGCATATTCTGTAAGACTAATAAATTGGCTTTTTTATCGTCAACAATTAAAGCATAGCGACGTTTTCCTTGATATCCAGTGATGTTAAGATCGTTTTCTGGAGGAGAAGAATAAGAAACTTGAACAATCGGAAAATTCAGTTCAAACCAGAAGGTTGAACCTTGATTCAGTTGACTTTTAACTTGTAGAGAACTCCCCATCATTTCCACTAATTGACGTGAAATTGCTAACCCTAAACCTGTTCCTTCTGCTCTGCGTTTAATGTCTCCAACTTGTTCAAAGGCTTGAAAGATTTTATCGAGTTGATCTGAACTCATCCCCACTCCAGTATCTATCACTTCAAAACGTAATAAAACCGTAGAGGAAAGAGGTGAATAATCTAAGATGCTGATCTTTAAAGTCACATGACCATTATCGGTAAATTTGACTGCATTTCCGAGTAAGTTGAGCAAAATTTGTCTGAGACGTTTTTCATCCGCTTGAATCCCTTGAGGTAAATTAGAATCACCTTTATACTGAAATAAAATATCTTTTTCTAAAGCTCTCATTTGAATAATTGCTACTACGCTATCGATGAAGCTAGCGAGGTTGAGATTACTCGGATAGAGTTCTAATTTACCCGCTTCTATTTTAGAAAAATCTAGAAGATCATTAATTAAAGTCAGGAGATGATTACCACTTTTCAGAATAATATCTAAACCTTCAACTTGACGAGGACTAATAGTGCGATCTCGCTGTAAAATTTGAGCATAACCCAAAATTCCATTCAGCGGCGTTCTGAGTTCATGGCTCATATTTGAGAGGAATTCACTTTTAGCAAAGTTCGCCACTTCAGCTTTTTCTTTGGCTTGGGCTAACTCTCCAGTTCTCTGTTCGACTCGGGCTTCTAATTCTTGATTAGTTTGAGCTAAAGTCTCAAAAGATTCTTTTAATTGTTGGGTCATTTGATTAAACACTTCTGCTAAAATTCCGAGTTCATTTTCGAGATTAATATTCACTCTAGCGTTGAGATCTCCTGCTCGAATATTCGCAGCAACTTGGGTTAGAGTTTTTAGAGGAGAAACTAATAAATTGGACAGAAAAAAGCTCACCCCGACCGCACTGAAAATCGCTATCAATAGCAATCCAATCATACTAATAATTAAACGACGCACAGGCGCATAAGCTTCGTATGTTGGGAGTTCAACAACAACATTCCAATACACATTCCGAACCGGAGCGATCGCACCTAAAACCTCTTGTCCTTTTAAACCTTGATAAGCAATTAAAGATTTATCTTGAGTGGCTTTGAGTTGCTTGATAAACCCATAGTCAGAAACACTTTCTAATCGATCAATTTGGGTGATGTGACTATTTTTGGCAATCAAAACATCTCGATGATCAAGAACATAAGCATAACCTGTTTTGCCCACTCCCGTTTGAGACACAACAAAATCTAAAAATTTCAAATTTATTGTAGCGAGTAACACACCATCAACTTCATCTGATTGATTCCGAATAGGAACAGCTAAAGTCGTAATTAATGCTTGGGTTTCTGGATCAATTTCTACGAGATCAACATAATTTTCTTGCTGTTTAAACGCTCGTACAAAGAGAGGAGTCTCTTTAAAATTACCCAAATTAACTTCAGTATAAGGAGAATAAACAGCTACAGGATTTCCCTCTGAGTTGAGAATTGCCATCGTTTCATAGGCATCATTGTTACGACTTAAGCCCTCAAGTAAAGCTTTTTGATCCGGGGAAGATAGTTCAGTTAAACCTCGTACTCTAGCAAGATAAAGTAGTTTTCCTTGCAGATCTTGAATGTAGGTATCGATACGATTAGCAGCAATTTGTGATCGTTCTTTTTGTAGAAGCTGAGATTGTTTCAACTGAGTTTGTGAACTCAAATAAATGAGGATACTTCCAGTTGTTAGTAGACTAAAAATCACTAGAAAAATAATGCTAAAGCACAATTGCTTGGCAATAGAAGATTTTTGGGAACGGTTGATTTTCGAGAGTTTTAAGAAGTCAAATTTGTTCATAACTCGTTACAGTCAGTAGTTCGGGAGCGAACTAGAAGATTTAAAAGTCAACAAAAGTAAAAAACTTGTGATTATTATTTCTAGCTTATCCTAAGTTTTTAAGGTGTGATATCAATCTCCCCATTGATGACTTGTTCTCGAATCTGGCTAAATTGTTGTTGTTGTTTTTCTGTGAGCAACCCTCGAAAGGATGCAAACCCATAAATTCCCTCTTTGAGTCCAAATTTATAGAGAGTTCCTTGCCAACGTCCTTCTTGAACTAAAGCACTGGCATTGAGTAATAAAGCCGGAAAATCATGCAGAACACTGGTAATCATACGCTCCGGAGCAAGTTCGTACATATCTTTAATCCAGCCAATCATATAAACTTCAGGGTTTTGTTTGAGAACTTCTATCGCAGCTACTCCGGCTTCATCAGCATTAATCGTAAAAATATCAACACCTTTTTTCACTAAATCTTGAGTAACATTGATCGCTTTTTCACCATCTGTCCAGGTTTGTAGATATTCGATAAAAACTTCAATATTGGGATTAATTTCTTTAGCACCTCGTTGATAAAGTTTAGCAGCTTCTACAGGAATTTGGTAATCTGCACCTGCGATATAAGCAACTTTATTAGTTTGAGTTGTCATCGCTGAAATCACACCCGATAAATATCCCACTTCTCCTGCCCGAAATGATAACGCACCTAAGTTTTTATTATTACCGGGATACGTGGCAATCACGGCAAATTTAGTTCGAGGAAATTCGAGAGAAACTTTTTCAATAGCATCGAGATATCCACCGCCTGCGGCAATGATAAAATCATAACTTTCTTCAGCATACTGTCTGAGAAATTCTTCACCTTGATCCGCTGTTACATATTCAGAATAAGCGACTTTAGCGTTATATTTTTCTTCGATCTTTCGGAGTCCTTCATAACAGCCTTGATTCCAGTTTCCATCTGCTTTAGAACCTGATAATAAGATGGCAACTTTGAATACAGAAGGATTATTTGTTTGACTTTGAGGAGGAGAATTAATTTCTGTATTTAAACAGCTTATCAAACTAAATATCACTAAAGCTAGGAAAAAATAGGCTAATATTTTGAAAGGTTTGAACATTTTAAAGACAGGGGTTGAGATTGATTGCATTAACAAGGAAAGTAATGGTTACTGAATAAATAACCTCAGACTGATTGTTAGAGTCTAACTCAATATAGCTTACACCCCAGTTCTTACTTTCACTCTGGTCAGTCTCTACTCAATATTTTAAAATAAAATGAGTCTGTTGTATAGGGTATTTCTTTCCCTCTCCTCTCCACGCTCAATCGCCAAAAAGTTGAATCCTTTCGGTATCACTAGCATAGGACCTAGTTTTGATAATAAGCTGGGCTTCCATTTTTAGAATTCTTGAACAGAGAGTAGAATGGGTAATACTGATTCGACTTTTTGGATTTTTATATTTCATTCATATTTCTATGAAAACTTATCGTTGGATTGTTTTTGGGATTTTAATTGCTTTAGTTCCTCTGGGGTTGGCGAGTAAGTTCTATCAAGGGCCTTGGCAGTTGTGGGTGAATAATTCTTTTAGTAGTCTTTTCTATGAGATGTTTTGGATGTTTTTAGTCGTGTTTATTATGCCGCGACTCTCGCCAGGATGGGTGGCGTTTTGGGTGTTTATGGTCACTTCGGTGTTGGAGTTTCTGCAGTTGTGGAAACCGCCTTTTTTACAAGCAATTCGATCAACTTTAATCGGACGGTTACTCCTGGGGAACAGTTTTGTTTGGGGAGATTTTCTGTATTATGGGATTGGATGTGTTGTGGGTTGGTTGATTCTGCAAGGTTTAAGATCTAAATACGTGAAAAGCTAGATTATGTGTTAAGATAGTAGATTCGTAGTTTAATTTTATGATGATCTATTAATGGCAACTCAGCCGACGATCGCAATTTCCCATCTGGGGTGCGAAAAAAATCGCATTGATACCGAACATATGCTAGGCTTGCTGGTACAGGCGGGCTATCAGGTTGATTCTAATGAAGAATTAGCCGATTATGTGATTGTTAATACTTGTAGTTTTATTGAAGCGGCACGGGAAGAATCCGTTCAGACCATTGTAGACCTTGCCGAAGCCAAGAAGAAGGTTGTAATTACGGGTTGCATGGCGCAGCATTTTCAAGACGCACTCTTTGATGAACTCCCCGAAGCGGTGGCGGTGGTGGGAACGGGAGATTATCAGAAAATTGTGAATGTGATTCAACGCACCCAACAAGGGGAACGAGTTCGAGAAATATCGGCTGAACCGACCTATATTGCTGATGAAACGGTTCCTCGTTATCGTACCACAACCGAAGGGGTAGCTTATTTGCGGGTCGCGGAAGGGTGCAATTATCGCTGTGCGTTTTGTATTATCCCTCATTTGCGGGGAAATCAGCGCTCGCGAAGTATTGAGTCAATTGTCACCGAAGCGCAACAACTCGCCGATCAGGGGGTTAAAGAGATTGTTCTGATTTCTCAGATTACTACAAATTACGGTACTGATCTCTACGGTGAACCGAAATTAGCGGAATTATTAAGGGCGCTGGGAAAAGTGGATATTCCTTGGGTGAGAATGCACTATGCTTATCCCACCGGATTAACGCCCAAAGTAATAGAAGCCATTCAAGAAACACCGAATATTTTACCTTATTTGGATTTACCGTTACAACATTCTCATCCGGAAATTTTACGGGCAATGAATCGACCCTGGCAAGGTCGGGTGAATGATGAGATTATTGAGAAGATTAAACTGGCGCTTCCCGATGCAGTTTTAAGAACGACATTTATTGTGGGTTTTCCAGGGGAAACCAATCAACATTTTGAACATTTGCTGCAATTTGTCAAACGTCATCATTTTGATCATGTGGGGGTATTTACCTTTTCAGCCGAAGAAGGAACTCCCGCTGATGATTTACCCGATCAAGTTCCACAGGCGGTAATGGATGCCCGTCGCGATGCGTTAATGCAGGTACAACAACCGATTTCATGGAAGCAAAATCAAAAGAGTGTGGGAGAGATTGTAGAGGTTTTAGTGGAACAAGAACAACCGAGTACAGGGAAATTGATTGGACGTTCAGGGCGGTTTGCACCGGATGTTGATGGGTTGGTTTATGTCGATGGAATGGCACGTTTGGGGTCAATTGTTCCGGTGAAAATTACGGATGCGGATGTTTATGATCTGTATGGTCATACTGTAGAATCACCGTAGAATTACTTAAAAAGCTCTCAATCCCAATCCTCAATTTGTAATGTTATAGTGGAGATAAAAAGATCAAAAAACAAGCAATTTCAAGCTGGATTTGAGCCGGGGTGTTTGTAAATAAATATGGAACGGAGTTGCTTGAAGTTGATTGAAGAACTAGCGTTTTTAAGCCGATGTCACCTTCAAAATTTTCTCAAGCCTCGCTGGTAAAAGATGAGGTTGAAGGCGTAGTTGCTCAGGTGAGTTCTCAAGTTTCAGCACAAAAGTTTATTGATGAGGTCGAAATCAAAGTTTTTTTTGATCCGAGTCAGTTCCCGGTGCTGGCGAACAGATTTCACCTTCACGAAAAACCCAACCTCAAACGGGCTAGTTGTTTTTTCGACACAAAAACGTTACACTTGTTTAAGTCAGGAGTAATCCTGCGAATTCGTCTTCATCGGGATGCTAAGGATTCCCTAACGCTGAAGCTGCGAAACTTCGACTGTCGTTGGATTCATCCAGAATTTTACAGCCAGAGTCGCTTTCGCTTAAAAATCAATCGTACCGGAGCGCACCAAACTCAGATTGCCAAAGTTGAAACGCGCCCCTCAAACAGTCGGTTGAAGCAAGTGGTCAAGGGAAAAAAAAAGATCCAACAAGCTCTCAACCCTGTTCAGAAGCAACTGTTTAGGCAATATATGGGTTCGGTTGAACTATTAGATCGACTGACTTTGTATAGTAGGGTGGAGGCGAGAATCTGGAAGTGGTATGACAAAACCTTTCCCTACCGTCTGACCTTAGAACAATGGTTTCTTCCGGGTCGGAAGGCTTTGCTCGAGTTATCTATCAAGGTGACACCCGGCAAGGCAGAAGTCGCTCAAAGGCAATTACATCAATGGCTGGAGCGTGAAGGAATTGTTTACGACCTCTCCCAATACTCAAAA
>CAZNCM010000056.1:13217-13447 GCA_964571155.1 uncultured Lyngbya sp. | reverse complement strand
CAAAGTGAATCTACAATAGGGTTTGATAGCATTGGTACGGGAATTCGGATATAATTTTAAGCAGTTTGTGGTTTTGTTTCTGATTGTTAAGCGTTATCCTATTATTAAATAAGGTTGAGTTGGCTCTCAAAAGCTAGATGCCCTGATGGGGAAAATTTGAGTGAGTAGAAAGTCAAGAAAGACCTGCAAACAATCAAATATGGTTCCGCAATGCCCTTGGTAACGGTGTA
>CAZNCM010000056.1:12510-13207 GCA_964571155.1 uncultured Lyngbya sp. | reverse complement strand
CGCGGTTTCGGTGCTGGAGTAGAGCTAAGACCTGAATCTGAGGAGGGCAATGGAAGGAACCAAGCGAAAACTTGTGATTTAGGAGCATTAATGAGTCAATCCTTTGTAGAACTAGGTATTTCAGAAGCCCGCGCTCAACATCTCGAATCAATCGGTTTCACAGAACCGACTCCCGTCCAGGTTCAATCTATCCCACAAATCCTATCAGGTCGAGACATCGTGGGACAAGCTCAGACGGGAACCGGGAAAACGGCTGCTTTCTCATTGCCAATCCTCGAACAAATCGATCATCAAGCCAAAGATGTTCAGGCTCTGATTTTAACCCCAACCCGAGAGCTGGCGATGCAGGTCAAAGATGCCATCCGCAAAATGAGCAACGAGCGCTCATTATATGTCTTAACCGTGTATGGAGGTCAGTCGATTGAACGACAAGTCCAACGGTTAGAGCGAGGCGTACACATTGTGGTGGGTACACCCGGACGAGTATTAGATTTGCTCAGTCGGGGTAAACTTAAACTTCATGGCATTAAGTGGTTGGTTCTCGACGAAGCAGACGAGATGCTGAGTATGGGATTCATTCAAGATGTTGAAAAAATCCTAGACGCGGCTTCTAAAGACCGACAAACGGCATTCTTTTCGGCAACAATAGAGCCTTCAATTTGGAAATTGGTGCGGAAGTACCTCAATTCTCCCGTTA
>CAZNCM010000056.1:8547-12500 GCA_964571155.1 uncultured Lyngbya sp. | reverse complement strand
GGTCAAGGTTGAACAGCCGAAAACGACACCAAAACGGATTGCTCAAGAGGTTTACACAGTGCCTCGGGGTTGGACAAAAGCTCGGGCTTTACAACCGATTCTCGAACTGGAAGACCCAGAATCTGCAATTGTTTTTGTCCGCACCAAGCAAGCGGCAGCCGAGTTGACGAGCTACCTACAAGGGGCGGGTCACAGTGTTGATGAATATCACGGTAACTTGAATCAATCTCAACGGGAACGGCTTCTAGTTCGGTTCCGCAAGCGTCAAGTCCGATGGATTGTGGCGACTGATATTGCTGCACGGGGTCTGGATGTGGATCATTTGACCCACGTGATTAACTACGATTTACCCGATAACGCCGAAAGCTACGTTCACCGGATTGGTCGTACAGGTCGCGCCGGACGCGAAGGTAAGGCAATTACCTTGTTGCAACCGATGGATCGTCGGAAACTGCGCTTGATTGAGCGTCATCTGCGTCATAATTTTACAACACTGACGATTCCCAAGCGATCGCAAATTGAAGCCCGTTATATCGAACGTTTGAAAGATAAGGTGTTAGAAGCCTTAACGGGAGAACGAATGGCTTCTTTCTTGCCGATTGTTGCCCAGTTGGGTGAGGAGTACGAACCTCATGCGATTGCGGCAGCGGCGCTACAAATGGCTTACGATCAGACTCGTCCGAATTGGGAAGAAACCGATTATCCCCAAGAGGAGGAAGTTAAACCTATTCCTAAGCCTAAGTTAACCAAAAAGCGTCGTTCTCGGGATTCCGAACCGCAGAATAAGTCCTCAGTCAGAAGTGGGAACTAGGCTTTCCTCTAAAAGTGAGTGACTCGGTTTCAAGAACTGGTAAGATAAATAGAAGATGAACCTAATTTGGAGGCGCGAGATTCGTGTCTCTAAATTATTTTTAGGGGAAAATCAAGCTTCTTGCTGTGAACAATTCTTCTAAATTTTCGCATTTTTAGGTGGTCAAACATTCAAAGTTTGTGAATTCAGATGACTTCTAACTCTAAGCCCAATCAATTTAAACAATGGCTAACTTTAATTGCCATTATTGTAGCGTTTGCCGTCAATATCTTATCTAATTTTTTTCCACTCAATGGATTAACGATTGGAGAAATCTCTAATTCACTCTTTGGTGAGGTGAAAATTATTCCTGCTAACTATGCTTTTGCGATTTGGGGATTGATTTATTTAGGATTATTTAGCTTAGGAATTTATCAATGTCTTCCCTCCCAACGAGACAATCCTCGCTTGCAAGAGATGAGAGATTTTTTAATCATGGCTTGTATCGCTCAAATTATATGGGTATGGGTCTTTTTATCTCGGTTTTTTCTTCCTTCTTTAATTGCAATGGTCGGAATTTTACTAGCTTTAATTGCAGGTTATTTGTCACTCAATATTGGAAAAGAACGAGTTCCGAAATGGGAAAGATGGTTTGTGAATGCTCCGATGAGTATTTATTTGGCTTGGATTAGCGTGGCGACTATTGTTAATGTGGCGATTTTTTTAGAAAGTATAGAGTGGAATGGTTGGGGAATTTCACCGGAAGTCTGGACGGTTATTTTGTTAGTTATAGCGGGACTTGTCGCTGTTTTGATGAGAAGAAACTATCAAGAAACGGCTTTTCCTCTGGTTTTTCTGTGGGCGATTCTTGCTATTGCAGTTCGACAATTTAACGAACCTTTAATTGTGTTAACGGCGTTGGGTGTTTGTTTAACAATTTCCTTAGTCGGTTTGGGTTCAACGGTGTCGCATCATTCTCAAGTCCTAGAGTCTAACGTTGAGAGAAGATAATTGAGAGTTTTCAATCATCTTCTTTGCTGATTCGCGACTTCATTTTCTAACTATTTTCTAACTGTTCTGGATTAATTCCTTGTTCTTGTAACTGTTGAATTAAAGTTTGATAGCGTTGTTGTTCTTGTTGTAATTGAGTCAAGGCTTCTTCTGCTCGTTGACGCTCTTGTTCGGCGCGTTGGTATTCTTGTTCTGCGCGTTGGTATTCTTGTTCAGCACGTTCATCGAGTTCCACAGAAGTGAGAAATTTTCTGCCATCTGGACGATAAATTTCTAAGTTATTTTCTGTTAGTTGAAAGCGAATTTGTAAGCGGGGACTTACCCAACCGTTAATCTGTTCAATTTCTTCTAAATGTTCATTAATTCGCACAGAACCCATAAGTTCAACCCCTTGAGGATCATAAATATAATATTCTTCTACACCATATTGTTGATAAAAAAGCAGTTTTCTGATCATCTCTTGAGGGCGATTTCCCGGTGAGAGAATTTCAAACACCACTTGAGGCGCAATATTATTTTCTTTCCATTGTTGATAAGAACCTCGCTCTCCTTTGGGTCTTCCAAATGCAACTAAAACATCGGGTGCTTGACGAATTTTTGGATTTCCTTCAACCGGATACCACAACAAGTCACCCGCAACAAAAACATTTTCATCTTGAGAAAACAGGATTTCTAGATTTTCTTTAATCGTAACAATCCATCTAAATTGTAGGGTATTATCCGCCATCGGTTGACCATCACTATCAGGATAAATGATATCGGTTTGAGTTTCCGGTATTTTTTGTACCATTGGTTTGACCTCAATCTATCACTTGAGAGAACTATTTACAATCGCCTTTTTAGACTATGATTATCATAACATTAGTTAACCCAGTCGTCGGGCATGACTTTGTAAAATTCACCCTCAATGCTGTTATTTTTAAATTATTATGCGAAATATTCATGCACCCGAACTTCCCCAAAATTTTCCGTGGTTAAATACAGAACGTCCGTTATCACTGAAGGCTTTGCGAGGACGAGTTGTTTTGTTGGATTTTTGGACGTATTGCTGTATTAATTGTTTGCATATTTTGCCAGATTTGAAATATTTTGAACAAAAATATCGGGATAGTTTAACTGTAATTGGTGTACATTCGGCTAAATTTGATCATGAAAAAGAAGTCGAAAATATCCGTCAAGCCATTCTGCGATATGACATTGAACATCCGGTTTTAGTCGATAATGGTTTTCAAGTTTGGCAACAATATACAGTTAACGCATGGCCGACTTTAGTCTTAATTGACCCCAAAGGTTATTATGTTGGGAGTGTAGCGGGAGAGGGAAATCGAGAGGCGATTGATGATATTTTAAGTCAATTAATTGAGGAAAATTGCCAACAAGGAACGATTAATTTTGAGGAAGTTACTCTCACTTTAGAAAAGGAAAAGCAACCTTTAATCACGCCTTTAGCTTTTCCGGGTAAAGTGTTAGCGGATGCTACAGAAAATCGCTTATTTATTGCAGATTCCGGACATCATAGAATTATTATTAGTACGACAGCAGGAGAAATATTAGAGATAATTGGCACCGGAAAAGCGGGATTAACAGATGGTTCATTTGAACAGGCGCAATTTTTCGCACCGCAGGGAATGACGTTTGATACAAACCAACAAATTCTCTATGTGGCGGATACTGAAAATCATGCGATAAGAAAGATAGATTTAGAGAAGACAACAGTTGAAACCATTGCGGGAAACGGAGAACAAAGTCATTTTATTTATCCTCATGGTGGAATGGCGTTAGAAACTCAATTAAACTCGCCTTGGGATTTAGAAAAGGTTGGAGATAAACTCTATATTGCGATGGCGGGTTGTCATCAAATTTGGGTGATGAATTTAGAAACCCATCAAGTTGAAACCTATGCGGGTTTAGGTGCAGAATCTTGTGTGGATGGAGAGTTATTAGAAGCGGCATTTTCTCAACCGAGTGGGATAACGACAAATGGGGTTGAATTGTTGATCGCAGATAGTGAAATTAGTTCAATTCGAGGTGTAGGTTTGGGGGAAAATGCCACAGTAAGAACGATTTGTGGGAGTGGGGATTTATTTGGGTTTGGAGATGAAGACGCAGAGGGGTTTAAAGTGCGGTTACAGCATTGTTTGGGGGTGGAATT
>CAZNCM010000056.1:0-8528 GCA_964571155.1 uncultured Lyngbya sp. | reverse complement strand
AAGCGGGTTGATGTGAATACAGGATACTGTGAAACGGTGTTGGGAAATGACGGGAGTTTTTCCGAACCTTCGGGGTTAAGTGCTGCGGGTTCTTTGTTGTATATTGCCGATACAAATAACCATCAAATTCGACAAGTGAATTTAGAAACGCTAACGGTTAAAACCTTAACATTTACGGGGTTATGTGCGCCGGATGTTTGTATTCCAAAACCGGGTTAATTTAATCGCTTAATTCTCTCAAAAGAGAGAGGATTTAAAAAATTGATAAAATCTTATAGCAGAATTTACTTTAGATTTGTTGAAATTGATGATTACTCAATGGTGGCGACAACTTCTCCCGTTTGCGAGGTATCATAACCCCCAAGTGCAGTTAACTGAGAATGTAAACGAGGATGTCCGAGCGTATTTAAGAGTTGTTGAACCGGAGTTTCAGCTAAATAATCTTTGAGAACTACTAAATCATATCGGGATTTATGCAGAGGAATAAAAGTCAGTCCAAACGCTTTAGCAACCGCTTGGGTACTCACACCCGCATCGACATTTCCACTTGCAACCGCCCTGGCGACAGCAACATGACTATTTACCACAGAATTAAATCCTTGCACCGCATCAAATGGAATTTCAGCTTTTTGCAATAAATACTCTAATAATTGACGACTTCCCGAACCGATTTCTCGATTAACAATCGTAATATTAGCGTTAATTAAATCCGCAACCGTTCTTAAGTTTTTAGGATTATTCGCTTTAACCAGTAAGCCTTCTTCCCAAACTCCTAAATTAATCAATACCGCCCTTTGATTCATCACCGCTTCCCGAACAAAACTAACATTATAAGAATCAGTTTCTGGGCTGTACAAGTGCATTCCGGCGATATGAACTTCACCCCGACACAGCCGTTCTAGCGCATCCATACTATTTGCAAAACTCCAATACACTCGTAAGTTAGGATACCAATATTCAGCCACTCGCGCCCACAAAGACAACACCGGAGTACAACCCGCCACCGCCACCGTTTGATTAATTCTTTCCGGTTGCGTCCATAATTTCACCTGTACCGTTTCATTTTCCGTTTGTCCCCAGCCCTCACCATCGGCGGGAATCATCTCGGTACGAAAGGCATCCTCACCCCACAACGGATAGGCCATCAACTTTCCCCCAACTCGGGCTAAGGTGAACCGAACATCCTGCTCTACGGGAACAGTCTGGGCGGGTGTGGCTTCGACTCGCAGACTCTCATCTTCCAACCAAAACAAATCTTCCATTTGACATCCCAAAGCTTTAGCCAACCGTAGGGCAATCGTTGCAGACGGGGCATACTGTCCAGACTCAACACCGCTAATCGTTTGGCGAGAAACCCCCACCATTTTAGCTAAATCTTGCTGACTCAAACCCAGGCGAGTGCGAATTTGTTTGAGGCGATTTTGGAGTTCGTTGTCCTGCTTCATCGCGACTTCCTTCTGTTCAGAGGCGGATTGAAATTTAGATTTTTCACTCTTATTAGTCTACGGGTTTGCAAACGAGTTTGCTCAAGACAAAATATAATTTTTTTACATTGAAAAAACTGTTCAAAAAAAACAGTCTTTTGTTAAAAAATATAAATTTTAATTTTTGTCTTCTCCGAAAATACTCGGAATTGACTTGTAGTTAACTTCCACATTAGAGCTTTATCTATATTTTAGGATAGCACTTCTGTGATGACGTTTACTGTGAAGCAAAGCTAGAGGTAAATATGCAAAACTATCAGTCTTACTTACCCCGTAAGCGGAGTAAACTTCGGTTATGGATCGGACGATATTTCTATATCTTTCGTCGTTATTTTGAGTGGTATTTTTCAAAGATTCAGTTTGCAACTCAAAAAAGTCCTGAAACACTTCCTTATCTGATTTCGACTCATCACTCTACTCTCATTCGTCAGCTAAAAAATGTAGAAATGTGGCTCCAGTATAACAAAGTCATAAACTTAAAACTTGCTCTTGAACAGATGAATGGAATTCGGATTGACATAACTTTTGTAGACTTATCAATCAGGGGAATGACGCACCAACCCAATTCAAATCAACCTATCAATTTTCGGGTTAGGGAAACAATATTTACCCGATTCAATCAAAGATTAGGGTTGGTGACTTTTTGTCAGATCACTGACTTTTAATTAAGACCAGAGTATAAAAAACAACTTGGAGAATAAATCTAGAATTATTGATCTAGTTTTTACTGATTTTTTATCGATTTTCTCAAGAACCGGTGTTTCAACCTCAGTGATATCTCGACCGAATTTAGCATGAACAACTAGATTCGCCAATTCAATGACTAGGGTCAATTCCCTTTTCTGAGCAACTTCACTCGCCTTAATCGGTTAACTTCAAGATTAGTCTATATCTCTTTCAACAGACTGAGGGCTTAATGCAAAAAATCAGCTACCGTGATTAAGAGTAAACAATCTGGACATTTTCAAAAATATTGGTTAAACATTCGTCAATTCCAATCCCCCATTTCCCAATATTCGTTGTTTGTCAGATAATAATGTATACTTTTGTGAAAATTGTCAATTCAGTTAATCGATCAAGCCAGTAAGTGAGGAGTAGGAATGTACATCGTACAAATTGCCTCTGAATGCGCTCCCGTAATCAAAGCCGGAGGCTTGGGCGATGTGGTTTACGGACTGAGTCGCGAGTTAGAAATACGGGGCCATGGTGTAGAAATTATTCTACCGAAATATGACTGTATGCGGTACGACCATATCTGGGGACTGCATGAAGCCTACCGAGATTTGTGGGTCCCTTGGTTTGGTGCCGCAATTCCTTGTGACGTCTATTGTGGTTGGGTGCATGGACGGCTTTGTTTCTTTATCGAACCCCGTTCAGGGGATAACTTCTTCAACCGAGGCTGTTATTATGGTTGCGACGATGATAATATGCGGTTTGCCTTTTTTAGTAAGGCTGCATTAGAATTTTTGTTACGCACCAATAAACGCCCAGATGTTATCCATTGCCACGATTGGCAAACGGGTTTAATTCCCGTGATGCTGTTTGAGATCTACAAACATCACGGCATGGAGTATCAACGAGTTTGCTACACTATCCACAACTTTAAGCATCAAGGTATCGCCGGGGCAAATGTTCTTTGGGCAACTGGACTCAATAACGAATCCTATTATTTTGATTACAGTCGTCTGAGAGACAATTTTAATCCCTTCGCCCTGAATTTTATGAAGGGGGGAATCGTTTACTCCAATTTTGTCACCACGGTTTCACCGCATCATGCTTGGGAAGCCCATCAAGGCGACTGTGGTTATGGTTTGGGTCATACCTTACATGAACATCAACACAAGTTTAGTGGTCTTCTCAATGGCATTGATTATAATGTCTGGAATCCCGAAATTGATCACTATATTCCGTTTAATTATAGTCGGGAAGATCTCGACAACAAAATCAAGAATAAAAAGGCATTACGAGAAAAACTCTGGCTGCGTCATGTCAATCAACCGATTATCGCCTATATTGGTCGCTTAGACCAGCAGAAAGGCGTTCATCTCGTCCATCATGCCCTTTATTACGCCCTACACCGACAGGCACAATTTGTTCTCTTGGGTTCGGCAACAGAACGCAAAATTAATGATTGGTTCTGGCATGAAAAACATTACCTCGATCATAACCCAGATTGTCATTTAGAAATCGGCTTTAATGAAGAACTTTCCCACCTGATTTATGCCGGGGCAGATATGATTGTTGTTCCCAGTAACTATGAACCTTGTGGGTTAACTCAAATGATTGGGATGAGATACGGATCAGTACCCATTGTTCGCGGAGTAGGTGGGTTAGTTAGTACGGTATTTGACCGAGATTATGACGACCATCAACCCCCAGAAAAACGCAACGGTTATGTTTTTTATCAAACCGACAATCAAGCCTTAGAATCAGCAATGGATCGAGCAATTGGTCTCTGGCATTACTACCCGAAAGAGTTTCGCAAACTCACCTTACAAGGTATGGAGTATGATTATTCTTGGAATTATCCTGGCAAAGATTATGTGAGTATCTATGAACATATTCGCCATCGATAACAAAAACCCGATCAAAGTGCTTAGAAGACTCTCTATTTAGCCTAGCAATCTCTTATTTAAGATCGGGTAAACAGCACAATTTCAAAGAATTTAAGTAATAGAGCAGACGATCAATTCCCCATAATTGAAGTCTGCTCAAAACTTAAAAACAATAATTTAACATCGTTTAAGTTGTTCAACATAGGCAATAGAGCCTTCTACTTGTTGATTTGATCGCGAAAAACTTTCGTAACCTAATGAAAACTCGAAGATAACCCAGCTAAAAAATTGGTTTTTTCAAAAAGCAGAGTTTATTCCCTCAACAGCAAAAAATATAAGTTTGAATAATCTACAAGTTTACTTTAGTTTTAAACTTTCTATCAATCCCTTGATTTTACAAATCTTAACTCAAGAAATATTCTCAATAAGCAACGAGGTTGTGTTCTTTCAGCCCTTATGGTATTCTGGATCTTGAGAACAATAGAGGAGTGGTGTGATCAATAGGGTATTTGCTCAACCAATAACGCTTCAAACCCTAATGTATTCGTTCCTTTTCTCGAACACTGAATCGAAATTAACACTCTAATCTCGACAGACGATGCACCAATTTTGATGTCTCTTTTGTGAGTGCGCTTGACAAAAAAGCAAATTTGTGGTAATGAGACGACATTTTAAATCCTATCGGTAATACTACAGAACCCTTTTTTGGAAAAACCGATGAAAAATCAATACATCTCAAAAATTTTTAGCATCTTTCTGGGACTTTTTATTCTTTGTGTTGTCTGTCCACCTGCGCTTGCCCAAGATTATCAAATTGACCTTGTTCGTGGAAACGTTTACCGCTTTACCGCCGGAAATTATCGTTCTGTCTTTATGACGACCGACACCGGAATTGTCTTAAGCGATCCCATCAACAAAAAAGCGGCTACATGGCTCAAGCAAGAATTAACCCGACGATTTGATCAGCCCATTCGCTATGTGATTTACAGCCACAACCATCCCGATCACGTTTACGGCGGTGAAGTTTTTGACGGAACAGAGGTCCAATTCATTGCTCATCAGCTTGCGCGTGCAGATTTGGTCAACACCAAAGCGCAAACTCGAATTCCCAACCTGGTGTTCAAAGATGAGATGGTACTTTACCTTGGAGATAGTCAAGTGCGCCTGCGTTACCACGGCAGAAATAACGGGCGCGGCTCCATTTCTATGTTGTTTGAGCCTGCTGGTGTTCTGCACGTCGTTGATTGGATTGTTCTCGGACGTATGCCCTACAAGGATCTTCAGGGCTACGATATCCAGGGAATGATTGATTCTACCAAAGAGGTACTGAATATGGATTTCGACGTTTTCGTGGGAGGACACGCTCAGACAGGTCAAAAGGAAGATGTACAACAGTACCTTGGTTATCTAGAGGCACTTTACAATTCGGTTTTGGAGGGGGTTCGCGCTGGAAAAGATCTCGAATCACTTCAGAAAGACATCCGGCTCGATGCTTATAGCAATCTATCTATGTATGAGGAATGGCTTCGTCGTAGCATCACCTATCCCCGTGAAAGCGGCAACGCTGGTCAATTCATGGGAACCAATTTTTAAAGGAATAGACTACGCAACGGGTTTTACCGATGACCCTGTACCGCAAAGCGTTAATAGTCTCAGAATTGATTTGTTCAATCCCAATATTGAATTTTTTTCCACCCCCGGTAACGGAGAATTGCCGGAAGAAACTATCGCCCAAACGACCAGTCAATTTTTGGATGAATACGACTTGCAAGTTGCGGTCAATGCTAACTTTTTTGCTCCCTGTTGTGAGGCGGCTTCCGAACCCAAAAATTTAATTAATTTGGCAATTTATAAAGGCAAAATAGTTTCACCGAGCGACAGTTTGATCTCAGAAAATATCGGCGAAGTTCCCGATTCTATCTTAATAACCGAAGACAATCAAGCGGAAATTAGCAGCACAAACCCCGGTGATAACTTCTCCAATATCTTCACTGCTGTTTCCGCAGGGCCGCGTTTGTTGGTCGATGGTGGCATTGTCATTGATGAAATTCCCCGCGATGCTTTTTACGATCTTAATCCCCGAACCGCAGTGGGATTATCCGAAGATGAACGGTATCTCATTCTAATGACAATTGACGGGTGTCAACCCGGTGTCAGTGAAGGTGCAACCCTTTTCCAAACCGCAGAATGGCTGCTTCGTTTTGACGCTTTTCAGGGGCTTAACCTCGATGGAGGCGGTTCGACAACGATGGTGCGCGAAGACCAATTTGGCGATCCTTTATTACTGAATATTCCTTCGACTACGGGCGGAGTAGAACGTTTTAATGGAAACAACTTGGGCGTTTTTGCCCGATCTATTCCCGAACCTAGCACTTTAGGATTGATTTTTTGTTCCTTTATCGGTTTGGCTTTGTCACGTTCTAAAAAAAACATTGATTAACGTGAATTTGTAAACGGTTAAGTAAGATTTCCCCCGTTAATTGCTACTTCTTCTATCCCCATTTGGGGATATTTTTTGGCGATCAAAACGGTCACAGCGACAATAAAGTTAGTATATTTTTATTAATTTTAACCTTTTTTTCAAGCCGCAAAATGTCACCCAAAAATTAACGAAAGCCGGAGAGTTGCCCCTCCGACTCGGCTAGAAAAAGGTAAAATCTAGTTTAGACTGAAGTTCCCCGGAGAAAAAATAACGAAACCCTTACCAAGGGCAGGGCTGTTTCACGCTAAGGCGAAATCGGAAAAAAAAATGCGATCGCCAGCAAGTAAAATTGAGAGCGAACGCTAATTTTTTTATAAATTAATAGTATGGACAGTCTAATTGAATATCTCAAACTCGTCAAGGATTTTCGGCGCAAACAGGGACAAAAATATCCTTTGTGGTGGATTCTATTGATTGTAATTTTAGGGCTGATGGCTGGACACTTAGGATATCGAGCTTTGGGAGGCTTTGCTAAATCTCAACAACAGACTTTCACGGAATTTTTCAAGCTCCGGCTTAAGAAAGCACCATCTTATTCAACAATTAGAAGAGCTATACAGGGAGTTGATTGGGCTGAACTGATACCAAGTCCTGTTGTCAAAACCCCTTTATAAGAATTGACCGAATCCCACTCTATCATCAATAATCTAGGTTATGAAAACAAGAGGGGTATGAGAACCGGATTTAGTATGATAGGAGTTTTTAATCAGTGGGCTACTCAGTTAGAAATTTCCAATGACGAAGCTCGCTGGCTGGCAGTCGATGGCAAAAGCCTGAAATCGACGCTACAATATTATTGTCAAAATCGGCAGAACTTCGTCTCAATGGTTTCTGTATTTTGCCAGGAAAATGGATTGGTTTTAGCACTGGGTAAATTCGAGAATAAACATTGCTCGGAAATTCACCAAGTCCAGGAAATGGTGAGGGCTTTACCCCTTGAAAAAAAGGTTTTTACATTAGATGATCTTCATTGTCAGAAACAAACGGTTGAGACGATTACTGCCTCCGGGAATGATTACTTAATCGCCGTTAAAAAGAATCAAAAAGGCTTGTATAAACGTCTACAACTGGATGCTCAAACTGCTGTTCCTCTTAGCACTTATCAAAGTCAAGATAACTCTCATGGCAGACGCATTACCCGCCAAGTCTCGGTTTTCAAAACTCAAAAGCGAGGTTCAATCTCTTTGGGTTAATGCTCAAAGTTTCATCCAAGTCCAAAGATGTGGAACTCGGGGTACAAAACTTTACCAAGAAACCGCTTACTACATCAGTAGTCGTCAAGAAAATGCACAAATCTTTGCTCGGGCTATTCAAGGCCACTGGCGAATTGAAAATCAATTGCATTGGGGAGGCATGGGTGCGGAACCTGGGTCCGCACATTGAATGCCGTTAAAAGATGTGATTTTTCACTCTTGATAAATCTCTAGTGTTCCAATTTCAGCCCGCTATCAATTTCTCGGTTCTTTCTACGATTGCTCTCAATCTTTTAAGAATTTTGGGTTTTGTATCAGTTACTGAAGGCCGAAGATGGCTCAGTGGCAATGTTTGGCGACTCATGATTTTGTTAGCATGAAACAGCCCTGCTTATCTGAAGGGGGTTACAGCCATTTTCAAATTTCCCCGACTGGGTACATATGTGAAAGCAACTCCAGAAACGGATTTTGAGGTGATTGCTTTTTTTATTAATTATACTGCGATCGCAGTATTCTGTCTAGAGTTACATGGGTACATATCCCCGGACATTGATCGCTACAACCATTATACCACAAGAATTTTAGGCGCATTTGAGTACATTTACAGGGGGGAACTTCAGTCATAGGTTCGACCTACCGCATGAGACTCTATCGGGTTTACCCTGTTGTGTCATTTGGAGTTTTTGAGATGGTTAGATGGTTGACTATCCTGCGGCAGAGGCTTTGTTTCCACGTGATTAGTGAAGGAATAACACTCACACCCATCTGCTTACCTTTTGGTTACAGCCTTTCAGGGATAATTTGGCTGTTTGTT
>CAZNCM010000055.1:15974-22626 GCA_964571155.1 uncultured Lyngbya sp. | reverse complement strand
TTTTGCTTTCATTCTTAGTTTTGCATTTGCTTTAACTTTAATTGACAGTTTTTATAGTCAGATTAAAGTGAATAAACTGAATAACAAAAAAACATTTATTAGTTTATTTATTTTAATTTCCGGTTGGAGTATTTCCTTATCCCAAATTATTCACCCCTTAATTAGACAACAAGAAAAACTAATTCGTCCAATACAATCTTCTTCCGCCCAACAGATTAAATCCGGCTCAAATTTATTGAAAGAAATTGAAAATTTAGCTACGGCATTTACAAATATTTTGAGAAGTTATGTACCGATTCCCTTTCACCTCAATAATAATTTTTGGAATAGTAATATACTCGTTCATAATAAGGTTTTGCCCTCGGTAGCGGGTATATCATTGGGTTCAATTTTTGCGGGTTTAGCTTCTTTCCTTCTTCTACTGATTGTTATTAAACTTTGTTATCCAAAACGACTAATACTGACAATTTATATTTTTGGAACTGGTAGTATTATTACTTTTAACTACCTCATCTTTCAAGGGTTTATGCGGCATCGTGGTCACCTTTTTATTTTGTTAATAGCCTGCCTATGGATGCTAAAAAACGAGTTCTTAAAAAAGCGAAACTTAACTTTGAAACAAAAAGCCGAAAGTCGATTCAGAAGTCAATTTTTAACCGTGATTCTTTCACTTCATTTACTCGGAGGTGTTCACGCTTACAGTATAGATTTATTTTATCCTTTTTCTGTGGGTCGAGAAACGGCTCAATATATTAAAAATAACAATCTTGACCAGTTAATAATAGTCGGTCAAAGATACGCGCAAGCAGCAGTCCTATCCGGCTATCTCAATCAACAAATCTATTATCCAGATACGGGTCAATTTGGTAGCTTTTGGACAATTAAAAAGAAAAAGAAAGACATCAAAAATATTGAAGGACTAATTCGTGGTAACCCTAATGAAACTTTACTAGTTTTAACTTATAAACTTGAATCCGATTCTGTTTTCCCTCCCGATATTAAAATTACTGAACTTAAGCGTTTTGTTAAGCCAACAATAGAACCCTATGAAAAAGCATTCTACATCTATACCGCTCAAGAGATAGCACCCACTCTAGAAAACTAAAATTCCAATCAAAAGTTATTCATGTTCGCTGTAACTTAATATTAAAATCTTAACGATGTCCCAGTTAAATTTACCAAAAAACATTGACTTCAGCTTCTCTAAAAACCAAGCACTCATCGAAAATAGCATCATTATCGCTTTTCTCCTTTTCGGCTTGGTAGGTATCCTTCACCACGAAATTTGGCGGGATGAATTTCAAGCTTGGTTACTCGCTCGAGATAGTGCATCCCTGATAGAACTCTTTCACAATATGCAGTATGAAGGACATCCGGGTTTATGGCATCTCTGTCTATATGGGTTAAGCCGAATTACCCATAATCCTTTAATTATGCAGATTTTTCATCTATCTATATCGGTTGTTATTGTTTCTTTAATAGTCAAATTTTCTCCCTTTTCTCCTTTACATAAATTTTTACTCAGCTTTGGATATTACTTTTTTTATGAATATACAATTATCAGCAGAAACTACAATTTAGGTGTTTTATTTATTATTCTATTTTGCGTCATTTATTCAAAAAATAAGGTCAAGCCTATATTACTTGCTACAGTATTAGCATTGATGGCAAATACCAATGTTTTTGCTTTCATTCTTAGTTTTGCATTTGCTTTAACTTTAATTGACAGTTTTTATTCTCAGATCAAAGCCAATAAACTAAATAAATCAAAAATATTCATTAGTTTATTCATTCTAATTTCAGGCTGGGGGCTTTCATTCTTACAAATTATTCGACCTGTGATTTCACAAGAAAAACTCATTCGCCCCATTCAATCTTCTGCTGAACAGATTCAATCCAGTTCGAGTTTATTCCAAGAATTAGAAACTTTAGGGAAAATAGTTACAGATATATGGAGAAGTTATATTCCTATCCCATACCAATTAAATAATAACTTTTGGAATACTAATATTCTCATTCACAGCAATATTTTTCCGACTGTAGGGGGTATATCATTGGGGGTATTTATTGCAGCTTTAGGTTCTTTTATTCTTCTACTTATTTCTATTAAGATTTTAGCTCAAAAACGGCTTGTATTAACCCTCTATCTATTTGGAACAGGTAGCATTATGGCATTTAGCTACCTCATTTTTCACGGGGTTATGAGACACCGAGGTCATCTCTTTATTTTATTAATCGCCTGCTTATGGATACTCAAAAAAGAGTTGCTAAAACAGCACAACTTAACTTCTGTTCAAAGAACTGAAAATAGATTCAGAAATCAATTTTTAACTGCCATTCTTTCGATTCATTTACTCGCAGGTGTTCATGCCTATAGTATAGATTTATTTTATCCTTTTTCCGTGGGTCGAGAAACAGCCCAATATATTCAAGATAACAATCTTGATAAGTTAACAATAGTGGGTCAAAGAGACAGACAAGCATCTGTTTTATCGGGCTATCTTGGTCAACAAATTTATTATCCAGAAACAGGAGAATTTGGGAGTTTTTGGACTGTTCAAACCCAGGTAAAAGATATAAAAATGATTGAAGGACTTATCCGTGATAATCCCAATGAAACTTTATTAGTTCTAAATTATCAACTGAAATCTGATTCTGTTTTCCCTCCCGACATTAAAATTACTGAATTGAAGCGTTTTGTTGAACCTACAATAGAACCGTTTGAAAAATCGTTCTATATCTACACCGCTCGAGAGATAGAACCCAGTCCATAAAACTAAAATCTAGATCGAAATCAATTGATTTTTACTTTGATTTAAAGTTAAAATAAAGAGAATATAAAAATTATGAGAGTTAAGAGTTTGATGAAGAATAGACAGGAAGAAGGAGTTCTGCCCAATTTAATTATTATCGGGGCAATGAAGTGTGGAACCACTACTTTACATCACCACTTAAATCTTCATCCTCAAATTTTAATGTCACGGGAGAAAGAGTTGGATTTTTTCGTTAGTAAACGCAAGTGGGAACGGGGAATAGAATGGTATAAATCGCATTTTGTAGGCGAAGCTAAAATTTATGGAGAATCGTCACCGAATTACACCAATTATCCCTGTTGGACAGGAGTACCGGAGAAAATGTACTCAATAGTCCCGGAGGCAAAATTAATCTACATCCTACGCGACCCAATTGAGCGAATAATTTCTAATTATATTCACCAATACGCTGCGCGAAAGGAAAGTCAGCCTCTAAACAAAGCTTTATCAGATTATGATAACAATGTTTATATTAGCCGCAGTAAATACTATACGCAACTGGAGCAATATTTACAATATTTTCCCGAGACAAATATTTTAGTTATTACTTTAGAAGATTTATCCAGTCAGCCTCACAAAACGATGGAAAATGTTCTGGATTTTCTGGGCTTAGATAAAAGCTTGAATTTTAATCCAACTCCCCAAAAATTGCACCGATCTATTTTTAAAAGAAGAAAAAGCCAGTGGGGAGAAGTTTTATCCCGGAGTTTTATGAAAAAAACAATTAAAAAAATGCCGCCAGAAATTCGATATAATTTTGAGAAAATCTTTTATTTACCCTTTTCTCAGAAGGTAGAGAAACCGACTTTAGATGAAAAATTACGGGAGAGACTTATTGATTATCTCCTAGAAGATATAAATCGCTTGAGAAATTATACGGGCCGTGATTTTAAAGAATGGTCTGTATAACTGGCAACCAACTTAACTTTAATTTTCCTTAAAAATAATTAGGTAAAAAAGATGAATCAGCCTTTTTTCTCCATTGTTATTCCCACCTATAACCGCCCGGATAGACTGAAAAATTGTCTTCAATCTATCAGCAACCTAGACTATCCCCGCGATCGCTTTGAAGTGATTATTGTAGACGATGGAAGTTCCACGCCTCTAGAACCCGTTGTCACTCCTTTTCATCAACAAATTGAGATCACTTTCATCACCCAACCCAACGCCGGCCCCGCTTCCGCACGCAATACGGGGGCGGCCAAAGCCCGAGGAAAATTCATCGTTTTTACCGACGATGACTGTCAACCGACGGCCAACTGGTTAAACAGTTTGGAGACTCAATTTACCCGGACTCCAGATAGCTTATTAGGTGGAAAAACCCTCAACGCTTTACCGGATAATTTGTATTCAACCGCCAGCCAATTATTGATAGATTATCTGTACGAATATTACAACGCCGACCGCGAACAAGCCAGCTTTTTTGCGTCTAATAACTTTGCCCTTTCTACAGATAGTTTTCATCAAGTCGGGCGGTTTGATACAACATTCCCCCTGGCGGCCGGGGAAGATCGGGAATTTTGCGATCGCTGGTTATATCACGGTTATTCAATGGCAGCCGTCCCCGATGCCCAAATTTATCATGCTCACAATTTAACATTAAAAAGCTTTTGGCGACAACATTTTAACTACGGTCGGGGGGCTTTTCACTTTCATCAATTGCACGCTGAAAGAGGAGTCGGAGAAATCAAAGTTGAACCCTTATCCTTTTATTTTAAATTGCTGAGTTATCCCTTTTTCCAACCCGGACATCATCAACCGAGATTAATCCTTTCTATACTGTTTTTTGTCTCCCAAGTTGCCAATGTTTTGGGTTTTTTCCGGGAACGCATAAATTCCAAATCAAAAGTTCATCCTTCTCCGCTGCCTGTTGAAAACAATTGATTTTGTCTGAACCGAGTTCAAATCTCTTTGCATTGAAAGTTTTTTGGTGATAAAATAATGAAAGCAGGTATATTTTCCGGGGATAAAGCCAAGTCTTTACCCTTGAAAATTAACTCCGAGCAATCAACGAGCCGCCGTCTCTTTTTTCAACCTCGTAAGTGGGAGGTCAAGTTATGAATCATCCCCCGATCAGTATTATTATTCCAACTCACAATCGACCTCATTTATTACCGAGAGCGGTTCAGAGTGCGCTGAATCAAACCTACCACAATTTAGAAGTGATTGTGGTCGATGATGCTTCACAAGAACGTGCAGAACTCCCAGACGATCCAAGATTACAAGTTATTTTTTTAGAAAAGAACGTAGGCGGAGCGGGGGCGCGAAATGTGGGAACTAAAGCCGCTTTGGGACGCTGGGTAACTTACTTAGATGACGATGATTATTTACTGCCTCACATGGTAGAAATTTCCCTATCAACATTGGAAAAAACAACCGCCAATCCCCCGGTTGCCGTTATTTCAGGACTTCAAAAAGTGGACGAGACGGGTAAAGCGATCGCCACGCGAATTCCCCCCGATCTTTCTCCGAAAGGAAGCCATTTCTTTTTAGAAACCCCAGAACCCGGGCGTTCTTTTCACACCAAACAAACCCTAGTTGTGGAGCGGGATCTGGTATTGAAAATTGGGGGATGGGATGAAACCTTTCGCTCCCGTGTTCATTCGGAATTCTTTTTACGACTAAATCCCCAATGTACTCTAATAGGTTTACCGAGCGTAACTTATCATCTCCTCTCTCATAGCACAGAGCGAGTATCGGGCAATCAACAGCTACGACAAGAAAGCTTTTATCGTTTGATTAAAAAACATCAGGATGTCTTTATAAAGCATCCGAAAATGTTTGCTGAGTTTGTCTACAAACACGCCGTTACCTCCTCTGAAATGGGGCAAAATAAAGCAGCTTTTACTCATTACCTCTGGGCTTTAAAACTTCATCCCGCTCACACCTTTTCTCTGAGCGCTTGGTCTGCTTTTTCTCAACTATCAAGAAGCTAGAAGGGCTATTTTTAACGGCTTCAACTTCTTCTTAATTATCTTTTGTCCAAGTCAACAATATTTATAGAGGAGCTTACATGATTCGCGACATTTTAGAACTTGATGAGCAAACGACATTAAAAGCTCAAGTAATTGTTCTTGGCTCCGGCATTGCGGGGGCTGAAGTCTCAACCCATCTCGCCCGTCATGGCCGGGATGTAATATTACTCGAAAGTGGACGCGATCGCTTTGATCCGGAGATTCAAGCCTTAAACGATGTGATCTTTCTGGGGAAACGCCACCGCGAGTTAAATCCCAATACATATTACCATCGATACTTACCTCCCGAGCTACGGGGAGTCAGTCGGGTACGTCAGTTTGGGGGAACCAGTAACGTTTGGACGGGGAAATGGAAATATCTACAGCCTTCTGACTTCGACGGAAGGGATTGGGTACCCAACAGTAGTTGGCCTATAGACTTTAGCGATCTTTTAGAACATTATCGTTCTGCTGCCAAAGATTATGGATTTGGCGATTTAGAGGCCGAAGCGGTACGCCCTGAAATCTTGGATCTTCGGGCCAAAATTGCCGCCTATGGCTTGAAAATGAGCAGTTTTTATTGGGAGAAAACCCCCACCCGCACGGCAATCCGTTTCGGGGAAGAAATGCGTCGTTCGCCGAATCTACAAGTGATTCAAGGTGCGACAGCAACGGAGTTAAAACTCGATCCTTCAGGCCAGCGAGTGACTGCGGTGGTTTGTCGCTCTCTCGAAGGTCGAGAAATTTTGGTTGAGGGTGATACCATTGTTCTGGCGACTGGGGCGTTTGAAGCGGCGCGTCTGTTATTGGGGTCTGACCGTCAAATCCCCGAGGGTATCGGTAATGCTCATAATCTGGTTGGTCGTTTCTACACCGATCACCCGA
>CAZNCM010000055.1:0-15964 GCA_964571155.1 uncultured Lyngbya sp. | reverse complement strand
TTTGCTTTAGATGATCGGACTCAGCGCGAACACCAGCTTCTCGAACACGTTCTATATATTAAGCCAATCTACGAAAAACTAACAGACCGACTCAAACGAATCATTCAACGTCGGCCCGTCTGTCGGGATAATAACGGGGCGGTGGCTACATACCGAGTTAAATTTGTGACGGAGCAACTTCCCCAAAAAGATAGCCGTATTAAGCTCGGTACTGAACTGGATGCCCTCGGTCAACGAAAATTAGAGGTTGACTGGTGCTTTACCGAACACGATCATCGTTCCATGAAGAAAACCTTGGAACTGTTGACCCAACGTTTTGCTGATGTTGGTATTGGCACCTTTGAGTTTGGGGACGAGCCGCCCTGTATCGATAATATGACCGACGCCGCCCACCAAATGGGAACAACGCGCATGGGTAGCTGTCCTGAAGAGGGGGTGGTTGATGTTAATTGTCGGGTGTTTGGCACGGATAACCTTTATGTGGCGAGTTCTGCCGTGTTCCCAACGGGGCCTTCTTATTCACCTACTTTTACTATTTTAGCGCTAGCCCGTCGTCTCGGTCAACATTTGCTTGAGATCACAAAGTCTCATTCTCCGAGCAAGCATAAGACTGAAGTCGGTTCAGTCAATACGACAAGCGCACAAAGCGACCATCTCTAATCAGTTTGATCTCTAAAAAGGTATGGATTTATGAGAGTTTAAAGTTTAAAAGTTCAAGTCGAAAAGATTTTTAGTTCTCCCAAGCCCAAGATTATCTTTATGCACGTTCCTAAAACAGGAGGGACATCAGTTGACCGCTCTCTGAGAAGGGTTTATGGGAAAAAAAAATAGTTACCAAGTTGACCCCATACTAACTAGCAATGCGGTTAAAGCTGTGACTCAAAACGGGAAAATTAACGGTAAATTTGATAAATTTCAACTCCGAGAATCTCTTTTGATTTATGAGATGGCTAAGGGAACAAATTATATTTCAGGTCATTTTCATTTTAACGAAAATATTTGGGAAGCTTATCGTTATCAATATACTTGGATTACTATTTTAAGAAATCCGGTAAAACGATATATTTCTCAGTATTTTTATGATGCGTACAAACCGGAAGATCACGCCAGGGTTAGCGAGAGTTTAGAGGATTTTATTGAAACCGAAAGGGGAAAGTTTAGAGGGCAAAATTATATCAACTACTTTGGCAATTTTTCCCATCACGATAGCGCCGATTTGTCAACAAGGTTAGAGATTGCTAAAGAAAACTTATCAAAATTTTCTTTGATTTCTTTTTTAGATGATTTGGATCGGTTCAGAAATGATTTAAAAGAGAAATTCAATTTAACGGTTAAGATTCCGCACATGAATAAAAATCCAGTTTCCCAACCTGAAATTCAAGCGTCAGTCATCAAAAAAATAGAAAACATTTGTGAATATGATTTAAAATTTTATGATTATGCTAAAGAAAAATTTGGATGATTCTTTTGACCTCCATCAAGTAAACAAGTATTTCGGCTAATTTTTGACATCCTCTCCGCCGTAAACGACGGGGATTCTAAACCTCACGATTTAGTAAGATTGAAAGCATCACAGATGGTGCGATCGCTGTCACTCATCTGAGGATAATGTTGAAGGTAATTCTGCACCCAAGCACATCCTTGACGAAGCAGTTGATCTTGATCCAAAACTTGAGGGATATTCCACAGAATCACACTTTGATCTTCACTGGCGGTCGCCAAGGTTTGACCATCGGGACTAAACGCCACTTTCCGCACCGGGCCATTGTGACCGTTGAGAGTGGAAAGCAAGACCCCTTGATTGTCCCAAAGTTTCACGGTTCCATCTTGACTCGCAGACGCTAGGGTTTGACCATCGGGACTAAATGCCAGACCCAAAACTTCACCATCGTGGCTATTTAAGGTTTGGACTAGCATCGGGGGTTGATTCGCCTGCAATGTCCAAAGTTTAACCGTGTGGTCTTCACTCCCTGTCGCTAACATTTGGCCATCGAGACTAAAGGCCATAGTTTTCACTCCCCCTTGATGGGCTGCCAACGTGTCCAACAAAACCCCGTTAACATCCCAAAGTTTAACGACTCCCCCCCGACTTGAGGCTGCTATGGTTTGACCATCGGGACTCAAAACGACATCCCAAACCTCGGTGTCAAAACCGTTGAGAGTTTTTAAGACTATCGGGGGATTATTTGGGGACAGTTTCCACAATTTCACGGTTTTATCGGAACTCGCGGAAACCATCATTTGACTATCGGGACTGAAGGCAACAGCGTAAACTAAGTCTTGATGGTCTGTTAAGGTGGTGCGTAGCGTTCCGTCAGCATTCCAAAGTTTAATCGTTCTATCCCAACTCGCCGAAGCCAGGGTTTGACCATCGGGACTAAATGCGACCCCACTCACCTCAGCAGCATGACCTTTCAAGGTTGAACGTAAGGTACCGTCTGGGTTCCAGAGTTTCACTGTTTGGTCACGACTGGCGGTGGCAATCGTCCGGCTATCCCCACTCCAAGCAACGCCCCAAACCTCATCACCAGAAACTTTCAACCGTCTCAGTAGGCTGTTGTGAAGCATCCAGAGTCTCACCGTTTTGTCGCCACTGGCTGAAACCAGAGTTTGACCATCGGGACTAAAAGCAACCTTCCAAACTTCATCGTCATGCCCCATCAGGGTTTTTTGCAAGCTGCCGTCCCGGTTCCAGAGTTTAATTGTTTGGTCGCCACTGGTTGAAGCTAAGGTCTGACCATCGGGACTGAACGCCACCGCATACACTTGATCATTATGTCCAATCAGGGTATTTTGCAAGCTACCATCACGGTTCCAGAGTTTGACAGTACCATCAAAACTCGCTGAGGCAATAGTTTGACCGTCGGGGCTGAAGACAACTCCACAGACTCCCGCCCGATGGCCGTTGAGAGTCGTTTGTAACACTGGGGTTTTGAGTGTTTTAATCGTCCAAAGTTTGAGGCTGTTGTCTTCACTCGCGGAGGCAATAGTTTGACCATCGGGGCTGAAAGCGACTCCACGAACGGGAGCTTGATGACCTTTTATAACAGTAATTAAGCTGCCGTCAAGCTTCCACAATTTAACCGTTTTATCTCGACTTGCTGAAGCAATGGTTTGACCATCGGGGCTAAAAGCAACTGCATAAACTTCTGCATCATGGGCGTTTATTGTGGTTCGTAAACTGCCATCAATATTCCACAATTTAACGGTTTTGTCTCGACTTGCAGAAGCAATAGTTTGACCATCTGGACTGATAGCAACCGCATAAACTTCGAGTTGATGATCTTTTAAAGTGGTGCGTAAACTACCATCTAAATTCCAGAGTTTAACGGTTTTATCGGAACTTGCAGAAGCAATAGTTTGACCATCTGGACTGATGGCAACTTGCCAAACCCAATCTTGATGTCCGACTAAACGGTTAGATTCTACGACCCCATACAGGGATTGATTTAAAACTTGTTTGACTCTATTTTTTAGAGTGGGATTTTTTCCCGTAACTTGTTGTAATTTTTGCTGGGCGCGTAGGGCTTCAACTAACGCATCTAATTGATGGTTTGAAGTAAATAAGGATTGAGAATATTGAGTAATTGCTCTGATTTCATTCGTGAGTGAATTTTGCCATTGTCCGACAGCAACTGTTGCTAAACCTACGGCTAAAAACAAACCTCCACTCAGTCCAGAAAGGGTGAATTGTCGGCGTCGCTTTTTTTGCTGAGTTTCCGTATTCCGCAAAGCGATACTTTGTTCAATAAAATATTGATCGCTTGAACTTAGTTCTTGAGGGCGTTGCTGTTGCCAATATTCAGCCTCGGCTAGTAGTCTTCCCCGTAACAAAGCCCCCGCATCATAATCGCTTTTTTCCCATTGATGAAATAGGGTGCGTAACTGTTCTTGCCAAGTGCGAAATTCTCCATCGGATTTGATCCATTGTTCCAGTCGTTTCCAATTTTTAATTAAAGCTTCGTGAACTATTTCGACCGTTTCTTCGCCGCTACTTTCGTTACGGTTAGTAACAACTAAACGAGCAGATGCTAAATGCGTAACAATATCCCAATTTTCGGCGTGAATTTCGTCCTGAGTTGCTATTCTGCGGCTAAAATCTGTTCCTTCTCCCGGTTGAACGAGTTGTAAAAAGACTCGTTGCGCTCTTTCTTTATCGGTTAGATTGAGTTCATCATAAATCCCTTCTGCGTGTCGGGCGAGGGCTGTTTCTACACCTCCAATTTCTTCATAGGTTTGATGGGTTAGCCAGCCCTGTTGTTGTTTTGACCACAGTTCAGTTAGGGCAAATTCTAACAAGGGTAAACGACCGGGTTCTAAGGTGGCTGCAATTAGTTTTTCAGTGAGTCCAGCTTCGAGTTTAACCTGCATTTTATCAGCAGGTTTTTCGATAACGGTTTGTAATTCTTCCCGACTCATGGGGCCAAGGTTATAAACCGCACCTTGCAAGGCATCACTCAAAGGCCGATAGGATAAAGCATAACTATAAAAATCAGCTCGTAATGTTAAAATCAGCGAGAAGCGAGGAACGAGACTGATGGCGGTTAAGATTGCGTCTAAAAAAGCTTGACGTTCCGCGTCGCTACTTTGCGTATAAAGTTCTTCAAATTGATCAATAATTAAGGCAATTCTTCGATGCAGAAAGTTTTGAAGGTAGCGATAGAGAATTTCTGCTAAAGCGTGTTTATCTTGTTTGAGTTCAACGGCTAATTCGAGTTCGAGTAAACGATGATGATAGGGTTGATCTTGAGTGGTATTATTTTGGGGTTTCCAGTGAATTTCCCGAATTAATGCAACGGCTAAAGCTTCGAGGGGATTTTGACCCGGACGAATGGAAATCACTTGCCATTGTTGAGTCATATCTTGGCGAAGTTGAGGTACTAATCCTGCAAAGACTATGCTTGATTTTCCACTCCCACTCGCTCCAATCACAGCAACTAAGGGATTATTTTTAACCGCTGAAACTAAGGTTTCAGTAAAGGTTTCTCGCCCAAAAAACAAGTCTGCATCTTCTTCACTAAAGGCAAACAAACCCCGATAAGGACAAGGTGGATTTCCCCCTAATTGTAACCAAGTCGGAGCTTCAACGGAGGGATTTTGACAAATAATCGGTAAACCCGAGGCACCTGGAAATTCATTTTCGAGGGTTTGGAGTTGAAAACGGGCTTGTTGAACTGAACGATAAAAAGAGAGTCGTTGAATTGCAAAAGTTTCTAAAAAATGTCTTAAAAATTCCTGGGCGACATAATTGGGTACCGGTTCGCGCATGACAATTACAGTCGGAATATGCAAATGTTCCAACGCTTTGGCGAGTCCTAAACCGTCACATGAATTGAAAATTGCTAGTTTTAATCCATTAAAAATAGCTTGCTGGAGAGTCGTTGAAAGTTCTTCTAAAGTGAGGTTATTATCAGTAGGATGGTCATTGAGATAAATCCGCCCGGTTTGGCTTTGGGTTTGACTATGACCAGCAAAAAACAGAATATCCCAACCCCGACTCTCTGCTAGATGGGTTTCAAATTCTTGACGAGTAGGATTGATTAAAAACTGCGGTTCTGCATCGCTTAAATTTTGCAACATTTTCCGTTCAGTTGTTAAATCAATTCCTCGACTATTCCCAAAAACAGCTAAGATTCTAACGGCAGTTTTTGTAGAGTTAACTTGAGAAGATGCAGGAATGCGATATTCAGGTTGACTGAGGGCGAGTTCTGCGAGGGGATAATCTTGAAAAAATTCCCAGTTTTGCCACGGAAGGCGTCGTAAAATTTCGTCTGGCGTTTCGAGAATGACTCGAATTTCTTGGGTAGAATCTAGATGAAAACGTAATTGTTTTTCGAGGTTAGAAAAAGAGTCCGATCTTAACCAAGAATTGAGTTGGGCTTGAAATTGATGATTTAATTCTTCAAAACTCACTTGGGAAACATTTGTCACCCCTCCGAGTTCAATTTCTAAATCGTCATCATCATCATCTTCTTCTTCACTCAGGGATAGTAAAGCATGACGCTGACATAGACTTTGATAAACAATTTTCCAGCTTTGATAGAGTTCAATTAAGGCGGGTTCTGGCGGTAAACTGGCAACAAATTGTGCTAAAACAGAAGACGTTTGATTGCGAATTTGTACAGAAATACTCGGAAAACCAACTTGTAAATTACCCCTCCCCAATGACAATACAACCACTCGGCTAAGTTCAGAGTTCAAATTCTTCTCTAATTTGGGTATCATTCCAACTGACCTCAATTGTAAATTTTTTTCCAGATTTTCCTTTAAAAGGATTAAGTTGGATATAGTTATCGTGGCTACGCGAGGTGACTTCTTGTAAGATTTTACCTGCTTTTGATTGCAAAGTCAATTGTACAGAGTGGGGCAAATATTCATCATTAACAGTCGGATGAAGTTGTACCAAAACTCGTCGTTTTTCATCCAGTTCTGGAGTGACTGTTACTAACATAATAAAGCGGCGACTATTTAACTGCATCCCCAAGTTAATCAGCTTTCCCCTTTGAATTATTGCTTCAGAGACACAACGAGTTCCCAAAGCCAAATTTAGTTCGGGAGAAACTAAAGCTTCAAGCGGTTGCCAAGCCGACTCAAAAATATTCTGAAACCAATCAGAAATTTTGGCACAATTATTCCGTAAAATATTAGGCTGGATATTGGACTGAATAAAGTTACAGTAAAACAATAAATGATTGAGTTCAATATCAAATTCATCTAACGGAATTAAATAATCAATTTCTGATGATGTGCAACGATAATTTCCAGTAATACATAAAAGTTTTTCCTGAGAAATTGAACCTCTAAATATCATTTCTTCTTCTTCTTCTATCACTTCAGCAACAATATAAAAATCAGCCAAGTGTTCGGGTTTTAGAAAAATATCTTGAGGGAAAGAAATAAATTCATTGAGTACGTGTTCAACAGCAATAATACCAATCTTGAATTTTCCAAACTGAAAATGACCAATTTCTTCTTGGCTAGAATCAAGATTTTGATGAATTTTTCCAGGAGACAAGCGTTCAGTAAACCATCGTTCCAAACCTAATAATGCTAACGCATTTAAGTAAGTTTGCCATTGCTTATCTTCCTCCGTTATCGGATTACTGACAATCATCGCCTGTTCAAAATCCTCACATTCTAGCGTGATAACTTCTGAGACCATGAATTTTAAATCTTTTGTAGGGTTTTGATTTCCTGACATGACAAACTCCGATTAGCTAGATAAGTTGACTAAGATAAGCACGTAAATATTCAGCGTAAATGCTCTTGAAAGAACGGTTTTTTCCAGTTCTCATTTCTTCAGTAGCATTGTCAAAAACCTCCTGATCTGCAAAAGCTTCAACTGCTTGTATGATTGTGTTTAAATAATCCGGCTTTGGCGGAATTGAAGTCAAACCCATTTGTTGAGCTTTTTTTAAGACTTCTTCCAGAAGATTTTGAACCGTCATCGTACGAATTTTACTTAAAAGTTCACCCGGATTTAAAATTCTTCTGGTTTGATCCCAACTTGTCATTCCCAATACAGGAGCAATTTCTTTCAGAGACATTCCTTGATGATAATAAAGTTGTAAACCCGGAATGAATTGAGAGGCTTTCTCTGCATATTTTCGACTTTTTTTGAGTTTTTGAATTTTGTGCTGAACTTCTTTTTGAATCGCCTGACTTAAAATTGCCCTCAGTTTTTGATGTAAAAACTCCATAATTTCTTGGTGTTCAATTTCGATTTGGGGTTCATACTCTTGTTGAATATCAGAGCGAATTTCATACTGATTCTTTTCTTGATTATAAACCTCTAAACATTCTCGGTTACTCCAAACTTCATATTGTCTAAGTTGTTTTGCAACTTGCTTGAGATCTTTAAACAGTTGTTCTTCACTACTAATGATTAGCTCATGTTTTTGGAGTCTACTTAACATTTCTTGCAATTGCTCAGAAGATGGATCAGGACATTTTTTAGCTCCTTTTGATTGTTGACGGCGATCGCGACGATAAACCTGATGAAAAGCTTCTACTAATAGGCGATCACGAGTTGAAAGGGTTTCAAGTTGTTTAGAACGAGTTCGATTTAACAACGCCCAATCACTAATTTTTTTAAATCCATAATCAGATAAAAACTTCTTAATGTCTGGATGTTGTTTCGTTTTAAAATAAACCCAATTTTTCAAACTCATATTTGTGGGGTGATCAGCCTGGAAACTTTGTAAGATTTCCACCGAGAAAAATGGAAAGCTGCTGGGCTTAAGACTCCCATCTCTTTGCAAAATCAATTGAGTTTTTTGATCGGGATCTAGCAGAATCAAATGCTGACCATCATCATTGAGAACAAAAGGTAATAAATCTCGGTACTTAAAACTTTTTCCTCCTCCAAATAAACGCTCAATTCTTTGACAAGCTCTCAAAATCGGTTCAGAAACAGCACAACGTAAGCAAAGCCCAGCTAAAGCACGAGTTTGCAAGTCTATTTGTGGATTTTGAGCTTTGAAATAACTCAAAAGTAGGGTTTCAAAAGACTTCTTACATGAAAGTGAATGATCGGATTTGAGCAGTTGTTGTTCCAAAAATTCTTGTGCTAATGTAATCCCATCAGTTTGATATCCAACCTTTTCACTAGCTGGATGAATTCGGAACATTTTGCAATATCTCGACAAGACACCCATAAACACAGCATTTTTATTTAAACTCATTGAGGTAGATGTTTGGCGGTTCTGGTGTGAATAAGATGCTATAACACCCCGACCTTGAAAATCAGGCATAACTTAAGGTTTCCTGCAACAAAAGAACTACAAAGCGAGTTCAAATTTTGAGCTTCACTGACCTCCTCTCGGTTTCTAGACTGTATTTTATCTCTAGATGTAAGCCTTTGAAGCTGATGCAGTTTGGAAAAACTTCTGCGCTATACCACTCTGAGTCATTCGGTGAGTGATGAACCGATCAGCTCTTTTCGTAAATTAGTCACGGTATGAGCTGATCCTCTCCACCTCTACCAAGCAGACGGTAGAAAGATTCAACTTTCTGCCATAACTCAGTGCATCAGAGCGATCTGCTGACAAGGAGATGGAGAGATTATGAATATCCTACCGCCAATTCTCTCTTTTTTGAATAAACATTTTCAACCTACCGAGAAGGTTTTGACAACCCATTCACCCCCAAGTTCACCTATTGAGTTATCCCAGAAACGAGAAGGGCAAGTTGTGCTTAAATTCAAAAAAAACTGGCTAAAACGATTCAGCCTTTTCCACAGAACTTGACTGTTCAATTTCTTCCAAACTCCGAATATTATCTGCAATCTTCTTCACTAAACTCGCAGTAGGAACTGCTAATAATAAACCCAAAACCCCGGCAATTTTGACACCAGTTAAGAGAGAAACAATCACTACAGCCGGATTAAGTCCTGTAATTCCGCCAATTAACCGAGGGGCGATCACATTCTCATTAATTTGACCAATAATCAAAGCAATGGCTAAAACCTTCAGCCCCAAAAAAACATTATGCAATGCCAATAAGGTACTAATGACTAAAACAGCAAAAGTTCCCCCAAAAGGAATTAAACTTAATGAACCAATTCCAAATCCAAATAGTAACCAGAAGGGAATTTTAAAAATTAAGAATGCGAAGGATAACGCAATGCTAAGAATCAATGCTAAAATCGCTTGTCCAGAGTAATAACCGCGAAAACTTTGTTGAATTGTAAGCTGTATTTGCTCGCTCCAGCTTCCCGGTAGCCAGCTTATTAGTCCATCCCAAAGTTTCTCACCATTGAGAACTAAAAGAATCGTGAGTACAACCGTAACAATCAAATTCAAAGCACTATTAATCGTATTTAAGGTCAAGTCAATAATTTCAGCCGTCAGAGATTTTAAGGTTCGAGAAAGTTGACTACTAATCTGAGCCGTCAAATCACTTAGATCCATCGGCAAATATTGGAGTACCGTCTGTTCATCAAGAGTATCCAACTGTTTTCTTCCTTCTTCTATCCAAGCGGGTAAACGATTGACAAATTCAATCAATTGTTGAAACACTAAAGGACTTAAAACAAAGATCAAAAATCCCAAGAACACAAGAGCCAACAGAATCACTCCTGTAATGGCAAACCCTCGGGGTACACCTCGCTGTTCTAAAAAAACAATTGGATATTCGAGTAAAAAAGCAATCAGACTGGCAGTTAATAAAATACCCGGAACAGGCTGTAGATACTTAAACAACAGCAAAAGAAACCAAGCATTAAGAAATAACAACGGAAAAGCTAAAGCAAGGTAAAACCAGCGAGGTAGTTTTTGAGTTGAATTCATAGATCTGCACGATGATAGGGGTACTGAAGTGATATCTTAATCTTTCTTTTATCCATTTTGACCCTCAAAATTTGGGATAAAACTGATCTGTCCAAACTTGTCTATTATCCCATCGCTGAACTGCCCGTGTTACAATAGCTTTCGAGATTAGGCATAGGTTCTCGCTTCTGCTTTCAGTGCAAATCTGTTGTTCTGTTTGATTAAACAGAGCTTGACATCCGAAATCTCTCTACATTTTCAGTATGACTTTGGAGCTCATGTATGTCTATTTACGTTGGTAATCTCGCTTATGAGGTTACAGAGGAAGACTTGAAATCAGTATTTGCCGAATACGGTGCTGTACAGCGCGTGAGCATCCCTACTGACCGGGAAACAGGTCGCCCTCGGGGTTTTGCATTCGTGGAAATGGGAGCAGAGTCCGAAGAAGATGCTGCGATTGAAGCTTTAGATGGGGCTGAATGGATGGGCCGCGACCTGAAGGTCAATAAAGCCAAACCGCGAGAAAATAAGGGTTCTTTTGGTGGAGGAAATCGTCAACGGGGTCGCTACTCCAATGATTATTGAGCTTTAAAATCTCAATTTTAACCCAATTCCTTAATTGATTAAATTTCAGGACAGGGAATATATTCTGTCCTGTTTTTGTTAAATTGACTTCGATTTCTGGTTTGACTCCAATCCTTTTGGGATCATCAAACGTTAAGATTATCATTCCATATTAGTGTGGATTGTGGGAGGCTTCAAGATCAATGAAAGTTTTACTAATTTATCCCGTATTTCCAAAAACATTTTGGTCTTACGACAAAATTTTGGAGTTAGTGAACCGCAAGGTTTTATTGCCTCCCTTGGGACTAATTACGGTCGCGGCAATCTTACCTCAAGAGTGGGATTTTACGTTGGTTGATCGCAATGTTCGCTCTGTTACTGAGGCCGAATGGGAAAGCGCAGATCTGGTGATTATCTCTGCAATGATCGTTCAGAAAAGTGATTTAATCTATCAAGTCAAAGCGGCAAAACAACGGGGTAAATTAGTTGCTGTTGGCGGCCCTTATCCCACCTCTGTTCCTCAAGACGCTTTAGACGCTGGGGCTGATTTTCTGATTTTAGATGAAGGAGAAATAACACTTCCTTTATTTTTAGACGCTCTCCAACGAGGCGAAACTTCGGGAGTCTTTCGAGCCTCAGAAAAACCCAATATTACCTTAACCCCCATTCCTCGTTATGACTTATTAGATCTTAGTGCTTATGATTCGATGTCAGTGCAATTTTCGCGAGGATGTCCGTTTCAATGTGAGTTTTGTGACATTATTACTCTCTATGGTCGTAAACCCAGAACTAAATTACCCAGTCAACTTTTAAAAGAATTAGATTGTCTCTACGAACTCGGTTGGCGTCGGGGAATCTTTATGGTTGATGATAATTTCATTGGCAACAAACGCAATGTAAAATTATTGTTGAAAGAACTCAAAGTTTGGCAAGCAGAGCATAAATATCCCTTCCGATTTAATACCGAAGCATCGATTGATTTAGCCGCAGATGAAGAATTAATGGATTTGATGCTTCAATGTAACTTTGATGCTGTATTTTTGGGAATTGAAACCCCCGACGAAGATAGTTTAAAACTCACGAAAAAGTTTCAAAATACTCGCAGTTCTCTCAGCGATTCTATTGAAAAAGTTATGCAAGTAGGATTGCGACCCATGGCTGGATTTATTATCGGGTTTGATGGAGAAAAACAAGGCGCAGGTGAGCGCGTAATTCAGTTTGTTGAACAAGCTGCAATTCCCACTGCTATGTTTGGGATGCTACAAGCGTTACCCAATACCGCATTATGGAATCGTTTAGAAACCGAAAATCGTTTACTGATTGACTCTAAACAAGATATCAATCAAACGACATTAATTAACTTTATTCCCACTCGTCCCATTGAAGAAATTGCTCAAGAATTTATCACAACTTTTTGGACACTCTACGAACCGGAACGCTACTTAGATCGCGTTTATCGCTGTTTCTTGAAACTCGCTCCTTCTCCTTGCAAAGCCCCGTTTAAAACTCCCGAATTATCCGATTTAAAAGCCATTGCAATTGTCTTTTGGCGACAGGGCTTTAAACGCCAGACCCGCTGGAAATTTTGGCATCATTTATTCGGCATTCTCAAACACAATCCGGGGGTTTGGGAACATTATCTCACGATTTGCGCCCACAACGAACATTTCCTAGAATATCGTCAGGCTGTTCGAGAACAAATAGAAGCCCAACTCGCCGAATATATCGCCCTGAGAAGTGCCAAACTTGATCCCCAAATAGAGGGGACAACAGATGCCGAACTTTCTTTGGCAGAAACCGTTTTAACCCCACACCTATAACGCTGAAAAATTGTGTCAATTTGTGATATATTTTTCGATCTCGAAGGGAAATAAATCTCCCCATACACGCCAGACAGAAAACCAAAAAACAATTTATTTTTGAGAGTGTAGATTATCGTTTTCTAGTCTGGCATAATGAGTTTATAGTGATTTGATCATTAACAGCCCCCTAAACGGAGAGTTCAGTCTTGGGTGTAGAATTACGCAGTTATGTCTATCTAGACAATTTACAATCTCAACACGCCGCCTATATCGGAACAGTGGCACTTGGATTTTTACCCCTACCTGGGGATGCTTCTTTATGGATTGAAATTTCACCGGGAATTGAAATTAATCGCATTACTGATGTTGCACTTAAATCAACCTCCGTTCGTCCGGGTGTTCTATTTGTTGAACGTCTCTATGGACTATTAGAAATTCACTCCAGTCGTCAAGGCGATACTGTCACCGCCGGACGAGCAATTTTAGACGCTTTAGGGGTAGAAGAACGGGATCGTCTCAAACCTAGAGTGATCTCCAGTCAAATTATTCGTAATATTGATCCCCATCAAGCTCAACTGATTAACCGAAATCGTCGTGGACAACTTTTGCTTTCCAGTCAAACCCTTTATGTTCTCGAAGTTGAACCCGCAGCCTATGCCGCTTTAGCCGCCAATGAAGCCGAAAAAGCTGCTTTAATTAATATCCTCCAAGTTCAAGCTGTTGGGAGTTTTGGACGGCTTTATCTCGGAGGAGAAGAACAAGATATTTTCGCGGGTTCTCAAGCCGCTTTAACCGCCTTAGAAAATGTTTCGGGTCGTTCTCGCGATAACGCTAATAAAAATGAATAAGTCTTCTCAACTCTGAGAAACAATTTCCCTTTTTTGATTGTTAATTTTAATAGCTCTGTATGGTTAATATCGAACATCTTGCCCTATTAAAACGAGGTGAAAATATTTGGACCGCTTGGAGAAACACTCACCCCGAAATCGAACCGGAGTTAGACGAAGCCAACCTCAGAGGTGTTAACCTCAAAGGAATTAACTTTAAATTCGCTCATCTCCAAGGTGCTAATCTTTCTCAAATTCAACTGATTGATGCTTGTTTATCTCAAGCTAATCTCAGCCATGCCAACTTGTATCAAGCCCAACTGCAAAATGCAAATCTTCACCATGCAAATCTCACCGGAACCAACCTCAGTTCTGCCAATTTAATGGGTGTTAATCTCAGTGAAGCAAACTTAATGAGTTCAAATTTAAGCTATAGTAATTTACAACTCGCTGATTTGAGTCAAGGAAATCTAATTAGTACCAATCTCAGCCATACCAACCTCAAACAAGTTGATTTAAGTCGCGCTCAATTGAGACGAGCAAACTTAAGACAAGCCTGTTTATATCAAGCCACCGTTTGTCATGCGAATTTGAATCATGCAAACCTCCATCAAGCCGAGTTAATTTCTGCTTACCTTTATCGAGCTAACTTGTATAAAACAAATTTGATGGAAGCTCATTTAAACGGGGCTTATCTATTTCAGGCTGATCTCATCGAAGCGAATTTAATGCAGGCGGATTTTCGATTTACTAACCTCAGTAAAGCCAATCTTTATCAAGCTGATGCGAGAGGGGCAAATTTTCGAGGCGCGGACTTGAGACAAGCCAATTTAGAAAAAGTAGACTTGAGTCATGCTAACCTGAGAGGAGCAAATCTACAAAATGCGAACTTAGAAGGTGCAAATCTCAACTCTGTAGACTTGAGTGAAACAGAACTTCAAGGGGCAACTATGCCATAGGGAAATATTCATCACTGAGCAGAAATCCCTATATTTCATTTGTTCACTTTCCCGAGAACAGCAATTTTTTTGAACCTTTGAATTTAAAAATTGGATTTCAAAATGAGAAGCCTAAATCTGTTTAAAATCCTCTCTCAAAGCCTGAGTTTGACGGGACTCACTTTTACCCTTGTTCTCAGTCTTCCCGTCTGGAGTCAAGAAGCTAATCATCGCTTTTCTAAGCTACCCTATCTTCCCCAACAGCTTGCATTAACCCCCACAGATATTAACAAAATTGCCAGTGAGATTACTGTGCGAATTGAGGGGCCAAAAGGCGGATCGGGAGTGATTATTGAAAAACAAGAAAATACCTACTATATCCTCACGAATTGGCACGTCGTTAGTCAAGCTGGAGATTATGAAATCGTCACACCAGATGGTCAACGTCATTCAGTTTATTATAGCTTAATTCGTCAAATTCCCGGACTGGATCTCGCCGTTGTTCCGTTTCAAACTTCCCAACATTATCCCCTCGCTAAACTAACAAATTCAGACAGTATTAATCAAGGAAGTGTGGTCTATGTTGCCGGATGGCCTCGTTCAGCCAGTACCTTGGGACATCGATTATTTTTGAGTACAAAAGGAACGGTAGAATATCGACAAGAACCCCGTCAAGGATACACTTTAGTTTACAACAATTTAGTTAGAAGTGGCATGAGTGGCGGCCCCGTCTTAAATGAAGTCGGAGATGTAATCGGAATTAATGGTATTGTTCAACTCGGCGTTAATCCGGATCAAATTGTTTCCGCCGGAATCGAAATTAATCAGTTTTTAGCGTGGAGAAAAGCCACAACTTTACCCATTGTTCCGGAACGTTTAGCGGCTCAATCGTCTTCTTCTCCCCCTCAAACAACACCCAATTTACCACCGCCGACTCCAGCGAATCGCAGTATTGCGAATTCCGCTCAAACCTATGCCTTAGCAACCAGTTTAGAGGAAAGTTCAGGAGAGATTCTCTCTATAGAAATTGTACCTCCTTATGCAATTACGGGCAATAGTAATGGCAGTATTTCCGTTTGGAATTTAGCCACAGGTGGACTGCGAAAAACGTGGAAAGGTCATGACAGTTCAATTAATGCGATCGCGGTGAGTCCAAACGGTCAGATTTTAGCAACAGCGAGTGATGATGGCACGATTAAACTCTGGGATTTAACCACAGCAATTAATACCGATACATTACCATTATTACACACTTTAAAAGAACATTCAAATGCGGTTTTATCTGTAGAATTTAGTCCCGATGGTCGCAAACTTGCCAGTGGAAGTTGGGATAATATGATTATGATTTGGGATACCCAAACCGGAGAATTATTAAATACGCTGATCGGACATTCTCAAATGGTCAGTGCGATTGCAATCAGTCCAGATGGTAGAATATTAGCCAGTGGTAGTAAAGATAATACGATTAAAATTTGGAATCTAGAAACTGGAGAATTGATTCATACGTTAACAGGTCATGCTCTCCCGATTTTATCTTTAGCAATTAGTCCAGATGGTAAAGTATT
>CAZNCM010000054.1:12037-23042 GCA_964571155.1 uncultured Lyngbya sp. | reverse complement strand
ACTCCTACATTTGGAAGGTAATCATGACTATTTTGCTGAAATTGGCTACCGGACGGCTGAGGGAGAATGGCTTGTTTTGGCTCGTTCTTATCGAGTTCGTATCCCAGCGCTAACAACCCCAGATTTATCGGATGTAGAGTTAATGCCTGGGGTGATGGTTCTGCCGAGTTTGTCTTCTATTCCTTGTCGGATTATTCTGACTCCGGGTGTTGAAAGAACCCTGGATGTGGAGTGGGAAGTCCCAGATGAGGCAAAAGCGATCGCCAAACAACAGGGCGCCGATCAGTTTCTACTCCGGGCTTATGATGTGACGAATACTTCTGTTGAGGTTCCGGCGAGCGCTTTGATCGAAGAATGTCCCATCGCTGAATCAATTTCGAGTTGGCAATTTGAATTTGAAAGCGCACGGGAATATTTGCTAGAAATTGGTTATCTGACGGAGGAGGGACTGTGGTTGTTGTTGGCTCGTTCTAACCGTCTGTATGTTCCGGTTGAGGAGACAACAGATGAGGCGGAAATCGGGTCAACGGCTGTGGCTTTTACCGGAGTCGATGCAGCAGAACAACCGCTTTCGGCTTTGAGTTCTACCCTGAGTTATATTACGCTGAGTCTTGGTGAAAATGAATTGGTTGATGCGCGTTGGGAAGTGCCGGAGGGGGCGAAAGCCAGAGCGAAACAACAGGGCGGACAAAAGTTCCAACTGCACGTTTATGAGGTAACTGGTATTGACTTTGATACTCAGTCTGCTCACGGTGTTCAACGGTACAATTGCAATGAGTTGATCAAACAATGGCAAGTTCCAAATCTCAATATTAATTGTGAGTATATTATTGAGATTGGGTATATGACGGATACCGATGACTGGTTGTTGTTGGCTCGTTCTAACCGGATACGAGTTCCGGCTACTTCGGGTATGATCAGCGATGTGACTGGGGTTTCTCCGCAGGTGGCGATTGCGGCTTGTATTACCTTAACGCTCAGTGATCACCAGAGTCTTGATGCTCATTGGGAGTTGCCCAGGGCGGCGCGTGTAGCGGCACAAGCCCAAGGTGGACAGAAGTTTCAATTGCGGATTTATGAGGTGACTGGGGTTGATGTGGAGACACCATCGCTTCAGAATCTACGACGATACAATTGTCATGAGTTGATTCAACAGTTGCAAATTCCTAATCTAGAGGCTGATTGTGATTATCTCGCCGAAATTGGTTATGTGACTGATGATGAGCAGTGGTTGATGTTGGCTCGTTCTAATTCGGTACGGATTTCGGGGTCGGCTTTGATTGATCAAACGACTCTCGGAACGACGGGAGCGACGATTAGCACGGTTTCGGAATCGGTGCGTCAGGGATCTATTCCGACGGTGATGACGACACCGCAAGCGGTGACTCCGGGTAATTGTGCGATTCAACATCTGACGGTTCATAGTCGCCACAATTGTCACTTGCTTGATGATCAACGCATGAAACAACTTCAAGATACGGCGGTTTCTCACACGCTAGAACCGGGTATTTATGTTGTGCGAATTAAGAGCGGTGCGTTTGGTCTGGATTTATGGCGGGACAGTTATTAATAAGAAAACTCGGGTTCCTGTTAGCGCCACTTGGTCAACGTTGAATGGGTATCACGATTCGTTAACGTTGGAAGTTCGCGAAACGTCTACTTTATGTGCCTTTTTCTTTGATAGTTATCTGGAGGATAATCAAGGTGAAGTGACGATTTCTGTGGCTCGATTGTACGATGCTGACTAGATTTTAGTCGGAATTAATTGATGATTCTCCCGTTTGGATAGATTGGTCTAAACGGGAGATTATTTGTGAGGGTGAAGTCAAAAAAATTATGAATCAGGAGGTGTTTATCTGAAATATAGCGCTACTTGAATCGGGAACAGGGAACAGTGTGAAAGGGTTTTAGGATTTATAAATGTTCTCATGTATTCGCGTAGTGCTATAAAAGATTTTTGCAAGAGGATGTAATCTGATTATACATACTTAAAAGACTTTAAGTCATAGGATTAATTAATGAAAATCAATTGAAATACTAAAGCAAGGTATAAATTAATCAAGTCAAACAATCAATCAATCTAACTTGATATAAAAAATCACCTCAAAATAATTATAAGTCCTAGAAAAACGTGATAGAATAATAAATTGAAACTATTTTGTGGAATCAGGCTATGATCACCAATGATGGATAAAAAAGCACTAAACCTCTATCATTTATATCGATTATAGGATCAAGAGAGCTTCTGCTTTGTAGAAGTGAAGGCAATACTAAATCACCAGAAGCTTAAACAGAGTTATTCACATCTATTCTAAGTTAACAAATCCGAGGCAGAAATCTCATGCGGTTTTTAGTCGTAGAAAATGATGAAGCACAAGCTCGTCAAATTAAAAAAGCACTAAGCGAACAAGGTTATATTGTTGATGTCGTTATAGATGGTGAACAAGGATGGGCTTATGTAGAAGCTTTCACTTATGATTTATTATTAGTTGATAGTAGCCTACCTGAACTCAATGGAGTTGCTCTGTGTCAGCGCATTCGTGAGCAAGGCTATACCGTCCCTATTCTACTTTTAACAGTTCAAAATAGTAGAATTGATCGTGTTGCTTGTTTAGAAGCAGGTATCGATGATCACCTGATAAAACCCTTTAACCTGCGTGAACTTTTTGCTCGAATTCGAGCTTTACTCCGTTCTCCTCGCAAAGCAAATGCTCCTTTGCTGAAATGGAACTCTCTCCATCTCGATCCGATCTCTCGGGAAGTCACCTACCAACAACACCCTCTGTCTCTTTCTCCCAAAGAATACAGCTTGCTGGAACTGTTTCTTCGCAACCCGAAGCGAGTCTTAACTCAAACGGCGATTCTCGAACACTTGTGGTCTTTTGAAACTCAGCCGAATGAAGATACAGTGCGAGCACATATCAAACGGTTGCGACGCAAGTTAAAAACGGTGAATGCTGATAAAATGATTGAAACGGTCTATGGGGTGGGCTACCGTCTCAAACCCCTTCCCCAGGCTCAATCTCAAGCCTCTGTTCTTGTGAGTTCTTCAGCCTTATCAGTTCATTCGGTTCAGCACTCACCGGAGGCGATTGGCTCCAACAGCACGCTGAATTCTTCCTCTGTGACGAATGTAGCGGCTTCCTGGGAACGATTTAAGACGCTAATTTTCAATCGCATCCAGACTTTAGAGGAAATAATCACCACTGATCCGATTCCAAATTTAACGCCAGAACGTTGTCAAAATGCAGCAATGCAGGCTCATAAACTTGCAGGTTCGCTAGGAATGTTTGGGTTTAAATCGGGATATCGACTTGCTCAACAAATTGAACAATGGTTTATTGAAGCTCATCAAGATCCTAAAAATAAGACTTCTGTTGACACGCTAAAAACATTCATTACTCAACTTTATCAAGAACTACAACAACCCCTCGATTGGTTAGAAGAAAAACAACCCCACTCTGAAGATAAAACCTTCATTTATAATCGAAAAATTCCGACTCCTCAAAACACTCAATATCGGGTCTTAGTGGTTGATGATGATCTCGAACTTACCGAACAGTTACAACGAGCGGCGATTAACTGGAATATTCAACTTGATGTTACAACCCAACTCGAAAAAGCTCGCCTAATTTTACAAGAAACGCCTCCAGATTTAGTGTTGCTAGATTTAGTATTTCCTGATCACCAAGACGGGGGTTTTGTATTACTTGAAGAATTGCAGAATCAATTTTCGGAGTTACCTGTGTTGGTGTGGACAGTACGGGATGATATGAGCGATCGGGCGACGGTTGCTCGGTTGGGGGGAAATGCTTTTTTATCAAAATCGGTATCTTGTGATCAAGTTCTGACTGCGATTAAAGATATTCTCCAATCAACTCCTACGGCTTCGACTCAAATTTTAGCGGTAGATGATGATCCAGTTACGCTCAATCGTTTGCTAGAATTGCTTCCCTCCTATGGTTTAAACGTTATCCCCTTAGATGATCCCCGTTTATTCTGGGAAACCTTAGAAAAAACCGCACCAGAACTGCTAATTTTAGACTTAGAAATGCCTTTTTTCAATGGGATAGAACTGTGTAAAACCGTTCGGACAGATCGCAGTTGGAATGCTTTACCAATTTTATTTCTTTCGGCTCGAAAAGAACCTCAAACGATTCAAGATATCTATCAAGCTGGAGCCGATGATTATATTTCTAAACCCTTTGCAGAAGCTGAACTGATTACCCGGATTTTTAATCGTCTAGATCGGATTCATTTATTGCGAAGTTTAGCAGAAACTGATCCGATTACTGGCTTGGCAAACCGTCGGCGTTCTACCCATGATTTGAATCGATATTTGCATCTATCGCAGCGCCATTGTCAACCGTTTTGCTTGGCATTAATTGCACTTGATTGTTTCCAATCTATTAATAATCAGTATGGCTATACCGTCGGAGATCAGGTGATCAGACAGTTTAGCCAGATTTTACAGCATCAGTTTCGAGATGAGGATATTGTCGCTCACTGGGGAGGTGAGGAGTTTTTAGTGGGTTTATATGGGAGTAACCGAGTCGATGGTCAAAAACGGATAATGCAACTTCTCAAGTCGGTTGAAAAAACGGTTTTTCCCATTATCAACTATGTAGAGATTAAAATGACTACGAGTGCAGGAATTAGCACTTATCCAGAGGATGGAACGGATTTATTGAGTCTATACACCGCTTCTAATGCAGCACTCTATCAAGCAAAAGCATCTGGGGGAAATTGCTGTTTTACAACTTCTCGGGTTTCGAGATCAATGTAGATGAAAAATATTGGATGTTGATCCTCTCAACTTTGATCATGTGAAAAACCTGTGAAATTTTTTGATTTTTTCATTTCTTGATTTAAGTTGATAATAGAGACTTAAAAAAGCAGTTTTATTGGAAAAAACAACAGAATATGAGAAATGAATTGAGTACAATGAAACGACGAATCCTGTTAATTGATGATGAGGAAGATATTCGGGAACTTCTGCAAATGAGTCTAGAAATGAGTAGTCATTGGGAAGTTTTCACTGCTGGATCAGGTCTAGAAGGTCTAGAAATGGCTCGTATTTATCAGCCCGATGCGATTATCTTAGATGTGATTATGCCCGATATGGATGGCCCGATGACCTTTGAACAGTTGCAACAAGATCCTGAAACTCGGAATATTCCGGTTATTCTCCTGACAGCAAAAGCAAAAGCTGATGAACAACCCCATTATACTAATCTCGGCGTTAAAGCCGTTCTCTCTAAATTAATCAATCCTCTGAGTTTTGCCGAACAACTGTCTAAGATTTTAGAATGGCCATCAGGAGGTTAATAGAGATTAGTATTGATCTTTTGAATGGATGTATCAATAACAAGTCAATTGCTCGGCGGCGATTAACAAGGTTGCAGCTTGACTATCTACAGGACGAGAAAATAAATAGCCTTGAAGATAAGGACATCCCAACTGCTGGAGTTGAACCCAATCTTGTTCGGTTTCTATCCCTTCTGCAATCACTTCTACATTTAAACTCTGAGCTAACATCAAAATCGCTTGGATCATATTCCATTTTCCACTTCTGACAAAAGAGTTATCAATTTTCAATACATCAATCGGCCAGTCTTGGAGGCGAGAAAGGCTAGAGTATCCTGTTCCAAAATCGTCGATATGGAGGTAAACTCCTTGTTGTTTTAAATTCTGTAAATTGGCGATGGCGATGGGTGAGTGGTCTAAAAAGGCTGTTTCTGTAATCTCAAGTTGTAGACTTTGGGGATTGAGACCAGTTTGTTGAATAATTTGTTGGACTCGTAAACTTAATTGAGGATCAGACAGTTGTAGGGTTGACAAGTTAACGCTCATTTTTAGCGATGAATCTAAAGGAAATTGTTCTTGCCAAATTTTAAGTTGCTGACAGGCTTGGCATAAAACCCAATCTCCGATGAGTTGAATGAGTCCTGTTTCTTCAGCCAGGGGAATAAATTCTATCGGAGTCACCCAACCGCGTCGAGGATGTTGCCAACGAATTAAGGCTTCTAAACCGGCAATTTTTGCATTTTGGGTACAAACAATGGGTTGATAAAAGAGGACAAATTCATCTTGCTTTAAGGCTTGGTAGAGTTCTTTTTCGAGACGAAACTTTTCGATTGTCTCCAAAGAGACTAAGGACTGGAGAGATGATTGATTTTCAAGAATTTGACTCAGACGGATTAAGCGATCAGTATTGTTGAGTGCAATCTCTATTAAACGCTGACCTTTTGAGGATAATGTGCCGAGTTTTTCGGTTTTTAAGAGGTTTAATGCGACTTGAATTGAAGTAATAGGAGTACGGAGTTCGTGACTCACGAATTGATCAATTTCTGCTAATGATTGTACTGGAGTTACTTCTGAGTTACAGTAAGCTTGAGAATTGCTAAAAGAGGTTATTTTCATAAAATTGATGATAGTTGTCTAGATTGTTAAGAATTTTTTTGTTCGGTTTCAGACTCAAGACTGATCAAATCTTTGATAGAGAACTTGATCCGCTTTTTTGTGAATACTTTTAAGCACCCATTTTTTGATTATAGCTTGAAAGTCTGCGACTACAAATCAGTAGTTTTCGGGAAAAGCAAATATTTTTTTATACCTCTGATAAAAATTTTCTCCTCTGACTCTTTGTTAATTTCTATTAAGCTCCTGAATGTTTGCTATAGATGACGACTAGGGAGATAAAGAGTATTCTTTTAGTGATTTTATATGAATTGTAAGATAAAGTTATAAAAGGGATATGATTTTAAATCTCAACTTAGGGTAAAGTAGAAAGTAGCTCCTTTTCCTTGAGTAGACTTAGCCCAAATTTTTCCTTGATGGCGATGAATAATGCGTTGTACGGTTGCTAAACCAATTCCTGTTCCTGGAAACTCTCCTGATGAATGTAATCTCTGGAAAGGGGTAAAGAGTTTATCGGCTTGATACATATCAAAACCCACGCCATTATCGCCAAGAAAATAAATCGGGGTTGGCCGGATGGGGGAGAACTCAATCTCTGAGTTTAACCGTTTCTGTTCGATTTCTAGATGGCTATCTATATTTTGTTCACTGGCGAACAAGACTCCAAATTCAATTGTAGCAACTTCTTCTTGGGCGGTATATTTCCAAGCATTCGAGATCAAATTTTCTAAGGCGATTTTTAAAAGTTGTTTATTTCCTTGAACGGTAACATTAGGGGCGATCTTAAATTCTACTTTTCGTTCTGTATCTTGCTGTTTTAACTCTTTAAGAATGGTTTTTACAATCTCACTTAAGTTGACCTCGGTAATACACATTTCAATTTGCTGAACCCGGGAAAGTTCTAATAAATTGATAATCAGTTTATCCATCCGAGCAACAGCCTGTCTAATTCGTTTTAAATAAGATTTTCCTTGAGTATTGAGTTGTTCACTACATTCTTTTTCTAGAAAAAAGCTAAAGCCATCAATACTTAACAAAGGAGAACGTAAATCATGAGAAACAGTATAACTAAATGTTTCTAACTCATTGTTTAATATTTCTAATTGTTTTGTTCGCTTTTGGAGTTCTGTATTGGCGGTTTCTAGTTGAATTTTTTGTTGTTTAAGTTGTTCTTGAGTTCGTTTTCGTTCGATAGCATAACACAATGAATAAATCAGCACTTCTCCCATCGCTAGCTCTTTTTTTAGATAATCTTGAGCGCCTAGTCGTACCGCTTTAATTGCCATTTCTTCATCATTAAGTCCAGTTAAAACAACAATGGGTAAATGGTTAGCCTTGAGTGAAATTTCTGTAAATGTATTGAGTCCTTGACTATCTAAAAGAAATAAATCAAGCAAAACTAAATCAAAATCATCAGATTCCAAACAATAAAAAGCATCTTTTAAGCATTCAACCTGAGTTACTTTAAATTGAGTTGTACGACGCTTTTTCAGGCTTTCTTGAATGAGAAAAGCATCACCGGGATTATCTTCAACTAATAAAACTTTAATTAATTCCTGAGACATCAAAAATTCTCCGATGAAGTCAATACTGAGTTGATGTTAGGTGCTTGGGGAGAGTAAAATAAACAGTAGAGCCTTGTTGAGTTTGAGAACTAATCCAGATACAACCCTGATGCAATTTAACAATTTTTTTGGCGATCGCGAGTCCCATTCCAATACCAGGGTAATCCTGTCGAGAGTGCAAACGCCTAAAAATCTCAAAAATAGCCTGATGATATTTCTGATCAATACCGATACCATTATCTCTGACTGAAAACATCCAAAAATCAGCTTGAGATTGAACCGCAATTTCAATTTTAGGAGGATGATCTCGGCAATACTGAATAGCATTTTCAATTAAAATACTAAATAACTGAGTGAGTTGGGGATGATTTGCCATCACAATTGGTAAAGGAGTCGTACTGATTTGAGCTTCTGTTTTAATGATTAGTGATTGTAAATCCATTATCGCTTGTTTGAGAGAAACTTGAGCGTCAATCGGTTGGGGAAGTTGATCTTGGGTTTTTAGGCGAGAATAAACGAGCAATCCATCAATCATCTGTTGCATCCGTCGGGCGCCATCAACCGCAAAATGAATCATCTGATTTCCCGTCGAGTCGAGTTGTCCGGAATAACGTTGGGCGATTAACTCATTAAAGTTAACCACCATCCGCAAGGGTTCTCGGAGATCGTGAGAAATCCGATTAATTAATTGTTCGAGTTCACTCTGCTTTTCGTCTAATGGGGTAGAAGTGTGATCGTGGCTACTGACAGTTAGGGGATTGTGTAGGGTTAATAACGCATAATTTCCTTCGCCTGCGATCGTAGAAAGAGGAGTGAGTGTGACGGGTTCGAGTGAAGACACTTTTTGAGAGTGAGTGTGATAATTTTTCTCAACATTCAATGAGACTGAAAAATGAACTTCTTCTTGGTTTTGAAAAATTTGATACCCGTAAGATGCAAACTGGGCGGGGTTGAGTTGGTTAAAATGAACAAATAATGAAGTGCCAACAATCTCTGATGAAGCAATTTTTGTATACTGTTCTAGGTAGCGATTCCAAAATAGAACGATCCAGTCTGAGCGTAGTATACATAAACCAATGGCAATGACATCCAAGACTTTGTACTGTAAGGCAACATTTTCAATTTCATCATACATTAGAATTACACAGATGACTCAATATTAACTTAATGAACCAGTGGAGAGAATTGTATCTCTTTTTGGAAGTCAACCGACAGATCAAGTAATCAATTTTACATGAGATGACAACTTTGATCGTGATCACAATCACTTCGATCTATATTAGATTTACACAACTGACTCAAATCATAAATTGTAGGAATTATAACGTGAATAATCGATCTACGCCATCTACTCTAGAAATTCTTCTCATCGAAGACAATCCCGGTGATATTTTTCTGACTCAAGAAACACTTAAAAATTTAAAAATTCCGAACCGGATACACATTGTTCGTGATGGGGAAGAAGCAATCGCATTTCTGCATCAACAAGGTGAATATCAAACTGCACCACGCCCTGATCTAATTTTACTCGATTTGAATCTTCCTAAAAAAAATGGTCGAGAGGTCTTAGAAAATATCAAAGCCAGTTTAAGTCTCAATCAAATTCCCGTAATTGTACTGACGACTTCCCGAACGGATGAGGAGATTCTCAAAAATCAAAATCTCTCTGCTCACTGTTATATTCCTAAACCTGATGATTTGAGTCAATTTGATAAAATTATTCATGCTATCGAAAGCTTGAGGTGAGCAACCTTTATCATCTTTTAAGTTCAATACTCTTGTTAAATTTAATCTAAAATGACATTTTTAAGTGATTTTTTAACTAAAAACTTTCCATACTTTATCGACCATAATCTTTTGATAGAAGTACCTTTTTATCTCAAACTAACTCCCGTTTCAGACCTATTGATCGCCATTGCCTTTTACTCATTGCCTCTCGTAGTTTTCTATTGGATACCCCGACGAAAAAACGTACCCTTTAAGCAAGCTTTATTGCTATTAAGTGTTTTCGCAATCTGTGTCGCCACGACTCACATTATAGCTGTATTTATATGGTGGTATCCATTCAATAAATTGTTAATAATAGTCAAAATTACAACAGTAGTTCTCTCTTGTTGGATAGCATTAAAAATCATTTTTGATATTCCTAAAATTTTAACAATACCGAGTCCCCATCAGTTAGAAGAAGCCAACTTAAACTTACAACGAGAAATCATAGAACGTCAACAAGCAGAAGCCGCTTTACGGAACTCAGAAGAACTCTTGCGAGCTATTTTTGAACAGGCGGCTATTGGTATTGCTCGGGTTGGATTTCAAGGTGAATGGTTACAAGTTAATCAAACGCTATGTGATCTATTTGGATACACTCGGGATGAACTTCTACAACTAAAATGTCAGGATCTTACGGGTTCAGAACACTTCAATTATAACACAAGTTTTCTCGAACACCTTTTATCAAAAGAGATTTCTACTTGTTCTTTGGAAAGATGCTTATTTCGCAAAGAAGGAACTCTCATTTGGGTTCATTTATCCGTTTCATTGGTCTGCGACCGTGATAAAAAACCGATTTATTTTATTGCTGTCGTTGAAGATATTACTCAACGGAAACAAAGCGAAGCCGAAATTAAAAAACTCAATCAAGAACTTGAACAACGAGTTCAAGAACGCACGGCTCAACTCCAGCAAATTAATCAGAATTTAGCAGCAGAAATTAACAAATGTACTCTGATTGAACAGCAATTAAATATCACTCAAGAACGACTTCAGTTTTTACTGAGTTCTAGCCCCGGTGCGATTTATACTAGCAAAGCAATGGGAGATTATGGTGCGACCTACATGAGTCAGACGATTCACTCGATTACAGGTTATCAAGCTTGGGAGTTTGTAGAAAAGTCTCAATTTTGGGCGGAGCGAGTACATCTGGATGATTTTGATCAAGCTTTTCATCAGTTATCACGAGTTTTAGAAACCGGAACAGAGATCCTTGAATATAGATTTTTGCATAAAAATAATACTTATCG
>CAZNCM010000054.1:5542-12027 GCA_964571155.1 uncultured Lyngbya sp. | reverse complement strand
AAGTTGATTCATAATCATATTAGTCAATCTACAGAAATTATTGGCTATATGATTGATATTACCGAAGGCAAACAAGCTGAAGTTGCGCTGCGAGAAAGTGAGGAACGTTTTCGGTTAATGGCGAATAGTGCGCCTGTATTAATTTGGATGGCTAATGCTGAAGGTGAGTGTACTTTTTTTAATCAAGTGTGGCTAGATTTTACTGGAAGAACTCAAGAACAAGAATTCAATCAAGGCTGGTTGGATAATGTACATCCTGATGATGTTCAATATGTGCAGAAAAATTGCACCTTAAAATCTCAGACCCGAGAGTCTTTGATCATGGAATTTCGCCTGAGACGTTGGGATGGAGAATATCGTTGGATTTTAGACAAAGGGGTTCCTCGTATGACTGCGGATGGTAATTTTGCAGGGTATATCGGCTCATGTATTGATATTACTGAACGGAAACAAGCCGAAGAATTATTATTTACTCTCAACCGAGAGTTACTACAGTCAAACCGGGAGCTAGAACAGTTTGCTTATGTCGCCTCTCACGACTTACAAGAACCTTTGCGAATCGTGAGTTTATTTTCACAGTTATTAGTTCAAAAATATCAAGATAATCTTGACGAAGACACTCAAACTTATATTCATTATATCGTGGATTCAGCCACACGAATGCAACAATTGATCAAAGATTTATTAGCTTACTCTCAAGTGGGAACCAGCATGAGTACAGCGAATTTTAAACACGTAGACTGTAATCAAGTTTTACAACAAGCATTGCAAAATCTCCAAGTTGTAATCACTGAACGGGATGCTACCATTAACTCCTGTCGATTACCGACTGTAATTGCTGACGAACAACAATTAGTGCTTTTATTTCAAAATCTGATCGGAAATGCGATTAAATATTGTTATCCTCAAGTTTTACCCGATATTGAAATCGGAGTTAAACCTAATCTCGTTGATGCAGGTCAAACTCAAGAATGGTATTTTAGTATCAGGGATAATGGAATTGGAATTAACTCAGAATATTTTGAGCGCATCTTTAAAATCTTTCAACGTTTACATCACGATCAAGAATATCCCGGAACAGGAATTGGTTTAGCCATTTGTCAAAAAATTGTTGAACGTCATGGTGGACGAATTTGGGTTGAATCTGAAGTTGATCGAGGTTCGATCTTTTATTTTACTCTACCGATCTAAGTCTTTTAAATGAGAGATCGTATATTTACAGCATTTGACAATCAACTATGTTTGTAAAGCGTGTAAAATGGCAAATAAACCCTGATTTTCTAATAACTGTTCGTGACTTCCGACTTCTATAATTTTACCGTGTTCTAACACAACAATTCGATCCGCTTTGCGAACCGTTGAGAGACGATGGGCGACAATAAATGTGGTTCGATTTTGAACTAAGCGATCTAAAGCTTCTTGAATTAAAGACTCGGAAACGGTATCTAAAGAAGAAGTCGCCTCATCTAAGATTAACACACGCGGATCGCGAATTAAAGCCCGTGCAATCGCAATTCGTTGTCGTTGTCCTCCGGAGAGTTTAACACCATTTTCACCGATTTGAGTTTGGAGTCCATGAGGGAGATTTTGAATAAATTCATCGGCATTTGATTCTTGAACAACTTGTTTCAACCGTCGTTCGCTGACTGTATTTTTACCATACAAAATATTTTCTCGAACGGTTCCCTCAAATAAGATTGTCTCCTGAGAAACCACCGATAAAAACTGGCGGTAAGTTCTTAAATCTAACTCATTCATATCCTGTTTATCCAGTTTTATTTTACCCGAAGTTGGGCGCAAAAACCCAATAATCAAGTTTAATAACGTTGATTTTCCAGCACCGGATGGCCCTACAATAGCAATGGTTTCTCCGGGTTTAACCTGTAGAGAAAAATCGGTAATTGCGGTTTGTTGTTTGCTTTCTGGATAAGTATAACAAACCGACTCAAAACTAAACTCACCTTTGAGGTGTTGAACGGGTATTTTTCCGTGATTATGTTCGACATCAGGACATTCTAAAACTTCCCCAATACTTGACAACGCTTCAAACCCTTTTCCAATTTGAGGAAGTACCCCTAAAATCTGCACCACTGAACCTGTGATTGAGTCAAAATATCCTGTTAATAACACCACATCTCCGACGCTAATTCCCCATTTTCCGGTATAGGCTAACCAAGCAGATGTTAATAAGCAAATGAGGTTAAAAGATCGCAAACTCACCCAAGATGCAGCATTTGCTAAAGCGTTGATTAAATCGAGTTTTATACTGGCTTCTTTAAGGGATTTTAAACGTTGTTCTGTGCGATCAATTTCTGCTTCTTCAGCCCCATGAGCGCGAGTAATAGGAATTAGTTTCAGCATCTCAATTAAATAAGCTGAAGTGCTTTCCATCTGTTGACGAAAGACTGAGTTTCGAGAACGAATCGGAGTCCGAAAATGTCGAATTAACGTTACCGCTACAGGAATCGTTCCCAAGAAAAAAATCAAAAATTCAGGGGCGCGAAAGGCGGTAATAATAATGGCAATTACAATGGTTAAAATAGATGAAGGGAGATACTGAAAAAGCTGATTTGTCAATAGAGCGACAGCTTCGACATCTCGCAGTAATTTGTTTTGAATAGCGCCAGAATTTCGGTGTTGATGAAAGCCAATAGAAAGATATTGGAGTTGACGAGTAATTGCCGATCTGAGATTATATTCCATTGAATGAGTGGCGGTACTCAAAAAGCGAATATGAAGATAATGGGTGGGAGTATTTTGAATAATCGAAAAGGCTAAAAAAGCTCCATTGAACCACAATTCTGATAAACTATGATTGATGGGATTGGAGATAATATCAATAATATTGGCAATAATTAAGGGACGAATCCATTCTGGACTGTGCTTAATGATGTAAAAGAACATCGATAGCCCAATAAATTTTCTGTCTTTTTGATAGAGGTTGAGTAAAGTTTTGAAAGGACGATCACTTCGATAGTTTGAAAAAAACTGATCCGGTAAAACGTGAGAAGATGTTGTAGAATGACTCATCAGAATTCAAGTTAACTCTTAACAGCAATTATTGATTATTTTGACATTTTTTTAATCATTTCGCCTGACAGTCCCGCAACCATAACCGAATAGCTTGGGCGATCGCACTTTCGGTTGTTTCACCAGGGAGAGAATAAAACCCATATCGAGGATAAGAACTCGACTTAGAAAACATCTTTTCTAATTCCCAACCCGACGCACTTTTTCGCAAGAATAACCAATGATATTTTTGAAAACGAATGATTTTATTGTTATAATATTGTCGTTCCCAAGTTTTGAGATAAACCAGATAAGTTTCATTTGGATAATCTAGATTTACATTAAAGGGTAAAGGTTCAAGTTCGTCTAATTGTCCAGCGATTAAAACAGAGGTATCTCGTTTAAATTCCCGACTGTTACTCCGACGTTCAATCACACGATTGGTATAACTGGGTAAATCCGGTAACATTTGATCCACTAAAGTTTGTAACTCAACCGGACAAGTTTGTTGATTGACAGAATTTGGACGAATAATTGTTCGAGAAACGGTTAACGCATTCAGGGAAAGATGAGTAAAAATATTAATCAAAATAGGAACAAAAAAAGCAGATTGCAAAAGTTTGATTCTGATGGGATTAGATTTAATCAATCTTTGTATAACTCTCAAAAAATTAATCCTCTTGTTGATAACAGGTTCGCAGTATGTCTTTATAGGTTACAATTCCAATCACACGATCCTGTTCAACCACAGGTAAAGCTTCAATATCATTTTGATTGAGAAGGGAGAGAATATCCAGTAAAGGTGTATCAGGATTAATCGTAACAGGACGATGACTCACAACTTCTTTCAGCAATGTCTCTGAATTTACTTTATCTCGTTTGTTTTGGGTTAAAACTTGTAAGTCTTCGAGGGTTAATAGACTCAATAATTTGTCATTTTCCAAGACTGGAAAGCTATGATAGGGAGAATTTAAAATAAACTGAGTGGCTTGATCAATCGTCATGGAACTGGTTAATAGAGCGACATCTTTTTGCATAACATCAACAGCCCATAACTGAGTTAAGAGTTTTTGAATTTTGGCTTCAGGGTGTTTTAAATGAATACCACTTCGTTCTAACAAACGATCATACAAAGAACCTGGAGAAATCGCTTCACCCACTAAATAAGCCGTTACCGAACTAATCATCAAAGGTAAAATGAGATTTAAGTCTAAATTCATTTCAGCAATAATAGCAATGGCAGTAATTGGAACTCGAATCGCCCCACTAAAAAAAGCACCCATTCCCACTAAAGCATAAGTCGTTAGAACAACAGAACCGACTGTAAATTGAGCGAGAATTCCTATAATAAATCCTAACGCAGCCCCGAGAATTAAGCAAGGTGCAAACAATCCTCCCGGCGCACCTGAACCATAAGCAATAACAGTGAGAATAAAGTAAGCAACAAAGGCTAAAAGAGCAGTATTGAGATCTTCTTGTCCAGTTCCTAATAACTCTTGCAAACCTGATTTATTCATAAAAATATCAGGAAGTATTGCAAATATTATCCCAGAAATTAATCCAGCTAAAGCAACTTTGAGAGGTAAACGTAAATTGAGTCTTGTATCATAAAAATTTAAACTCGCTAAAATACTATGATTAAACAATGCACTCAACAAACCTGCAAGAATTCCAATTAAGATAAAAAAGGGAAGATCGGAACTTGAAAACAAAGTATCCGATGTAATTCGAGCTAATTCAGTCACATCTAAATTGAGCTGACGATTCCCAATTAAACGGGATACTACACCGCCAACAAAAGAAGCCACAATCGCCATTCCTAATGTGGGGCGAGAGACATCTTTCAGCAATTCTTCGATAATAAATAAAACTCCCGTCATCGGTGCATTAAAAGCCGCCGCCAAACCCGCACCGGCACCTGCGGCGACAATTTGTTTTCGCAAAAAACGGGCATGACGAAACTGTTTTCCTAGAGTTAACGCCAGAGACGCACCCACCTGAACCGTCGGCCCTTCTCGTCCCAAAGCTAACCCCGAACCTAACGCCATGATTCCCGCAATCAGTTTAATTCCAGCAATGCGTAAATTCAAGGGTTGAGCAACATTCGCGATCGCCGCTTTGACTTGAGGAATCCCGCTTCCCGCACTTTCCGGCGCAAAACGTTCAACTAACCAACCCGAAATAAATCCACCGATTGCACCAAATAATGGTAAAATAATAAGATTAGGAAACTGAACCGCCAAATGGACTCGTGCTGTTCCTACAAAGCCGACACCCCATTGAAATATAGCCGCCGAAAGTGCAGAAATAATCCCAATTACACAGGCGACAAGAAGACCAAGCTTTTGAGGGGTATAAAGCAGTTGGCATAGATGCGCTAAACGAGTAGAAATTGAATTCATTTCTTGTAACTTAATGATTTTTGTCTACTCGCTTATGATAATTGTTTAGCAATACTGGCGGTGAATTTAACACAAATTGCGGAAATCCCCCCATCAGCAGGTTCAAGAGAATACCCGAAAAGCGTTACAGTATTAGGTGAGGTTGGTTATCCCCTTCCGGTTAACCAGAAGTTAAATTTGAAAACTCTATGAAGAACGAAAAACAGCAATCTCGAATAAAATCAATTTTGAAATCCTTAGTTGCTTTTGGGATAGTTTTTACACTCATCTTCTCACAAGCTGATTTTGCACTGGCGGCCCGCAGTGGTGGACGTATTGGTGGAGGTTCCTTTAGAACCCCGAGAACCTACGCTCCTGGCCCAAGTAGAGCGCCGGGTGGTTATGGTGGCGGTGGCTTTGGTTTCCCCTTCCTGATTCCCTTCTTTGGGTTTGGGGGCGGTTTTGGTGGATTATTTGGCATTTTCATCTTTATTGCGATCGCGAATTTCCTGGTGAGAAGTTTCCAGTCCGCTACAGCAGGAGACGAACAAACAGGCGGTTACGGACGTTTAGGCGTATCGGTTGGGCGGGTACAAGTCGGTTTATTGGCTGAGGGTCGTAGCTTACAAGACGACTTAGATCGCATCGCTCAAGCGGCGGATACAGGTTCAGCAGAAGGTCGCGCCCAAGTGTTACAAGAAGCCACCTTAGCCCTGTTGCGTCATCCCGAATATTGGGCGTATGGGGCGGCTGAAACCACCCAAACCGGAATGGAGTCGGCTGAGGCTCAATTTAATCAGTGGGCGATCGCAGAACGCAGCAAATTCACTGAAGAAACCCTGTCTAATTATAATAACCAACTTTCCGGTAAAAGCGCTCCGGCGATTAAATCGGGTGAGGTTGGTAACGGTGAAATTGTTCCCCAAGAAGGTCAAGCACCCGGAGAATATATTGTGGTGACGTTGGTTGTGGGAACGGTAGGTAAGTTAGAATTACCGAAGGTTAATAGCGCTCAAGATTTACGTCAAGCCGTGAGTCGTTTGGGTTCTATTGGTGGGGAACAACTGTTAGCTGTAGAAGTATTATGGACTCCCC
>CAZNCM010000054.1:0-5532 GCA_964571155.1 uncultured Lyngbya sp. | reverse complement strand
TGATATGTTGGCGAACTATCCCAATTTAGCACTTGTTTAATTGCTTGTTTCATTAACGGTAAGTTGGGTTCGGCTTAATTAAAGCGACCTCTGAAAAAATCATCATTAATTATCGGCTGGGTTAGTGCAGAATTAACCCGGCTTTGATTATATTTTCACTTCTGGTACTGAAAATATGCTGTTTGCAAACGTTGGGAAATTTGCAGTTAACTTGTCTTTTTTGAGTGAACCGTTATTCAAGATTGGGAATAAACCTATCTCCAGTTTAGCTGTTATTAACTTAACGATTTCACTGCTGCTAGCGATTCTGATTTCTCGACTATTCAAACAATTTTTAAAGCGACAAGTTTTAATTAAATTTAAAATAGACGCGAGTAACCGAGAAATTATCTCAACTATTCTCGGTTATGGTGTTGGGGTTTTAGGTTGTGTTTTAGTATTACAAGCCAATGGAATTGATCTCGGTTCTTTGACTATTTTAGCAGGTGGTTTAGGGATTGGGATAGGGTTTGGGTTACAAGATATTACCAAAAACTTTGTCAGTGGCTTAACGATTTTACTCGAACGGAAAGTTAAAGTTGGAGATTTTATTGAACTCGATGGAATGATTGGATATGTCAAAGAAATATCAATTCGTTCTACTATCATTGAAACTTTTGATCAATTTGATGTCGTTGTTCCCAATAGTCAATTGGTTGAAAATCGTTTGGTGAATATGAGTTTAGAAAGCTTCCGAGGACGGATCAAAATTCCCGTTGGTGTTGCTTATGGAAGTGATCCGGTGATTGTGACTGAAATATTGTTAGAATGTGCTTACCTAGAATCAACGGTTTTACATGAACCCTCACCCAAGGTAAAATTTATTGGATTTGGTGATAATTCTTTAAACTTTGAACTTTGGGTTTATGTCAATAAAATTGATACTCAAATTACAGTTAAAAGTTCGATTCTCTACATTATTGAATATCAATTTCGTCAATATGGAATTTCTATTCCCTTTCCTCAACGAGATTTATGGGTCAAAAATTTAGAAACCTTAACATCACCCGATCAACCAAAAACCCTGAATATCAAGCCTTCTCTTACTCCTCTTTCACCTAATGAACCTTCAGATAAACCTCTGTTTTTAAAAGATATTTTAAAAAATGTTTGTTATTTTAAAACCTGTAATGACTTCCATCTTCGACAATTAATAGAACTCGGATATCGCAAACAGTTTCAAGCTTCACAAGTTATCTTTCGAGAAGGAGAAACTGGAGAAGGATTGTATATTATTCTTGTGGGTTCTGTCGAAGCTTATCTCGAAAAGGTTGATCGACAAATTGATGTTCTCAAAACCCACAATTTTTTTGGAGAATTTTCTTTAATGTTGGGCGTTCCTCAACCTGCTAGCATTCGTTCCTTAGAAGAAACCATATTATTTATTATTCCAAAACACAACTTTCAAACCTTTATCAAAGACAAACCTGATTTAGTTCATCGACTAGCAGAAGAACTCGCCAAACGTCAAGAAATAGTTGCCACTTGTCAGATCAAATTAAAAGAATTAGGATTAATAGAAGAATCAGAAAATAATCATAATCCTGTTGTTTGGATTCGTCAACGTATTCAAAAACTCTTTAATCATCACTAATATTTTTTAAGCCCGTAGGTTGGGTTGAGGAATGAAACTCAACATAAATTTACTTTTTTTTGGGTTGCGCTTACACTTAACCCAACCTACAGAATTAGGCGCAAAATACGCGCCCCTATCTTAATTTTATTCGGCTTTCGGTTGTTCTGTCTTTTTAGATTTCATCCGCCAACCCGGTTTCACAACTTGACGTTCACGGGCGATCACTAAACTATCATCAGGAACATCTTCCGTAACCGTTGAACCCGCCGCAACCGTAACATCTTCCCCCAAAGTAAGGGGCGCTACCAAAACACTATTTGATCCGGTTTTTGTGCGATCGCCAATATTTGTTCGGTGCTTGTTTACCCCATCATAATTAGCCGTAATTGTTCCCGCACCAATATTCACTTTATTGCCAACCGTTGCATCTCCCAAGTAGGATAAATGAGAGACATTTGTGCGATCGCCGAGTTGAGTTTTCTTGAGTTCCACAAAATTACCAATCCGGCAATTTTCCCCAACATTTGCATGACCTCGCAAATGAGCATAAGGGCCGATCCGAGTTCCATCTGCAACCATACTATCAGAAACAACCGAAAATAAAACCGTTACATTTTTGCCAATTTGACTATTTTCAATTAAACTCCCTGGGCCAATTCTACTCCCCGTTTTAATCGTTGTATTTCCCCGCAGATGAGTTTGCGGTTCAATCACAACATCCGGTTCTAATTTTACAGTATCATCAATCGTAATACTCGCCGGATCAAGTAAAGTTACACCCTCCGCCATCCATTCATCTTTGACCCATTCTTGCAACACCTGATAAGCCGTTGTCAGATGTTTGCGGTTATTAATTCCGAGAATTTCTCGAAAATCTTCCACATCGACAGCCATCACTGGGTTCAGGAAAAAAACAGCATCAGTCAGGTAATATTCCTGTTGATCGTTATCAGCTTTGAGTTGGGGAAGTACCTTTTCCAGTTGCGGCCAATTAAAACAATAAATCCCGGCATTAATGCGAGAATTTTGGCGTTGAGCATTGGTACAGTCTCGTTCCTCTACAATTTGACTAACGATATTGTTACTATCACAAAATACTCGTCCGTAGCCTTTCGGGTTGGGTAAATGAGCCGTTAAAATTGTCGCTGCATTACCCTTTTGTTGGTGAATTTTAACCAATTCTTCCAACGTATGAGGACGCAACAAAGGAACATCCCCATTTAACACTAATAAATCACCCGAAAACCCTTTTAAATGCGGAAGTAATTGTTGAACAGCATGACCCGTTCCCAATTGTTCCGTTTGTTCGATAAACTCAAGAGAAGAATCATTAGCATGAGCTTCACTATTTTGGCTTTCGAGTAAAGACTCCTTGACGAAATCACCGCGATAACCGACAATAACTATTCGTCGAGAAGGTTGAACTCGCACACAACTATCGAGAACTCGCTGGACAAGTGTGCTTTGGGGAGATCAGATTTCATGCGGGTTCCCCGTCCGGCTGCTAAAATTGCTACTGCTACCATTAAAAAAAATTTCGGTTTCAGTTGTTTAAGTGATTGACTTGATTACTCAAGCCTGTAATTATGATTTCATAAGATCAGCGCATTGATCAGAGATTAAAATCCCGGTTTGAAAGTTGAACTCTCAATTAATCTGGTGTTGTTTTGATCAAGCACCCTAGATGCTCCAAATTTGGGGGACTTTAGCGGAATCATCCCCAAATCACTAATGTCAAAAAACGATTCCCAGTCACGGGTTTTTGATGCGTTTCTTCCACTGAGAGGTCGGTTCTAAGGGGGAAGACTGTTGCTCTTGTTGACGGCGTTGTATAATACTCTCAGCGTTATCGTTTAAGCTCGGATCTCGGTAGGGAACAGCAGCGCGAGTTTGTAAGTGTTCGAGTTCAGAGGTTGATAATGGGGGTAACGCAGCAGAGGAAAAACCCGCAATGGTTCCGGGTGTGCGTCGTCCAACGGGAGAGGTTGAACCAATGGTTAATCCTGCGGCGAGTAACGCGCTTCTAACCGTAGCCGAACAGGAGTAGGTAGCTAAATTTCCATCCGGTTTCAAACACTGGGCGACAAGGCTTAAAAACTCCACCGTCCACAGTTGCGGACAAACGGGAGGCGAAAACGGATCGAGAAAAACAGCGTCGGCTTTGAACCCAGAAGATCGAACTTGTTGTAGCGTGGTTCGTGCATCTCCCAGTAACAGTTTAGCATTTAAGCGATCGCTTTTCAAAGAATGAGTTGTTGAAAATTGCGCTAATAGTTCTACAATTTCCGCCGGATAACTTTCAAGAACCTGATGGGCGATCGCACTTTTCGGCACGGTTTCATCCAGTTCTAAAGCAATTAATTCGATCTGACAATCGGGGTTAACGTCCCAAATTGCTGTTAATGCCGCAGCACTATTATAACCCAAACCATAGCAAATATCAAGCAAAAATACGGGGGAATTTCGGGCGCGTTGACGTAAATTTAACGGTTCAACAAACTTCAATTCTGCTTCTTGTTTCGCCCCAAATTGACTGTGAAAAGACTCCTTAAACACGTTTGAATAAAACGTGCAAGAACCGTCTGCGGTGGGTTGAAGGGTTAAATGTTCTTGTTTCTCCATAAATAAATAGTTATCAGTTTTGTAGGGGCGGGTTCCCCGTTGGTACAAGCCAAAAACCCGGTTTCTTTGAGAAACCGGGTTTTTTAGTCTCTAATATAAACCAGCCCTCAACAGTCGCCATAAAATCCCCGCGTATAGGACTATATCGCAACGGGACTTGAGTTGTAATACATTAATCAACTTCAGCCCCCATAATTGGGGGTTTGGGGGCGATACTAACCAATTAATACAGGTTCTTTTTGTTCTTCCAAATCTTGGAACATCGGCGTGCTGAGATACCGTTCGCCAAAACTCGGTTGAATCATCACAATTAGTTTACCTTCATTTTCAGGACGTTGAGCAACTTTAATCGCCGCAGCCAAAGCCGCACCCGTCGAAATTCCCGATAAAATCCCTTCTTCCCGGGCTAAACGGCGACCATAATTCATCGCTTCATCATCGGTAATTTGAACAACTTCATCAATTAAATCAACATTTAAAACTTCAGGAATAAACCCAGCGCCAATTCCTTGAATTTTATGGGGGCCAGGATTTCCACCCGATAAAATCGGGCTATTTGTCGGTTCAACCGCGATCACTTTAAACTGAGGTTTATATTGCTTAATCACATCAGCAACCCCTGTAATTGTACCCCCCGTTCCGACGCCTGCGATTAAAAAATCAATCCGTCCGTCGGTATCTTCCCAAATTTCTTTAGCAGTGGTTTGGCGGTGAATTTCGGGGTTTGCAGGGTTGCTAAACTGTTGGAGCATATAGGCATTGTCAATCGTTTCCGTCAACTCCTGCGCCTTTTGAATGGCACCTTTCATCCCTTGTGAACCGGGAGTCAACTCCAACTGTGCGCCATAAGCCCGTAACATCGCCCGTCGTTCTACACTCATGGTATCCGGCATAGTGAGAATTAGGCGGTATCCCTTCGCAGCCGCAGCCATCGCCAGGGCAATTCCGGTATTTCCAGAAGTCGGTTCAACTAATATCGTGTGACCGGGAATAATCAAACCATCTCGTTCTGCGGCGTTAATCATATTCACGCCAATCCGATCTTTAACTGAAGCGGCGGGATTCATCCCCTCTAATTTTACCAACACAGCCTTCAGATTGGGGAATCGAATTAAGTTGAACGAGGGGAGTTCGACCCACCAATTCGGTGATATTATGAGCGACACGCATCGTTATAACTCCAGGTGCTAAAAGTTAACAGTCTGCACAATAAAAATCAATATTGTATGCAGAAAACAGTGAACGGTGATAAACTCTATTTTTACCATTATTACTCAACCGCCCACTGTTCACAA
>CAZNCM010000053.1:22757-23186 GCA_964571155.1 uncultured Lyngbya sp. | reverse complement strand
CGAATACTTTCGCCGGGAAATTCTTCTAAAATACGCAAAATCGTTAAACCTTCAGGATGAGCTGAGGCTTGACCAATTGCTATTCTTAATGCTGCATAACCATTCTCATTTTTGTCTGTTTTCAACACTTTTCCGATCCGAGTCAACAGAACCCTTCCGGTGGGTGTATCAAGAAACTGTCCAACACTCCAAGGACTAGCTTCTAAAGGAGTCTGTAAAATTTTTCTCAGCTTATCGCCATCTTTTAATTTCAGCAGCCTTCCATACAATGACAAAATCGGAGTCACTTTACCTTGTTTTGCAAACTGTTGAATTTCATCAATAGAAACGGAGGATTCCGCAGGGCCATAAGAAATGGTAATTTGTTCTGCACTTAAAGCAGGAATTGCAGTTAACACGCTAGAAACAATTCCTATATTCAGCGCAACT
>CAZNCM010000053.1:19534-22727 GCA_964571155.1 uncultured Lyngbya sp. | reverse complement strand
CGGGAATTGAGGCGAGATAACTTCGGTTGACGAGCAAAGAAAAGTTGATGTAATCGGGAGTTCAGTCGAGGTATAAATTTAAACATAATGGTATTCTCCTAAATCAAAAGACTGATAAATCAGAAAGAGGATTGTTAAAATCGGCTTCTGAGATTAAGAAGATTTTGAAGCCTAAAAAGTTTTTTCTTTGATCTTCAGTGATTTGCCGGAAATTTTGCATTTTTTATCTGCAATTTTCCTATCCTCTTTCTGTCTATCTGTCTCCTCGCCTTATACTGAAGACTCGATACTCCGTTCAAGTTGTACAAACGGAATCAACCATTTAACATCATAGGGTTGCAGAGTGATTACCATTTTATCGTTTGTTGTCGTCCACCCCCGTTGATCAACAAGATCATACCACTGGGTTTCTGCTGCTTCAAGTTCCGATAAAGGAATTTCAACTTGACAAATTTTGTTCGCAACATTGGTTAACGTCAGAATAGATTGATCCTGTTTTGGAGAGGTTCGCAACACCGCAAAAACTTCGGGAGAAATCATCAAAATCTTTTGTTCTCCATTGGGATGAAAAGCCGTATAACGTACCCGAATATCGAGTAAATGTCCTAATTTTTTAAGGATAAGAGAAAGCCGGGATGTGCGATCCTGTACATCTTCAATTAAGCGGTTAACATCAATCACTCGACGGTTAATGTCTCGTTTTGATTTAGTTCGCAACACGGCATCAATATCATTGCGAGTTCCAATTAAACCATGAAAATAAATCCCTGGCACTCCCCGTAACACTAAAGCAATACTGCGGGAAGCCACAAAACGCTTAACTTGAAAACTAATATCTTCCCCATTATTATCAAGGTTAAGAGCGCTATACCAAGTTGTATTAATTTCATAGGGTTCTTCGCCCTGTTCTCCAGTTTTGTAGGAAACAAATGCCCCATGTTCTCTGGCTTTTTGGATAATAAAATTAATTTCTTCTTGAGGTAAAATACTCTTGACTCCCATTAATCCGACGCCATCATGGGTATCTAGCATATTCAAAAAGGTCGTCATTTTAGACAAGTATTTAATTTCTTTTGCCCAATTCGATAAAGCGGTTGTATCTTCTCGATAAAAGGTGTAAAGCACTAAGGGCGGTAAGGCAAAATTATAAACCATTTGTGCCTCATCATCACCCTGACCAAAATAGGAAATATTTTGCTCGTGAGGTACATTAGTTTCGGTTATTAATCCCACAGTTGGAGCCACAGCTTTGACAATATCACGAAAGAGTTTAATCACTTGGTGAGTTTGTTCTAAATTTGCACAGGGCGTTCCCGGTTCTTCCCAAAGATAAGTCACCGCATCTAAGCGCACTAAATTAGCTCCCCGTCGGATATAAAGCAGCAGGGTTTCTATTACACCTAATAAAACTTTAGGATTTTTATAATTGAGGTCTATTTGATCGGGTGAAAAGGTAGTCCACACCCAAATCGGGCCGTTAATGGATTGAAATTCTGTTAAAATATCGGAAGTTCGAGGACGAACAATCATCCGCCTTTCTTCGGGTGTTAGTTCATCGGGGGAATGATAAGTCGTAAAGTAATCTTTGTAGTCGGGGTTGCCATTAAGCATCCGTTGAAATAAAGGACTTTTGGAGGAAACATGGTTAAAAACACCATCAAACATCAGTTGATAATAGTTTCCCATTTCTTCAATATCTTTCCATGATCCTAAATTGGGATCAACGTTATCAAAATCTATCACAGAAAAACCGCGATCAGAAGAATAGGGAAAGAACGGCAGAATATGGAGAGTGTTGATACTTAACCCCAAATAATGATTTAAAAAATGAGCTAAGGTTGAGAGTGGAGATTGTCCATCTCCCTTGAGTAAATCACCGTAAGTAATCAAGATCAAATCCCATTCGGTAAAGCGATTATTGGGGTCAAAATATTGTTCTTCTTCGATGAGTTCGGAAGGTTTATGAGCATAATGAACTTTCAGAATTCTTTCTAATTCAGGCATAAAAATTTTAGCCTGTTCTTCACCATAAAGAAAGCAAAAGCGCTGGAACATTTGTTGATGTAATTCGGGCGCAATTTCTAAGGTCGGTCTGGTGTAGTCCGGTGCGTCATTGTAGGGAATTCGGACTCTCCGCATTGATTTTTGAAGCTGCTGACTGGTGTGATCCATAGCGATTGTTTGAATTATTGCACTTATTCTTGAAGATTATAACGGTTTCTGGACGGATCAGCATCTAGATCAGAGATTCAAAAAATAAAGTTATTTAATTTTAGTAAATTCAACAATATTCTCAATTAAAATTGGAGTTTAATCATCAGTTTTATTCATTTGTTCGGCCGTATATAAACCCACTAATCGAGCTAAAATAATCGCCATTTAATAAAAAGAGAAAATCATAAAAGAATGCCCATAAAATTCTAATTAAAAGATAAATACAAATTCCCCCTCAATCCTATCGCTTCCTACTTTTTGATCGGAGAAAATTCGTTTACCAATTACCAGAATCGCTAAATCGAGTATATTGAGTTTGAGATAAATTTTTTTGAGAGAAGGATGGAAAGAATCTCATATATTTTGAGATTAAAAGCAGCATTCAACTTGGAGTCAACTGTACTGCTCAGTAAATTTACGGAGAGAAGTATATTGATCCCTAATTATACAGAAAATTATACAGAATCTTGTATCTGTTCAGCATAATCTTTGAGTTTATTGGCAAATTCATCGCTGTTAATCAGTTGAGTCAGTTGACTGGCGGCTTTTTGGACTCGCTGAATATACTCCAATTTTTTTTCCTCTGACCAAGTATTATTGTACCGACTCAACAATTCGGCTGAAACTAAAATCGTCGTCAAAGGGGTACGCAGTTCGTGGTTAACGACGGTAATTAAAGATTGATGATTGTTTGGACTGAGTTGAGAAGTTTTCATGGTTAAGCTGATCGATGATCACTAACAGTCTATACTCCTCTATCATAAACGGAAAACCAATTAACTTCATCCGAGAAAATACGGAATAAAAAAGGTGATTTTGAACAGCACTCGCAGAACAGACTATCGTTGTAAACTCCGAGGATCAAGAGCATCTCGTAGTCCATCGCCGAGTAAATTAAACGCCAGTACCGTCAGAATAATTAACACCGCAGGCGGCAAAATTAACCAGGGTTGCAGCACTAAAATCGAAGCATTTGTTG
>CAZNCM010000053.1:16949-19524 GCA_964571155.1 uncultured Lyngbya sp. | reverse complement strand
GGGATCGGGTTCTTGAATGCCTAAACCAATTAAACTTAAAACTGACTCAGAGACAATAAATCCAGGAATTGCTAATGTTGCCGAAATAATTACATAGGTAGCGGTTTGAGGCAAAATATGACGCCAAATAATATAGAGTGGATTTGCACCCATAGCTTGAGTTGCTTGTACAAATTGTCGCTCTTTAATCGATAGAACTTGTCCACGAATAACCCTTGCCAAACCAGCCCAACTAATAAAAGAAATAATTACAACAATTAATAAATAGCGTTGAGCGCTACTCAATTCGGGAGGTAATATAGCAGCTAAAGCAACTAACAAATAAATTCCAGGAATCGTCATTAAGACTTCCACTACACGCATAATCAGCGTATCAGTCCACCCACCAAAGTAACCTGAAATTCCACCCAAAATTAGACCAATGGGGAAGTAAATTGCAATTCCCACAAAGCCAATACTCAAACTAATTTGACTGCCAAAAATTAAGCGACTAAACTGATCGCGAGCTTGTTCATCGGTTCCCAGAAGATGAATTTTACACTCTCCAATTACTCCAAATAAATGTCGATCTCCGGGAATAATTCCCCAAAGTTTATAGGGAGTTCCCTGAACAAATAACCGGAGTGGACAAGGGTTATCTCGATCCACTCTTAACTGACGTTTTCCGGTTTCAATTTCCACTGGCCCCTGAGTATTCGGGTAAACGTGCGGCCCAATAAATTCTCCCTGTTGATTTTGCCAATAAATGCTCGTCGGTGGAAGTAACGCCCCATCAATTTTAGTCTCATAGGCACTGTAGGGTGCGACAAAATCTGCAAAAATTGCACAGAGATAAAATACAATTAAAATAATTGCTCCGAGTCGAGCTAAGGGATTTTTCTTGAGCCGATGCCACCATTTCATATTGATTTTATATTGAGTTGCAGAGTACGATTAACAACAATTATAATCGACAAGTGATCTAATTATTGACAATTAGCGAGGATTGGTCTTCAGTTTCCTGACTGTTATTATTTTCCCCTTCAACTTCATCTAAAGGATTTGTAAAAAATGAACCCGTCTGGGGAGGTGAACTCGGATCGAGAATGACTTCAAAAATACTTTTGATCACACCTGTTAATGGAATGGCGAGAATTACACCCAATAATCCCCCAATTCTACCTCCAAGTAGGAGAGAGGAGAAAATAATCACCGGGCTAAGTCCAGTAATATTTCCCATAATTCGAGGGGTAACAAGATTATCTTTGATTTGCTGAAAGATGATCGCCACAAGCAGAACTTGCAATGCTAACCACCAATCAATAAAAGCCACAATAATAGTCACCGTTCCAATTCCTAATGTCGCCCCAACAAAAGGAATAATTTCTAGAAGGCCAATAAATACGGCAAATAATAGAAAGAAGGGAACTTTCAGCAGGAAAAAAGAGATCGTTAAACTCACCGCCATAAACAGTCCCAGGATAAACTGACCGACGACAAATCCTTGCAGGTTACGGGCGAGACAGTCTGTAAAAATATAGCGAACTTTCGGCGATAAAAAACTGGTAATTCCATCCCACAACCGTTCACCATCGAGTAACATATAAAAGGCAATCACCAGAATCAAAATAAAATCAATAAACCAGTTAAACGTACCTACAACTAATCCTAAACTGGTGGCGGCGATCGCTTCGGCTTTTCCTTGGAGATTAACGAGCAGTTTTTGTTGTAAAATCCCCACATCAATGGGTAAATTGCGTTCTAAACCCCAAGCTTGAAATTCCGCTAACTGTTGTTTTCCAGACTCGATCAAATCGGGTAATTTTGTAATCAGTTGTCGTCCTTGCGTAATCACAGGAGGAACAACGGTTAAGGCGATGACAATCACGACTAAAGCGGCGAATAAATAAACCAATGCCGCCGCTAAACCTCGGGGAATTAATCGTTGTAATTTAGCGACAGCATAATTGAGGATAAAAGCAATTAATCCAGCAGTCACTAAAATACTAATCAGTTCACCGATATACTCAAATGCACTGATGGTCAGTCCACTCGCAACTAAAACCAGCACCCATGTGATTAAAGAGTTTTGAACAGGAGAAAACATTCTGTTCATAGTTCTGTGTGTGAATTTATAGGGTCAGTGAAATCTTCAGATTAAAACTTTTTCTAAGCTTTAGCAACAACTTCCGCGATGTCGTCATGCTCGACCACAAACACATTAGAATAAAGGTTGGCAACGATCTGCTTTCCTTGTTGGGTGAGGGTCAGATAACGCAAGGCATCTTTAATATAAGGGTAAACGCCATTCCAGTAAAATTTGTGGTAATTTTTCCGTAAATCTCCTGGACTTTTATAGCCCACTTTTTCGTTAAAGCGAGTTTCCTCAAATTCATAAAACAAAGCACTCACCTTTTTCAAGTAACGAGGATCGCTGAGTTGACCGATTAAATCAGCCCCTCGTACTAAACCCGGATAATTAATGGTATCTTGATGATCGGATTCTTTGGGGATCGGAAAGCGGGTTAGCTCAATATTGCGCTTGATCACTTGTGCATCAATCAGTTTGTGACCTCCAAACCGTTCATCAATAAAG
>CAZNCM010000053.1:14915-16891 GCA_964571155.1 uncultured Lyngbya sp. | reverse complement strand
ATCAGTGCATCCCTCCGGTAAATTCACCATATCCCCATTCTGTCCGGTGGCATACAATCCTTCTCGATCTTGCCGACAAACCCCTTTAACATAACCAATATCGTGACAAACCAGCGAGATCAAAAAATGGAGCCAGTCTTCACAGGAAACACCCCCTTCTCGGATATGTCTACCCCGTAGGATTTCCTGACCGACCAGAGTGACGAGGATAGTATGTTCAACATCGTGGTATAAGGCATCACTATTGGCAATATTTTCTAAGGCCATATTACCTGCCCAACCCACAATATCTTCGTAATCGGACTTATAGCCTCCATAGGTGCGGCGATAGCCCTCTCGAATTTGTCGAACAAAAGTATCAATTAATAATTCAGTGGCGTTGAAAAACATACGAGGTATTGACTTTTTGTAGTCGGTTGTATAAGGGTTAGCGAGATTGATGAGCGGCGTTACAGCCCATCAAAACAATTTCGGAAATACACACAGTGATTGAATACTGACCCTGATCAACGATGAACTGTCAACTGTTAGCCGCCCTGATCTGGCGATGCCTCCCATCAAGTTACACCCGGCTTTTAGAGGCAACTCATCCGGAAAGTTCACAAAGTCTAACGTATCTGATCGGACAAGTGGCTATTTCTAAATTAGACGATAGAAGACCCGATGAGGATCGTTTTGATGGAGAATCATTCTCCTAAAACTGTTAAACTTTCTCCAGTTCAGTCTCCAAGGAATAATCTCGGCGATCAGTAGAATCTCCCGCAATTACAATTTTAATTTAACTTTTTATAACTTTACATAAAATTAATCTCATCTCAATTCTGATAACATCAACTCAAAGACTTGATATATAACAGTTTCAGCTTATAGATTGGAGAATGATCGGCGACGGTAACAACACGCTACAATTAAGAATATTAAGAAAAATCCGTAATGCTATACATATATTTACACAAATATAAAACCCAGACCCGGAGGAACCCCTAGTGGCTTATCAAGATATCATGTCTAAACTTAACGATCAAGATCTCCCGTCCCCAAGAAAATCACCCCCGATTGAGGATGACAACGCCCAAAAGAATCAACTTATCGGCGATGAAAGCGAACTCAAAGACAAAGACGAAGATCAGACTCCAACCTCTGACCGCAGTTCAGGCCGATGGGGAGGCATGATATCCGGTTTAGGACTCGGTATTCTCGGGACAATAGCCGTCATGCACTTCTATATTAACCCCAAAACTCAAACCCCAGATCCCACCAACCCGGAAAACCCAGTCGTAGAAGTGTCCAACAGTCCAGCTTCGGGACAAACCGTCACCGTCGCCCCTGTGGAATTAGCCACCGTTACCCGCCAATTAGACGTCACAGGAACCGTCGAAGCCTATGATCTCTTACCTATCCTTCCGCAAGCCAGTGGACTGCAAATTCAAAGGGTTCTTGCCGATGAAGGAGATCTCGTCGAAGCCGGGGAAGTTCTAGCGGTCTTAGATAATTCAATTCTGCGATCGCAAATTGATCAAGCCGAAGCGGGGTTAGCGAAAGCGCAAGCAAACCTCAGCAAGCTGCAAACGGGTAGCCGTCCCGAACAAATTGCCGCAGCCCAGGCCAAGTTAGATCGGGCGTTGGCAAATTTGGCCCAACTCGAAGCCGGAACCCGTCTTGAGGAAATTGCCGTTGCTCAAGCTAAACTTAATGAAGCCGAAGCCAGACTCGCCGATGCACGTTCAGGGAGTTTGCAAGATGAAATTGCCCAAGCTAGAGCCAGACTCGAAGCCAACAAAGCCGATCTGCAACTGGCCAGCGAACGGGTGAACCGTTATCAGAAGTTAAAAGATCAGGGAGCAGTTTCCGAAGATAGTTTAGAGGAATATTTGCAAAATGAACGCCGACTCCGGGCATTAGTTGATGAGGCTCAAAGACGCATTCAACAGCTTGAACAAGGTCAGCGAAGTCAGGTTGATAGACTTGAAGCAACA
>CAZNCM010000053.1:13346-14824 GCA_964571155.1 uncultured Lyngbya sp. | reverse complement strand
CAAAATGGCGCCCGTGTTGAAGAAATTGCGATAGCCCAGGCCGAAGTTGCCGAAGCTCGCAGTAATTTCGATGAGTTAACCAATGGAACTCGCCCGGAAGAAATAGCAGTAGCGCTCGCCGAAGTTCGTGAAGCCCAGGCACAAGTTCGCTACTACGAAACCCAGTTAGAAGATACCACTGTTCGCGCCCCAGCAACGGGTGTGATTGCTAACCGAGTCACCAATGGCAGCAAAGAACTCTTTACAATTATTGCCGAAAATCAGTTAGAACTTCACGCCAAAGTCCCCGAAACTCAACTGTCTCAAGTGAAATTAGGATCGCCAGTTAGCATCACTTCTGATGCCGATTCCAACTTAAAAGTCCAGGGAACCGTGCGAGAAATTGCGCCGTTAATTGATCCTGAAAGTCGTAAAGCAACGGTTAAAATTGACCTCCCGCCTCTCGGGGCAATTTCGGGGTCTTTCTTGCGTCCGGGAATGTTTTTAAGGGCAGCGATCGCCTCCAGCAGCACTCAAGGGTTAAAAATTCCAGCTCAAGCTGTTGTTCCCCAAGCCGATGGAAGTTCAATGGTTTATCGGTTAACCGATAATGAAACCGTAGAAGCAACTCCGATTCAAGTCGGTGAAATTCGCGGTAATTTTGGCGGAGATTTAACTCAGGCAAAAGTGGAAATTAAAAGCGGTTTAAATCTGGGTGATCAGGTTGTGGTTTCCGGTGCCGCCTATCTCAAAGATGGTGATTCAGTTAATGTTGTTCGTTCCGAATTCAGTCGCTTTTAAATTCACTTACTCCTGATTATTTAAAAATGTCTCAATTTAGTTTATCGGCTTGGTCAATTAAAAGACCTGTTCCCACTTTAGTTTTATTTTTAATCCTGACCTTAGTTGGGTTGATGTCTTTTCCACAGTTAGGAATTGACGATACTCCTAATGTTGATATTCCGACTGTAAATATTACCGTTACTCAACCGGGTGCTGGGCCGACAGAATTAGAAACTCAAGTGACCAAAAAAGTCGAAGATTCGGTTGCGAGTTTAGGAAATATTGACCGTTTAACCTCAACCGTTCAAGATGGAATTTCGACAACAACCGTTAGTTTTATTTTGGGGACAGATAGCGATCGCGCCACCAATGATGTCAGAAATGCGATCGCCCAAATTCGTCAAGATTTACCTCTAGATATTAACGAACGGTTGCGGTTTGCCGGGGGAGTGGTGATGACCTATGCGGTTACATCTCCTCAAAGATCTGTTGAAGAATTGAGTGATTTAGTAGATCGAACCATTAGCCGAGAATTACTTAATGTTCCCGGTGTGGCACAAATTCAACGGGAAGGAGGCGTTGATCGCGAAATTCGGATTGAGTTAAACCCAGATCGACTGCAAAGTTTAGGAATTACGGCGACCCAAGTTAATGATCAAATTCGGGCTTTTAATATTAATTTACCCGGAGGGCGATCGCAATTTGGCGGCACAGAA
>CAZNCM010000053.1:4171-13336 GCA_964571155.1 uncultured Lyngbya sp. | reverse complement strand
TATTCGCACGCTAGGAAGTGCTAAAACCGTTGAAGCCTTAAGAGATTATCCGATTGTGCTTCCGTCTGGCGGTTCAATTCCGCTTTCTAGTCTCGCTAATGTTGTTGATGGGTTTGGCGAAGTTCGTCAGATTGCTCGTTATTTTGAAGTCGAAAATTCTGGGGCTTCAAATTCTACAGAAATTGGAGAACCTGTCGTTGCTTTTTCGGTCTTTAGAAGTACGGGTAGCACGTTAGTTACTGTAGAAGAAGGGGTACGAGAAGCGGTTTCTGAGTTAAAGAAAACTCTACCTGATGATATCAATTTAGAACTTATTTTAACGGATGCGGATTCAATTCGAGATTCCTATCAAGCCTCAATTGATGCGTTAGTGTTGGGATCGGTTTTAACCGTGATTGTTGTGGGTTTATTTTTGCGAAATTGGCGACCTACGTTAATTACAGCGATTGCTTTACCTCTCTCAATTTTACCCACATTTATGGTGATGAAGCTATTGGGATATACCCTCAATAGTATGACCTTATTAGCCTTAGCTTTAGCGATGGGAAACTTGGTGGATGATGCGATCTGTATGATGGAAAATATCGACCAACACGTTGAAATGGGGAAAACACCCTTTCAAGCCGCCCTCGATGCTTCCGCAGAAATTGGGTTAGCCGTAGTCGCCACAACTGCAACCATTGTCGCCGTGTTTTTACCTGTTGCTTTTATGGGGGGTGTTCCGGGTCAATTTTTTCAGCCTTTTGGGGTAACGGTTGCCGTTTCAACGATGTTTTCAACCTTGGTTGCTTGTACCGTAACTCCGATGTTGGGAGCGAGATTATTAAAGCCGAAAAAGCAAAAAGAGTTAACGGTTTCTGAATATCAATCCACTCAAAATAGGATTCATCCTTATCGGGGTTTATTACGGTTTTCGTTGCGAAATAAGGTGTTAACGTTAGCCATTGCTGTTGCATTTTTTATTGGCAGTTTGCAGTTAGTTCCGATGATTCCCAAGGGATTATTTGATAATGGGGATACGGGTTTAAGCAAAGTAGCCCTTGAACTTCCACCCGGTTCTACGTTGCAGGAACTCGATAAAACCGCCCAACAAACAACGGCGTTACTGGGTGAAAATTCGGCTGTTTCTAATGTATTAGCCATCGTGGGTAGCGGGGGAGATAGTAGCGATGCCGGGGTAAATAAAGGAACGCTTTATGTTAATCTTAAACCCCGAGATGAACGGCAGGTTTCCCAAGAAGAATTTGAACAGCAAATGCGCCTAAAGTTTGAACAAGTTCCCGGCGCGAGAATTAGTTTTATGGCTGAAGGTGCGGGTGGTGGCGGCAAAGATCTTTCGATTGTATTAACCAGTGAAAATCCTCAAGCTTTGACTCAGGTGGCGAATGATTTAGAACGTCAAATGCGAGAAATTTCGGGTTTAGTCGAAGTGACGTCTAGTGCGAGTTTAGTTAAACCCGAAATTCTGATTAAACCCGATCCCGAAAGGGCGGGAGATTTGGGTGTTTCTGTGCAATCAATCGCCCGTACTGCCAGACTTGCAACATTAGGCGATAATGAATCTAATTTAGCAAAGTTTGATTTAGCCGATCGTCAAATTCCAATTCGAGTTCAACTCGCAGAGGAATTTAGAAATGATTTTGATATGATTCGTAACCTACAAATTCCCAGTCAAACGGGTGATTTAGTCCCCTTATCTGCTGTTGCTGAACTGACAATTGGTAGCGGGCCAGCAACAATTGATCGCTTTGATCGGGCGCGTCAGGTTTCAATCGCAGCCAATTTACAAGGGATGTCTTTAGGCGATGCGTTGGCGAAAGTTCAAGCGTTACCTGCAATGAATCCGCTTCCGCCTGATGTCGAAGAAAAGTCCGATGGAGATGCCAAAATTATGATTGATATCTTCACTCGATTTTTGAGTGCGTTAGGTTTAGCGATATTAGGAATTTATGCAATTTTGGTCTTGTTATACAACAATTTCTTACTGCCATTTTCAATTTTAATGGCGTTACCGCTATCGATTGGGGGGGCGTTATTGGGATTGTTGATCACTCAGAAAGAGTTGGGGTTATTTGCTTTAATTGGAATCGTTTTATTAATGGGTTTGGTGACGAAAAACGCGATTTTGTTGGTAGACTGTTCGTTAGCCAATGAACGAGACGGAAAGCCTCAATTTTATGCGGTAATTGAAGCCGGAGTTTCTCGTTTACGTCCGATTTTGATGACCACACTTTCGACAATTGCAGGAATGATTCCGATTGCCTTAGAATTAGGTGCAGGTTCTCAAACTCGCAGTCCGATGGCGATCGCTGTGATTGGTGGAATGACAACTTCTACGTTATTAACTTTGGTTGTTGTTCCCGTTTGGTTTACCTACGTTGACGGCTTTCAACATCGACTTCAGAATCTATTTACAGGCAAAAAACGGAAAGCTAAACGGTCTTATAAGTCAAAAAATTCAAAAGCTAAACTTACGAGTATAGATTAATGAGAATTCAGACTAGAGTTGAACGAATCAATAATAAACTAAAGGTTAAAAAAATTAATAATTTTTTAGTCTAAAGTCTACTTATTGGTCTTTTCATAACAACTTTAGTCTGACCAGTCCCAAAAAAGCTTAAGTATTGAATCGGGTAGGAATCAAGTTAGATTGAATATAATTTATTTTTTCTATTGATTCAGGGGTGAAAATCATAGATAATTGATCATTATCTATATTTTTGTCTATTAACATGAATTCACCGACCGCAACAATATTATTATCTTGTCCCGATCAACAGGGATTAGTGGCAAAAATTGCGAATTTTATTTATTCTAATGGTGGAAATATTATTCACGCCGATCAACATACAGATTTTGCGTCAGGAGTTTTTCTGACTCGTATAGAATGGCAATTAGAAGGATTTAACTTACCGCGAGAAGTGATTAATCCGGCATTTGGGGCAATTGCTAAACCGTTAGCGGCTAATTGGCAACTACATTTTTCTGATAAAATTCCTCGAATTGCTATTTGGATCACGAAACAAGATCATTGTTTATTGGATTTATTGTGGCGATGGCAAGCTCAAGAAATGGCTGTAGAAATTCCGGTGATCATTAGCAATCATACTGATTTAAAGCCTTTAGCTGAACAATTTGGGATTGACTTTTATCATATTCCTATCACTAAAAGTAATAAAAAAGATCAAGAAATCCAACAGTTAGAAATTTTAAAACAATATCAAATTGATCTGGTAGTTTTAGCGAAGTATATGCAAATTTTGAGTTCAAGTTTTGTTGCTCAATTTCCAAATATTATTAACATTCATCACTCATTTTTACCTGCATTTCCCGGTGCAAATCCCTATCAACGAGCTTACACGAGAGGCGTTAAAATTATTGGGGCAACCGCTCATTATGTGACTGAAGATTTAGATGAAGGCCCGATCATTGAGCAAGATGTTGTCCGAGTAAGTCATCGAGATGCGATCACAGATTTGATTCGTAAAGGAAAAGATTTAGAACGATTAGTGTTAGCAAGAGCAGTTAGGCTACATTTACAAAATCGGGTATTAGTTTATAACAATCGAACTGTGGTTTTTGAGTAAAATTTGAGTCAAACTCAAACCATTTAATTCGATTCAAATCCTGATTGTCCCATCAAAAGAAATCCTGCCCATTCAAGAGGTCTAGGATGTTTTTCTATCGTTTTAATCATCGCTTGACGCAAGGCAGAGGCTTTATCATTTGTTGTTTGCATCTGACGATAAAACTCAATCATTAAGTCCGCAGAAGGATTATCAGGAATATACCACAAAGAAACGATAACACTCGGAACACCTGCCGAAATAAATGAACGAGACAAGCCAATTACTCCATCTTCAGTGATATTACCTCGCCCTGTATTACAAGCACTTAAAACCACTAATTCTGCTTTTAGTTTCAAATTAAAAATTTCATCAGAGGTCAGTAAACCATCATCTTTAAAAGTCGGTGTTAAAGCTAATGCTCCCGGTATTTCTAATCCTAAATGTTTTAATTCATTGAGTAAACCATGGGTTGCCATGTGAATAATACGAGCTTGAAGCATTTTTTTAACAACTGTATCTTCTGTGGCAATCTCACCAATCATCGGTTCAGTTTTTAGCATTTTAGCAATTGCTAATGCTTCTCGTTCTGTTCCAGGGAGAGAACTTAAAGCTTGAGGTTTTTCACCAAGTTGAGAGGCAATACTTGGCATTTTTGGATTACCAATTACAAGCGTTTTTGATTGATATTCTTGAGCTAAATGTTGTTGATGTTTGTCGGTTAAGTCTAAAACTTGAATTGAAGGTGAAATTAAAATGGTATGCTTTTCAATTAGATAAGTGCCTTGTTCATCTTGTAAAGCCGCAAAAGGAACTAAGAAGAACTCTTGATGAGGAATAAAAATAACATGATGATCGGGATTTGTGGGGAGTAAATCAGCAATAGGTTTAATGAGAAAGTTATATCTTCTTAATAAAAATGGATCTTTATAACGAACAATATTAGCCACCGGTTGAGAATTGACTGCGGCTTTATTGATAATCTGTTGATCCAGTTGGGCCATATTTTTATGGACAAAATTATCAGGTGCTTCAATCTCATTTCCTCGATTAATCACTTGTCGATTATTGCCAGTCTCCGGCGAAATACTTTGTAATAAACTCAGATCAACAGTGCGAAATTTTAGCTCACCATCTGGCTGAATTACCCAAATATAAAGCAATTTACCTTCAATCACAATTGAGTATTCAACAAGAGTCGAATTTTGGTGTTGAGCGATTTGTTGAATTTGTTTAAATGTCAGTGGTGAGGATGACAAATCAGATTGATTAAATCGAGATGCCAATAACTGTGCAAATGCTCTCGCACGCCCTCGTTCTGAAACTTCTAAAGCCGCTTCAATTTTATTTTGAGCGATTAATGCTTGCTGTAACCAACGATAGGTATCTGCTTGGCTATCCATCAATGAAACTTTATTTTCATCATTGAGTCCAGGATGCAAAGATTCCCAAATCGTTACTGCTTTAAATAATTGATCTGCTGCTGCGGCTTCTTGACCTAATTGTAACAGAGTTAAGCCAATATTACTCAGCGTTTCTCCTTCTTGGGGACGAGCATTAATTTGACGGGAAATTTTTAAGGCTTTGTTATAATGTTGGAGAGCAATTTTATACTCCTCTAAATTTCTATAAACAGTACCAATATCATTGTGAGTTGTACGTTCTCCGGGTAAATCTTTTAACTCCTGACGAATCACTAACGCCTTTTGTAAAGACTGTAATGCAGCCGGAATATCACCCACTTTACTCCGCACTAAACCCAGATTATTAAAAATCCGACCTTGAGCAACACGATCCCCATCTTTTTCAGCTAAAATTAGAGCTTTTTGATAAGAATCTATAGCCTCTTGATACTGTTCTAAGTCCGCATAAATTAAACCTAGATTATTTAAAATTGCTCCTTGCCAACCTTCATCTCCTACTTGTTCAAGAATCTCTAAGGCTTGTTGATAAAATTCTAAGGCTTGTTGATTTTGATTCAAATTTTGATAAATTGCCCCCATATTATTAAGAATTTCACCTTGCTTTTTGATCTCGTTAACTTGTTGAGCAAGGACGAGAGCTTGTTGATGAGATTCTAATGCTTTTTGATACTGTCCGATATCACCATAAAGCGCTCCCATGTTGGTTAAAATTGCTCCTTGTTCCTGCCATTTTTCCTCTTGAGTGTAAATATTTAATGCTTGCTTATAATAATCTAGAGCTTTTTCGTAGTCTCCTAAATGATAGTAAGCATAAGCAATTTGGTTAAGAGTTCCTGCTTTTCCCAAACGAGCATGACGATCACTTAAACCTTGAACTGTTTTTAAAACTTCCTTAAAAGTCTCTAAAGCCGCTTGAAATTGACCGGAGTTTAAGAGTTGTGTGCCTTGTTGATAAAGTTCCGTCGCTCGCGTTTTGGGGTCTTTAGTTGTGTCAATCTGGGCAATCTGTTCAACTTTTGATACAATCAAGAGACCCGGATCAACTGCTCTAGCATTTATAGAGCAAACTAATACTAGGGTTGCTACTGCCACCATGAAGTAAAAAAGCCTGAAGCTCATAGTCAGCCTCCTTTGTTTTTCATATAAATTTGAGAGAAATAAATAAAAATGATGATTGATTTTAAGCTTGAAAAAAAATTTAAACAATGGGTAACTTTAGCAATAATGGTGAGTTTTATTTTAGGAATAACCACTAATATTTTAGCACAGTCAGACTCGGAACAAACTTCTGATCGCTCTAAAAACAGTTCTGAGAAAAATTCTGAGACTAACCGAGGTTTACCCAACACGGATGTTCCTGAAAATTTGCCTGATGCTAAAACAATCGAGAATTCCAACAGCATGACATCCGAAAATTCTAATGATAACCCTTTTGCTCCTACTGTCGTTCGAGGAACTCCTCGCCGTTCTAGTCCCAGTGACATCATTAAAACCCTCGAAAATGATGATAAATTTCAAACTCTCCTTTCAATTTTAGAGCTGGCTAATCTCAGTTTTGAACTAGAAAAACCGGGTTTTTTAGTGCTATTTGCGCCCACTGAAGAAGCATTTAATCGTCTAACACCCGAATTATATGATCGCTTAATTTTACCCGAAAATCGGAATCAACTGATTGAGCTAATCAAAAATCATTTTGTTCTTCAACAAATTCAAGCAACAGATATAGAACGGGGTGAAATTAAAACCCTAACTGGAACTAAGATACGGGTTCAAGTCAACTCCAATGGAGAGGTACAGCTTAATGACACGACTGCCAAACAAGATGAATTTATCCAAACTCGAAATGGCTTAATTGTTCCTGTCGATCAGGTTTTATTTATACCTAACCTAGACATTGAGAACTCAACCACTCAAACTCCATCAACATTTTGATAAGAAAAGATAAGAAATCCGGATTTTAAATCGGGTTGAGGTATAGTGTAGCCCACAGCTAAATAGTTAATCTATGGAGATGAAACAGGTTCAGCGATCGCATTCTTACCCCTTTTTCCCCTTAGCGAGTCTCTTGTTTGGCGGAAGCTTACTGTTAAATAGTCCCGCAACCGCTCAAATTATCCCCGATAATACACTGGGATCGGAACGTTCTGTGATTAGACAAAATGTTAATATTAACGGCAGTCCCGGCGATAGAATAGAGGGTGGTGCATCACGGGGAGGCAATTTATTTCACAGTTTTAGAGAGTTTAATATTTCTGAAGGTGGACGAGTTTATTTTGCGAATCCCGCCGGAATTGAAAATATTTTAACTCGGGTAACAGGAGATAATATTTCTAACATTCTCGGTACATTAGGAGTAGAAGGGACGGCAAATTTGTTTTTGATCAATCCGAATGGTATTCATTTTGGGCCAAACGCTAGGTTAGATGTGGGGGGTTCATTCTTTGCCTCGACCGCCGATAGTATTTTATTTAAAAATGGGACTGAATTTAACGCGATTAATCCTCAGATTCCGCCATTATTAACGATTAATATTCCCATTGGTTTACAGTTAAGAAATAATCCCGCTAATCTTCAGGTCGATCAAGCTAAACTCGGTGTTAAAGAGAGTCAAACTTTAGCATTAGTTGGAGGAAACATTAACATCAATGGCGGACTATTAAGAGCGCGAGATGGTCGAGTAGAACTCGGAAGTGTAAATGGAGGAATTGTTGGAATTGAAGATAATCGCTTAAGTATTGCCGCTAATATTCAACGTTCTAATGTTGTAATTAGTGATAATTCTACCCTGGAAGTGATTGGAAATGGACAGGGAAATATTAATATTTTTGCTCGCAATCTATTAATTTCTAATAGTGACCCAGCCTTAAGAGCAGGTATTGATACAAGCAATCAAAGTATAGCAGGTTTAACACCCGGAAATATTGAACTTAATGCCACAGAATCTATTACGATTAGTAATAGTAAACTTTCTAATGTTGTTGAACCTGGAGGAATTGGAAATAGCGGTCAAATTCTGATTAAAGCTAACAATTTAAGCATGAGCGAGGGTGCTGCACTTGATAGTCGTGTGAGAGGTTCGGGAGAGAATAACCAACGGATAGCTGCACAGGGAAATTCAGGTGCAATTTCTATAGAAGTTGCTGAAGCTGTTACATTAGATCGCAGTTTTATTAATACAAATGTGGGGAATAATGTTTCAGGTGATAGTGGGGTGATTGAAATTATTGCTGATTCTATGATTCTTCGTAATGGTTCAGAACTGAATACTGGAAATTCTGGACAGGGTTATTCCGGAGATATTACAATTACAATTACAGGTCATTCTTTATCACTAAGTCAAGCTTCAAATCTCGATAGTCGAGCATTCAAAAGTGAAGAAGAACGTCCTGGAAATGCTGGAAATATTACGATTAATGCAGAACAGGCGATTGTTACTCTCAACCGAGGTTATATCTTTACAACGGCGGGTGATGGAGTTCTCGGAAATAGTGGAGAAATTAATATTCAAGCTGCTTTTCTTTCGATGAATAATGGGTCGAGAATTGAAGCGAATACTTCCGGTGGGAATTCAACTCAACCCTCAAAAGCAGGTAATATAACACTCAATATTCGTGATCAAATTAGAATTGATGGGGTTGATGGGGTTGAGGAAATTAGCCCCGATACCGCCCCAAAATCTAGCGGAGTTTTTAGTCAAGTTGCAGAAAAAGGAGTTGGAACTGGGGGAAATATTGACATTCAAGCGCGATCATTAACTTTAACAAATGGCGGACAATTGAGTGCAGATACTTTTGGAGTTGGTGATACTGGATATATTAATATTGAAGTTGAGGATACAGTTGAAATTGCCAAAACTTTTGATAATGGGGTTAATATTCCTCAGTTCAGTGGTATTTTTTCAAGAGTGAATCGTGGTGCAGTTGGGAATGGTCAAGAAATTAGGATTCAAGCTAATTCACTATCGATTTTAGAAGGAACAATTGACAGTCGTGTTCAAGGGTCAGGTGCAAATAATGAACGCATTGCTGGACAGGGAAATGCAGGGAATATTACCTTTAATATTGCTGACTCCGTGACTTTAAATAAAGCCTATATTAATGCGAATATTGGCAGTAATGTGATCGGAAATAGTGGCTTCATTGACATACAATCTGGTTCGTTATTAATGAGGGGAG
>CAZNCM010000053.1:0-4073 GCA_964571155.1 uncultured Lyngbya sp. | reverse complement strand
CAGATTAAATATTCGCGATCGCCTTAATTTAGAAGGACTAGGAACAACGGTAGATCCCGCCCAACAAACTAAAATTACCACCGAAGTTGATAATGGTGGTGTTGGGGAAGCTGGACAAGTGAAAATTGAAGTCACAAACGGCTCTTTTTCGATGAATAATGGGGCGGCTTTAGTAACCCGAGTTCGACGGGCGCAAACCGATGAAAATACCGGGGAAATTCTCATTCCAGCCGGACAGGGAAGTGGGGGTAATGTTAATATTAATGTACAAGATAATGTCATTTTTGAAAATAACAGTTTAATTTTAACAACCGTTGGTGACGAAGTTTTAGGAACTCGTAGTGGTAATGTTAGTATTGAATCTAATTCAGTTTATTTAAACAATAATTCTAGAATTATTACGGCTACCGGAGGAAGTCCCAACGCTTTACAAACGCCCTCCGTTGCGGGTAATATCTCCATGCAAGTGAGTGATTCAGTTAACTTAAGTCAAAGTCAAATTATTTCTTCAGCTACTCAAAAAGCAACCCGTGCAGATGGTGGAAATATTACCATTAATACTCCGTCAATTTCCTTGGAAAATAGTGCAGTTACTGCCGGAGATGGGACACTGAATCCCGTAGAAGAAAATAGTGCGGGTCAAATCATTGTCAACGCACCTAACCTTCGATTTAATACCGGAATATTACAGGCAGATACGCAACGCGATCGCACAGAAACCGCCAGTATTACAGTTAATAGTCAAGACTTACGTCTACAAACTCAAAGTAACTTGACCACTAATGCTAACGAAACCAACGGGGGTAATATTACCATTAACGCAGAAACTTTAGTGGGTTTAAATAATAGTGATATTACAGCCAACGCTGATGGCGGTGCAGGTGGTGCTATTTTGATTAATGCTGAGGGAATTTTTGGGGCAACTCCTCTAACTCGACAACAAGTTGAAGAACGTTTGGGTGAACAACAAATTCAAGGAAATCCTCAATTTAGTCAAGATTTACTGCCAACAACCAGCGATATTGTAGCGATTTCAACCACCGATGCAGCCCTGAGTGGAAGTGTTGATCTCAATAGTGCGCTTGATCCGTCAAAAGGATTAGTTGATTTACCTCAACAAGTCATTGATCCTGCCGCATTAATTGCTGAAGATCCCTGCAAACAAGGTTCAGAAAGTGAGTTTATAATTACCGGGCGAGGGGGAATTCCAACGACACCCGATGATCGGTTTACAGGCGAAAATGTCCGAGTAGAATTAGTTGATCCGAGTTTGGAAGAAAACTTAATAGAAGACTCCAGAGAAGTTCAGCAACCGATTGAAGAAAAGGTTTCTAGTGCTAATATTATTCCCGCGAGAGGATGGATTCGCACAGCAAATGGTGAGGTTATTTTAGTCAGTTATGACCCCACTCGTCGCGGGATTCGACGTCAACCTCGCAACTCCGGTATTTGTTCACCTTTTTCTGAAGACTCAGAAATGAACCCAAAAATCGAATAAAAAAATCGAACTTTCTACTCAACCTTGTCGTCAAAGAGAGAATTAGGGGTAGGATACTGAAGGGGAAAATCACTGTGGCGTTCCCCTTGAGATATTAGTTATTATCAAGCTAACCTCTATTTGACTCATTTCAGTGACCCCATTACAGCAGAATAAAAGTGCAATCGCTTTATAGTTGTGTAGGATGATCTAAACGGAGATTCAAAAAATCTGGAGATTTACCTGAATGCCTTTCACAAAGTCCATTTATACTTCCCCGACTAAAACCTTGAATTTAACTCAAAATCCTTTAACTTCTGAACAATTTCAACTGTTTCAATCTCATTTATTAGAGTCAACCTTTACTCCTTCAAATTATTCCTCTGATCAAGTTTTTGCGGGAAGTTCTATCAATCTTTTTTTTGATCCGCGTCATCCCCAACAGTTTAAACGTCCGGATTGGTTTGGTGTTGTCGGGGTTGATAAACTTTATCAAGGTCAAAATATTCGCAGATCCTATGTGAGTTGGCAAGAATCTTTTAATCCTTTTATTGTGATTGAATTTATGGCTGATGAAACCGCTACAGAAGATTTAGGTCAAACTCCGGTTGGTGTAGAGACTATTCCAACAAAATGGGATGTTTATGAACAGTTTCTGCGGATTCCCTATTATATTTTGTTTGATCCTGAAAACAATAAATTAGAAGCATTTCATTTAGTGGGAAGTCGCTACGAACAACTCGAACCCACTGAACAACGAATTTGGATACCGGGCTTAGAATTAGGATTAGGGTTATGGAAAGGTGTTTATCAAGGGATTGAACGGCAATGGTTACGGTGGTCTGATGTTCGAGGAAGTTGGATAGAATTTCCGAAGAATAAACAGCCAATTGATCAACCAAAGTCTGAAGTTATTCAAAAACGAAAACAAATTGATAAACAGCAAAAAATTGGACAAAAGTTAAAGGAAAAATTAAAAAATATTGGACAAAAAGTTGATTCCATTTAGTCATTTATTGTGTGAGTTAGACGAGCGTCAGGTATCTTTTTTATGATTGATTATAAAAGATTAGTTATACTCGCTCTAACTCATGCTAAAATTTTAAGCGGATGAATTCTTGATGAAAGTGTGCTGAAGTTTATTGACTTATTTGCTGGAATAGGAGGGTTAAGATTAGGATTTGAACGGGGAATTGCATCTCTCGGGTTGAGAAGTGAATGTTTGCTTGCTAGTGAAATTGACGGGGAAGCCAGTCAAGTCTATTCTCAAAATTTTCTACACGTTCCCGAAGGAGATATTCGTCAGATCAAGTCTTTACCAAAACATGACGTTTTATTGGCTGGTTTTCCTTGTCAATCTTTTTCTTATGCGGGAAAAAAACAGGGTTTTGGGGAGATTCGCGGAACGTTATTTTTTGAAATTATGCGGCTAGTTGATACCCATAAGCCTAAAGTTTTAATTTTAGAAAATGTCCGGGGATTAACCTCCCATGATAACGGCAAAACCTTGGCAACAATTAAACATGAAATCAAACTTAGAGGCTACAGTTTTTATCAATTTATTCTCAACAGTGTTAACTTTGGCTTACCTCAAAATCGAGTCAGAGTTTATCTGATTGGGGTATTAAATGCTTCACCCCAATTTAACCTGATTTCCGACTTGGGGCCAAAAGATTCCCACAGTTATAATGCCGTTAAATTTAATCTTTTTAGCTTAAATCATTTTCCCCCAAAAGTCAAAGATATTCTCGAAGAAAATCCCGATTCATCCTTTGATTGTTCACCCCAATTTGTAGACGCATTAAACAAAGTTATTCAGGGAGATTTTAATAAGTTACATGGCGTGCGATTAATTGACTATCGGGGTGGAAATTCGATTCATTCTTGGGAGTTAGGCTTACGAGGAGACTGTAGCGAAGATGAAATCAAGTTAATGAATTTATTGATTACCGAAAGACGTAAGAAAAAATTTGGTCAACATCAAGATGGGAAACAACTCACCCGCGAACAAATTGCCAGTTTTTTTGAACATCCAAAATTAACTCATCTTTTAGAATCTCTCGTCAAAAAGCGTTATTTAAAAGTAATTAACGGACGCTACAAACCCGTTTCAGGTAACTTTTCTTTTGAAGTCTATAAATTTCTTGATCCGGAGAAAGTCTCTGTTACCTTAGTCGCCAGTGATGCTAACCGGATTGGAGTTTATTACAATAATAGAGTTCGCCGAATTACTCCTAGAGAAGCCGCCCGTTTACAGGGATTTCCAGACGACTTTCAACTCCACCCGAACCCAAGCAAAGCCTTTTATCAATTGGGAAACTCAGTTAGTATTAATGTGATTACTGCGATTACTCAAGATGTGATCAACCAGGTTTTTAATAATAATTGTCCTGAACTTCCTTCACTTCACCTGAATCTACCAAAAGAAAATGTTTATTCTATTGCCGAGTTGAACCCTATATGCCATGATAGAGAATAAGTCAGAACTTGGTGGAAAGATGGCTCAAAATCTCGTTTCTGTTGACCGACTCAGACAGCTAACTAATCTATCGATAGAAACTTTAGAATCTCTGCTGACAAGTCCCGATGTTTCTTC
>CAZNCM010000052.1:13077-23225 GCA_964571155.1 uncultured Lyngbya sp. | reverse complement strand
TGTCCGGATTCATCCCATCACTAAAAGTGAGGGTCTTCTCCGAACATTAAGATAATATTACCACTTAAAGTGACTGGGTATCGTAATTTTTAAGGAGTATCTACCTTTATAGACTATTTAATTCAAAGGAGCATCTAAAAATCATGTCCGACGAAAATATGACCACACGAGAACTGTTTGATCGATACACGAACGTTCACGATTCTTTAAATAAAGAACACGTCCGAAAAAAGCTTCAAAGCCTGGTTATCCGCTACTTGGTTCCGGCTTGGGGAGGGCCGGAAATTTCCGGGGGTAAGGCTACGCAAAAGGACATCCTCCGCAATTTGGATTTTCTCCGGGGCGTATCGGTCGAGGAATTGATGGAGTCCCCGAATTGCCTTGGGAAGTATTTGATCGAAAAATCGGTATCTAAAGAGAACCGCCGCAAGTTTTCCTACGAGCTTGATCGGTGGCTGAGATGGGTAGAAAAGGAGGGCTATTACCAATCCCCTAAACCCCATTTGGAGAAGGGGTTCGCCTACGAACGCCTGCACTCTCCCGCCGGAAAAGCCGTATATCGAGATCATATGAGGTTGGGACGGCAGAAAAAACCGCCCTGTTTTCTGGGGGCGAAATGCTTTCCCGATGATTACGTCAACGAAGTGCTTCAGCGAGAATTGGACGATTTTTTCCAATATCGGGAAAATCAGAGCAAGAGCAAAAAAACGATCCAAAGTGACCGGGCCAAATTGCTGCAAATTCTGGGGTGGCTGCACCGATATAAATCCGTCGCGCTGGAAGACCTGCGCCTGTCGAGCATCATCCACATTTACCCGCACAATTTTGACCTCCCCGAACTAGAGGACGAAGGCGATACCAATGCGATGATCGCTTATTTGGGGAAAATTGAGTATAACAAGCAGAATGCCGACAGTAAAGCCAAAAAAAACCTGCGCCTGATTATGGGGGAGGAGATGGATGATGAAGTCGTCGTCAGTCCGGGCAGTTACATTGATTTCCAGGGGGGGCATCCGAATTCCCAGCAAAGGTACATCGATGCACTGATTGCCCTAGCCAAATACCTCTACAGGGGCGAGTACAATACAGCACAATACAAGGAAGCCGGGGACATTCCCATTATCCACAAACTGAGCAAGGCTAAAAGGACGCTTTCTCGGAAAGCCTCTCAGATGGGGCCGGCGATCGCCTACGAAGATAAATCGGTTCCCTGGCCGAAGATCGTTGAGGCTTTGGAAAAGTTGCGACAGAGGGCAGACCAAGAATTCACCTATTCAAATACGACCCGAGACGGAATTCAAGCCAGGAAGCGAACCTTCTACGCCCGCAGCAGGGATTTGCAGGATTTTCTTTCGATCGCCCTTCCGGTTTTCTGCCTGCCAGACCGCTCGCGGACTTATTACGAACTCGAAATTGGCAGGACACTGGTGTACGGATATCGCGAAAGTGATTCTTTCCGGCCCGAAAAAGATTGGTCTGTCCCCGCCCACTGGTACATCCGCCTGAGACACGAGGACACCAAATCTAAAAAAGCTTCCTGGCAAAAGATTCCCAACATCCAATTTAAAGACGGGAAATTGTTTTACGAGTACGTTTTCAAGTGGCTGAACGAATATCGGGGCGACCTCGACCACAATTTTTTCTTTACCGGCAAAAAGCACCATCGAAATCCGATCGACGACAAAAATTGGAACGACCGAATCATTAACCTGTTCCGGCGGTTAGTTAGCGTGCCGATTTCCCCCCACCAGCTCCGCAGCATTTACGTCACCCACCTCTACAACTCGGGTGCCTCCGAATACGAAAAGAGGGGGGCGGCACAGGATATGCACCACACGATCCGAATTCAGGAGAAAATTTACAACCGCCAAACTCACGATGAAATCACCCGGCCCATTCGCCGCCGACACGAAGCCGAGTTGAACCTTCTCCTGAGCGAGGTGTAAATTCGCCCCGGTGGGGACGGGCAGACGGCGATCAAGATCAATGCGATTGAATTTTGAACCCAGTTCAAATTTTAATCGCAAATTAAGTGTAGTTGTTTGCAAGCAACTACACTTAAGTTAAGGTTAACTCAAGCTCTGTATTAAACTCTTATAGTAAGCCGTTATCACAAGGTTTTTTATGGAATATTTTCAGTTAAAACAGCTTAGAGAACAGTTGGATTTAATCAAAAAGGGAACCCCCGAGGAAATCAACTATAATGCTATTAATATGGGTTTGGAAACTATTCCAACTCTTGGCCCTCTTGCCTCTTATTTTTATAAGAAGTTTGTCAGCGATCCGGCACATCGTCGAATTTGTCATTTTTTTGAAGATTTAGTTGACTTCTTAGTACAAGTTGAACAGCAAGTTAATACTTTGTCATACGATAGTCCCACTTTTCAAACTAATTTAATGCGTAGCCTTCAAATTGTCAGCCGTAATCATCAACAGAGAAAATTAATAGCTTTAAGAAATTTAATTGCTAATTCAGCATTACCTAATCCCCCAGAAGAAGATCTTCAAAGCTTCTTTTTAAGTTTGATTGATGAATTTCAATGTTGGCATTTAACTTTGTTAGAATATTGCAGCAACTTGGACGGTTTATATGAATCCAAGACATTGGATGATATTTTGCCCAATTTAGATAGACATCGAGAATATTACAATCAAGTTTTGAAAGAACTATCGGGAAAAGGTCTAATTAAACTGCGAGAAGCCTATGTTAATTATGAAGAAAAAGATTATGGAAATTTTTATCCTATTGTTAGTAATCCTTTTGATAATATTCATTATGGCTCTCATTTAGGAATGTCTCAAATCAAGCATTTTCCCGAAAGAAAAACAAGAAAAAAAGAAGAGAATATAGACTCATTATTTCCGGGTCAAGCTCGTTCCGTTAAATTAGGCAGTAGAACAACGAAGTTAGGCAATGAATTCTTGAATTTTATTAAAAGTCCATTAATTGAACAACAATCTTCTCAGCATAATTCGGTTTAGTATAAATAAATTTAAAAAAGTTTATAAAGGTTGGAAAACCCGAGTTGTTCTGAGATACAATAAGAATTCACCCGGTCAACTACTGTCCGTTAACCGCATATTCGGTGAACAATTTCGCTTGTTCCAAAACCAACTCCGTAGCCAAAGCCTGCATATCGGGAGGATAACCATATTTACGCAAAAGCCGCTTGACCATTACTTTCATTCTCGCCCGAACATTTTCTTTTAAATTCCAGTCAATACTGGCATTTTTGCGGATTCTCTCCACTAACACAGTCGCCAATTCTCGCAATGTATCTACCCCCATAACTTCAATTGCACTTTCATTTTGAGCCAAAGCATCATAAAATGCTAATTCGTAGGGTTCCAACCCCAATTCTTCCCCCCGTTTGTTGGCGGCTTGAGTTTCCTTTGCGATCGCCAACAGTTCATCTATAATATCTGTGACGCTGATGACCTGGTTTTGATAGCGCCGCAGGGATTCTTCCAGCATTTCCGACAGTTTCCGACTTTGAATAATATTCGTGCGACTCTTGGCTTTAATATCATCTTTCAGCAAACGGGTTAACAGTTCAACCGCCAAATTCTGATGTTCCATTCCCCGCACTTCCGCCATAAATTCATCGGAAATAATCGAAAGGTCGGGGTTTTTAATTCCCGCTTCATCAAAAATATTAAGCACCGCATCGGAAACTAACGCCTGGTCAACAACCTGACGAATGGCGGTTTCAATTTCAATATTGCTGAGTCCCCCGTCGCCCGGTTCCAGCTTTTTCAGACTGGCTTGTACGGCTTGGAAAAAAGACACCTTTTCCGCTTCTTTGATAGCTTTCGGGTGGGGAACCGCCAGAGAAAAGGCTTTGGAAAGGGCAACAATTCCATCTTGAAAGCGGCTTTTGCGGGAGGGGTCGGCAACATAATTGGTTGCGGTTTTTAAAAGGTTGAGTTTTTCCCCGGTATCTGTGGTAAAATAATTTTGGTAATTACAACCCGCCATAATTTGCTCGACAATTTCTAACTTTTCGAGAAAGATGTTGAGCGCCCGTTCTTGGTCCAGGGTGATGTTGCCCCGTCCGCCGCTTTGGGAGTAGAAGGAAAGGGCTTTTTTGAGTTCGTTTGCCAGTCCCAAATAGTCAACAATTAGCCCGCCGATTTTCTCGAAATAAACCCGGTTAATTCTCGCGATCGCCTGCATGAGATTGTGACTTTTCAGGGGTTTATCAATATACATGGTGTGCAAGCAGGGCGCGTCAAACCCCGTTAACCACATATCACAAACAATCGCCAATTCTAAGGAATCTTCGGGGTCTTTGAGGCGTTGGGCGAGGATTTGACGGTCTTTTTTGCTGGTATGGTGGAGAACGAGTTTTTCTTCGTCGGAAGCCGAAGCCGTCATCACCACTTTAATCTTTCCGGTGCGGAGGTTTTCGCCGCGCCAGTGGGGGCGAAGTTTAATAATTTCGTTGTAGAGATCTACAGCTATTTTGCGACTCATGGTCACGATCATTCCCTTTCCTTTATTAACCGTTTGTCGCAGTTCAAAGTGGGTTACAATATCTTCGGCTATCGTTTTTAACCGCTGGGTTGAACCGACAATGGCTTCCAATTTTGTTTGGTTGGCTTTGGCTTTTTGGGCGGTATTTAAGTCTTCAAATTGCAGGTCTTCGTCGAGTTCATCCAACAGTTTTCGCCCCCCTTCGTCGAGGTCTACTTTCACCAAGCGGCTTTCGTAATAAATGGGAACGGTCGCCCCATCTTCCACCGCTTGGGCGATATCGTAAATATCAATATAATCTCCAAAAATGGCGGGGGTATTTTTATCGGTTTGTTCGATGGGCGTACCCGTAAACCCGACAAAAGTTGCGCTGGGTAAAGCCTCCCGAATATATTTGGCAAAACCGTATTTGGTCTGTTTTCCGATAACATTTCCTTCGGCATCTTTGAGGTTAACCTGTCTGGCTTTGAACCCGTATTGGCTGCGGTGGGCTTCGTCGGCCAACACAATAATATTGGCGCGGTCGCTAATTTGGGGATAAAGGGTTTCGTTATTTTCTGGGGCGAATTTCTGCACGGTTGTAAATACAATTCCCCCGGAACTTACGTTGAGAAATTCTCGGACTTCGGAGCGGTTTTCAGCCTGTTTTGGGTCCTGGCGGAGAAGCTGACGGCACCCGGCGAAGGTTTCAAACAGTTGGTCGTCCAGGTCGTTGCGGTCGGTGAGGACAACGACGGTGGGGTTGTCGAGGGTTAACACCAGTTTTCCCGCCAAAAACACCATCGAGAGGGATTTTCCGCTTCCCTGAGTGTGCCAGACGACTCCCCCCTTGCGGTCTTGGGTTTCGCGGGCGGCTTTTAGAATAGATTGAACGGCTTTGTTGACGGCATAATATTGGTGGTAGGCGGCAATTTTTTTGATGGTTTTTAGGGTGACAATTTCGGTTTCGGGGTTGACGGTTTTGATTTTTTCAAATACTGTAAAATGGCGGATAATATCGAGTAGGGTGGTCGGGTTGAGGATGCCGCGAGTTAGTGTTTCTAATTCGTTGCGGTTGGGGTCGTCTTTGCTGCCGGGTATTTTCCACGCGGAAAAGCGGTTAAAGTCTGCCGAAAGTGACCCCGCACGGGCGCTCAAACCGTCGGAAATTATCAGCAGGGCGTTGTAGGTTAATAGGCTTGGAATTTCCCGTTTGTAGGTTTGCAGTTGGTTGTAGGCGGCTTTCAGGTCGGCTTTGTGGTCTGCGGCGTTTTTGAGTTCGATAACGACCAGGGGAAGGCCGTTGATAAAGAGGATAATATCGGGTCTGCGGTTGTGGTTTTCTTCGATTACTGTATATTGATTGACGGCTAAAAATTCGTTGTTTTCGGGGTTTTTCCAGTCGATGAGTTGCAGGGGTTCGCCCCGGGTTTGTCCGTCTTTTTGGTATTCTACTGTGATGCCTTCGGTGAGGTATTGGTGGAAGGTTTCGTTATTATTTAGGAGGTCGGGACTGGCGATGTTTAATAGTTCCCGTTGGGCTTGTTCGTGCAATTCTGGGGGAATGTGGGGGTTGAGTTTTGCGATCGCTTTTTCGAGCCTATTTTTGAGGATGATATCACCAAAGGTTTCTCGTTCTTGGTGTTGGCTTTCGGGTTGGATATCATAGCCGTATTGGTAAGCGTAACCGAGGGCGGTTAAATATTTGAGGGCTTGTTCTTCTATGGATTCTTCGGTTGTATATTTCATGGGTTATTCAGGAATACGAATTTGTCCGCTCATTAGTTTAGGTAACAAGGCGTCACGGGTTTTGGTTAGAGTTTGAATTTGTTGCTTGATAAGACTAATTTTTTTTGCCCAGGTCTGATAGAAACCTCTAAAGGTGTCAAGATTTTTATCCGGCGGTATGATGATTTCAAAGTCTTTTATTTGTTGACCACTAATGTGTGGGATTGAGGTTCCAGTTTTTATAAGATCAACATACTTTTCAAAAATTTTTCTCATTAAATATATGTTGATATATACTTGGTAAGAAAAGTTTTTTGATCTTAGCCTTGCGACTCTTTGGGCTAAAATCAAAGGTAAATCAGAACCGAATATAATTGTCCTGTTTTTCCCGACTCTAGAACCATCCATACCAATTACATAATCATTCTCTATTAAAAAATAATCTTTGTACAAATCAATATCATTTTCCCATCTTTTCTCTGTATCCCATCTTAAAAACCCAAGTGATATATTTTCTCCTCTGACTACTCTGATTCCAGAATTAAAATTATAAAACTCGCTTTTGAATGGAAATCCTGTGAATACTTCTACTATATCTCCCAACTTTCCAACACGCCAACCTGCGGGAATATCTCCCAACTCAGAAGGATTCATTTCGCCACCGGATGATTTATAAGGTTCGCCGTTGTCGTTGGGAAACTCGAAGTCAATAAACCAATGTTTAAACAGCGTTTGGGCGATTTGTTCTAGGGTTTGGTTCTGTTGGCGGAGGTTCTCTATTTTGTTGTCGAGAGAGGTTAGAACATCAGCTATTTGTTTTTGTTCAGACGGATTAGGAATTTTCAAAATAAGGTTGGACATACCAACAATAGTTAATGCTGGTTGTGCAGAACCTATCATTATTGATTCGAGACTCTCTTGACCAATATTAGATCTAAGCCAGTATAAAAGAAAATTGTTGCTAAGTTCCTCAGAAAAATTCTTGATCCATATCAGATTTCCATCCTTAAAATAAAACTCTCCATCTTCTTCTTTGATAAGATATGAAATACCGGATCGAGCGCCAACAGAACTAATTAAAATTTCTCCTGCTTTCGGGCTACCAAATCTATTCTTGATAGACTCAAACTTTTTTTTTGAAATAAAAAGGCGTTCTGTAATTGTTTCACCAAAAGCTTTTTACATAATTTCTTTTGAACGATAGAAAGGAATACCATAGTCAACATAATCACTTCTAAAAATCCTTTTACTTGAAGTAATTTCACATAAATTGTCTAGTTTGACTTCTCGCCATTCATCCATAACTCGCGCCTCCCCTTTCTCACTTATAATCACTTAATTAATTAACAGCAAACTCCGTTAAATGTCGCACATCTGGCGGATGAAACCCCAAAACAATATTACTTTTCGGAATACCCGCCCTCACCAAATCATTGGCAATTCCATCCTCCAAACCATCCTCATGTATCCAAACCTTATCCCCAATTACCTCCAAATGAACAATACAACCGTGCAACCTTTTCCGCTTTTCCCACCCCCAAGTCATAAACAAATAATGCAACCTATCCTCACTCACAACTAAATGACGCTTAACTTCCCCGTAACGGTAAGGCAAATCCGCATATTCCTTTAAAATCGGATAAATAATCTGATAATATTCATTTACCGAATCCACTGTAAAATCGCCTCCTCTTTTTCATCAAAAACCAACAAATTAACCAGACCCCGTTTCAAAAGCAATCGCCCAATTGGTTCCTCGAAAATATCCTCATAAGCCGACTGTTTAATCGCCAAATATAAAACCCTTTGTTCCTCCTTATCCCGCAATATCTCATTATATAAAATATATTGACCCAAAGCTTTTTCTAAATCATCAACTTGAGAAGCACCGATAAAACTCTTAATCTCTACCGCAATCTTTTGATTAGATTTTTCAGCAGCAATTAACTTTTCCGCCCCCAAATCAACAAATAAATTCTTTTTACCAATCGACAAAATCAAAGGGTCATCCGTAATCCTCCACCCATCCTTAATTAAAGCATTTTTCACCGCATCGTGATAGAAATCTTTCGCCGGCATTCCTCACCCCCCAACCTCAAAACCCACCTTCGCCAACTGTCTTTTAATCTCATCATCCAACGCCCGACCCTCCCGCATTTGTTCCCCCAACTCTTGCGTCAACTTTGCCATTTTATCCTCAAACGGAATCCCGTCATCCTCCTCATCCGGTATCCCCACATAACGACCCGGAGTCAACACAAAATTGTGCTTTTCAATCTCCGCCAACGTCGCCGACTTGCAAAACCCTTTAACATCCTGATAATTCCCCTTTTCCTGCTTCCATCGGCGATAAGTATCCGCAACCTTACCAATATCATCATCCCCAAAAGAACGGTTGCGCCGGTTAATCATATACCCCAACTCCGACGCATCAATAAACAGCACCTCACCCTTTCTTTGGCGGTTTTTATTCCCGTTTTTATAGCGACTCAAAATCCACAAACAGGCGGGAATTCCCGTATTAAAAAACAACTGGGTTGGCAACATTACAATACAGTCCACCAAATCCGCCCTAACGATATTTTGTCTGATTTCCCCCTCGCCTCCCGTGTTAGAAGAAAGCGACCCGTTCGACAGCACAAACCCCGCACAACCCGTTAAATTGAGGTGATAAATAAAATGCTGCACCCAAGCAAAATTAGCATTGCCAACCGGAGGTTTACCGTACACCCAGCGCCCATCATTTTCTAACAACTGTCCGCCCCAGTCGCTATCATTAAACGGGGGATTAGCCAATATAAAATCCGCCTTCAAATCGGGGTGCGCGTCGTTGAGAAAAGACCCCTCATTGTTCCATTTTATCTGCGACGTATCAATCCCCCGAATCGCCAAATTCATCTTACAAAGTCGCCAGGTTGTCTCGTTGCTTTCCTGACCGTAAATCGAAATATTATCAACCCGTCCCCGGTGGTACTCAACAAACTTTTCGCTCCAAACAAACATCCCCCCCGAACCGCAGCAGGGGTCATAAACCCTCCCCCGGTAAGGTTCCACCATTTCAACCAATAATTTAACAATACTTTCTGGCGTGTAAAACTGTCCGCCCTTCTTCCCTTCTGCTAAGGCAAATTCGCCCAAAAAATACTCGTAAACCCGCCCCAAAACGTCGCCTTGACTGAGTTTTTTGGCGTCCTGTTCCAAGTCCAAATGAAGCTGTTCTGCTGCGGCTCTCGTATCCCCCACCAGCTTCGCACTTCCAATCAAATCAATTAATCCCCCCAAGGAACTTTTATCGAGTTTTTGTTGGGCGTAAACCTTCGGCAAAATACCCTTTAACTGCGGGTTTTCCTTCTCAATTAACTCCATCGCCGCATCAACCAATTTCCCAATATCCGGCTGTCTCGCCTGTCCCTGGAGATAACTCCACCGGGCATTTGGGGGAACAAAAAAGACATTTTCCGCCAAATATTCATCCTTATCTTCCGGGTTTGCCCCCTCATATTCTCCCCCGCCTTCGATTAATTTTTCATGCAAAGATTCAAAAGCATCGGAAATATATTTGAGAAAAATTAACCCCAAAACAATGTGCTTGTACTCGGCGGCGTCCATATTTTTTCGCAGCTTATCCGCCGATTTCCAAAGCTTTTGTTCCAGGGTTTCGTTACTTGCGGTTTTTGTCTTTGCCATCGATTTTGAAACGATTATTGATTCCTAAAGTGAAAGAGAATTGAGGGATTATTTTAAGGGAATTTGCAGGTTCACTCCCAGACGTCGCAGGTGCGCTTCCAGCATCTCCATCCGCTGTTCGAGCAGTTCCATCCGCGTGATGACCGAAACCTGTTCGACACCCAGGTATTGGGAGATGGCCGCCACAACCGCCTGGGTCTTGCTGATGCCGTTGTCGAGGGCGTAATCGTTCAGTTGGTCGTGCAGCCGTTCGGGTAAGCGAATCGTTATCGATTTA
>CAZNCM010000052.1:8356-13067 GCA_964571155.1 uncultured Lyngbya sp. | reverse complement strand
CTGGGCATGAAATGGGGTAATAGCTTCTGTTTTACAGTGTACCCCATTTTGCCTTACCTCTTTCACTGGGGACTGAATTGTTGTTCGGGAGCCACAATTTATTAGCCTTTAACAGAAAAGATGCTTTTGCTAATAATTTAGTTAACCGAACAAGTACCCGGTTGCGTTGTTATGATAATGTCCTTGTAGTTAGCTTTCGTCAACAGGTCTTCAACAATTATTTGAGCGTTTCGATTGGCTTTTTCCAAAATGTTTCCTGAGCAAGCTTCTTCCTTAATAATTCTTAAAGCTTCTTTCTGAGCTTGCTCTTGCAAGTCTGATTTATCTTCAGGACCCAACCAGTTTCTGTACTTGACAACAACCTGGGAATCATTAATTTTTAAGAAGGCATTAGTCAGGTGAGGAGGCGGCAATAAAACTTCTATCTGACCCGTTTTAGAATCAGGATTTTTTACTTTTAAATCTTGTATGTCAATACCAGCTTGAACTTCACCGACTGCTTCGTAAACTACGTGAGTATTTCCGAGAGGCACTATACTGATTTTTTTATCTTGACTGGCATGAACGGTTGCTTTTGTAGACATACTTACGGTCGTAAGTTCCTGCCTGTCTTGAAGACCGCCGATAACCAAATTCCTAACTTCAACTGTTCTTGATGAACCCGGAAATAACCAATTCCCCATCCAACTTGGGAGAAGAAAAATAAATAGAACAAACACGGTAACCATAATAATTCCAATCAATAATCGAGGAATTACTTGTTCAAGAAAAGCATCATCATTTTTGGGGTCGCCGATAGTTTCGGAAGACGAGTAAGAAGATTTCACGATAAAAAACCTCTAAAACTATTGTTGTATTCAACGCCAATGTAACTTTTTATGGTTCGGTATGATTTACACTAGCCTTGAATACGATCTTACATCGATTGAAGATTAAAAAGCCACAGTAAAAACACGGGTATTTGAGAATTAAAAAAGCATCAAAAAATGGCTTGTTCTCCGTAGAATTACTGAACAAATAGCCCAATCCAGGAGAGGCTATGAATTACACGCAACTGTTGAATAAATAATCCTTAATACAAATCAAAAAAAATTGGGATATTAAACATAAATAATCAGCGTTTGCCCACAACCCCAAACCCCTCAACCTGCGATCGCCTTTTTTCCTAAACACTGATTAATTATCCGCTTCAAAAAGACCACTAATACAACAAAACCCCGGCATTACCGGGGCTATAATCTTATTGAGAAGTTTTAAAATTATTGATTCGCTTCAGATTTTCTGTTATAACTCTTAGCCTCTTTTTCAAAAGCGAAAATACTTTCCGATAACCTAACAAAGTGAGTAGACCGCAAACCGCACCTTTTCAGTGATTTTAGGCGGTGATCATTTTATGATTTTCCGTCTGCTGGAAGATTTAAACCCAAACCCCTAAAATTAATCCATTCCTTCAGGGCGAAATGTAGTTAAGAAACCAAGCCAGGAGTCTACTTTTTCACCTGTAATTGCAAGTACGGGAATATCAACAACCGCTTCGGCTCGATAATATAAAATCTCTGTGGGTTCAGAGTTGCTCATAAATCCATATTCTGAGGCAATTCTATTAGCCAGTGAACAAGAGATTTCAAAAGCACCTATAGACCTTTGTTTATTGGCTGCATAATAACGCCAGGTAATTTTTTGTAACCGCCCAGATTGATTTCGACATTCATAATGGGTAATTTCAAACATTTTAGCAACATGAACGTCGTAGCGAGTTAATCGCCCCCCATACGCGGAAACATTTTTTGGGTTAGAGTCAGGCACAACAAACTCACCTATATTTGCTGTCGGGAAAGTTATGTAACTGATAGGAACAGCGGTAGACTGAGCTTTTATAGGTGTCTTAGAAATTAAAGATAAGCCACAAACTAATAAGATTGAGATAATTATATTTGGAGATTTCATTGCAGTATTACCTTTTTTTTGATGGGTTTAAAAGTATGTAATGCGTGAGCATTGGAAACACCAGACGTAGCGCAGTACGGCTAACACAACATTTTTTTTCGTCCTGCTAACCTTTCAATTCAAAAGCATCCAGCCGACCTTGTATTCGGTTCAATCATTCTGTTAGTGTCCTAGAATATTGGAATTTCGACGGTGGTGGCAACTGGCATGGCTTTATTTCAATCTCTATATTTAAGATTAACTGATAAAAACTTAGATAGCTACGAGGAAAACACGGGACTTTGAGAACTTTAAAAGCATCAAAAATTGGCTTGTTCTCCGTAGAATGACTGAACCGATAGCCCAATCCACTATAGACTATGAATTACACGCAATTGTTGAATAAATAATCCTCTACATAAATCAAAAAAAATTGGGATATTTAACATAAATAATCGGCGATCGCCCACAATCCCAAACCCCTCAACCTGCGATCGCCTTTTCCCCTAAATGGCGTAGAAATAGCGAAGCTGACACCAGCCGCAAAGTAGCGACTCAAACCCGTTCTACATAAAGATTCTAGCCATTCCTCGTTCGTTTTTCGGCTCGGATTCGTGGGCGCGAGGGTACTATACCTAATTGGGCTTCGACTCAACACTCAGTAAATGGTTTTCTCTTAAGAAGCAACTGGGTCAATCAACAACCGCTCATCCAAATCCAATCGAAAAGTTCCATAGGGGTTGATATGACTCCAGGTTAATGGAGTCAACCCTCGCCAGTCCTCTTTTTCCATGAGTTGCAACCAATCTTTCTCCGACAAAATCTGTTGCATCATCAACGTATTAATATACACCAAACAAATTTGTAACAAATGCAACGACAACACCGCTATTTCTTGGTCTTCCAACCGATTTGTAGCGATTTCACTATTCTTACCGTAAAAAATAAAACTATTTGCACTATTCCATTGCTCCACCACATTCAACCCTTCATGAATTTCTTGACGCAACTCCTCCTTGCCAAGATATTCACACAGAAAAATCGTCTTTATCACCTTCCCCAACTCAGCCAAAGCTTGATAAGTCGGATGAATAATATTAGAACGAGTAAATCGTTTTAAAATCACCTCAGTTTCCGCTGTTCCCAACCTTAAAGCCGTCGCATATTTGATCATCTGATCATATTGATTGCGAATCAATTCCCAATTAATCGGTCTGGTCAGTACCGGCTGTAAATTCGGATAAGCATTACCAAGACCTGCTACGGGGCGATACAATTTCTGTTTGTGAATTCTCTTCAAACGAGGCAACAACTGAAAACCCAACAGATGGCAAAAAGCAAAAGCCACTTCGGATTGTCCATGACTGTCTACATAGTTTTTCTCTATCTTCATATCCGTACAGTGACGCAACAAGCCCTCAATCATCGCCGCCACCTCAGAAGAAGAACAAGTTTTCAACTGGGAATAGATACAAGCAGACTTCTTCTCAACGTGCCAGTAAATCATCACCCCACGTCCACCATACCGGATATGCCATTCCGTCATCAAATTCTGATCCCAAGAACCGAACTTTTTAGAATCACTGGCACAAGCAGTTGTCCCCTCACCCCAAATCTGTGGCACCCTCACCTGAAAAATCGCATTAACTACCTGTGCGATGGCATTTCGCAAATTTTCTTTGTGAATATAACGCCGTTTAACATAGAGCAAATCGGGATAGTTTTCTCCAGTTCCTCCACAACTAATCCGCTTTAGCCCGGTATTCGTTCCCAATCCAAACAAACAAAGCAATAGCCGTCTTTGTAGAATCTTTCTGTCCAAAGACTCGCGAGAAGCTACACTGTGAAACTGTTCCGTAAACCCCACTCGCAAATCAGTTTCTTTCAGAACATCTAACAAACTGGTCATCGGCCAGCGCGAAATTAATTCTCCCTTAAGCCGCTGTAAATTTAACGGTTCTGCTTGAGGTTCAACCGGAGAAACCGAAATCCAACCCTTCTCTCTAGTCAAAATCTTTACTCTTTGATTTTGGGGGATTTTAGCATCCAATTGTTCTAAAGCCCGAGTCATTTTCTGCTGTAAGTTATGAATAAAAGCTTCAGCATCAGTGGGCTGTCCCAAAGCTTGATAATAAACTTGCCTTTGCACTTCAAAATCTTTGGGTAAGTCGGATTCGGGATTGCCATAACGTTTGGCGCCAATTACCCAAATTTCTTTGGAACGCAGTTGCTCTCTTAATGCCTGAAGCACGCTAATTTCATAATTGACCCGGTTGATTTTTTCAACTCCAGACGAGTCTACTTCCACCACAATTTCCCGCCAGCTATTTTTTAGCACCCCATCAACAAAAACTTCATCTTCCGACGAGTAATAGTGTTGAGAACTATCCGTATACTTTTTAATGAGTTCTAGCGCTTTGATAACAGGCTGGTAAAGTTCGTTATTCGAGCGGAATTCCAAAGCTTCAAGGATTTGTGGCACCATCCGGCGATAATGGTGCAAATAAGAAGCTCGCATCACCGTATAAACTCGCTCTCGGTAAGTAGGACCGCTAGACTTAAACTCTTTAACTAAATTCTTTAAAGTAGATGGACTAACTACCGGATAGATGACATCTTGTACTGATTTTTCTGGATGTTCTAGAGAAGCAGTTGCCATCCGAAATAAAATATTGTTTTTTCCGCTGACTCGCTTGAAGTCGGCAATGAGTTCTTTATCTACCTTTCGTTCGGCACGGATACCAATGCGATGTACGATTTGAATTAGCAATTCAACTAAACTGTC
>CAZNCM010000052.1:0-8346 GCA_964571155.1 uncultured Lyngbya sp. | reverse complement strand
CTTGGCTTCTCTGCCAACAAAATGCCGCAACTAACGTGTAGCGAATTTGCTCGGGATGGCGGCGCAACTCTCTTGGAGGTTCGGCCGAAGCCCGTTGTCGGTAGTGATGTATAATCTTGGGAGAAATATCATTAAATAGATTGGACGGTAATTCCAATTTCCGAATAGTTTCTAACTTATCAATCTCTTTAAGTAAACTCTCAAGCCCGACGCGACCCGGGTCGGTTTTCAGATGATTGAAATCAAAGGTTTGAGATTGGGGAGATTGTTCTTCTAAGGCTTTATCTGTATTTAAAATCCCATCGATTTTTGCTTGAGTTTCTGGCGAAATTTGAGCCGAAGTGGTGGCGCAAAAGTTTTGTTCGCAACTGTGTAGTGCGGAGCGAATTAACCTCTCAACTCGCTCGCCGGTGGGAGGTTCAATTTTTAACTCTCTTAGCCGTTGATATACGATTTCGGTTAAATGCTGTTCGTTGCGGTCAAAAATAAGCACATTTTCGCTCAACCATTCGCTCAAAGATTTAAAATCAGCAACGGTGGCTTCCCTAAACCCAAAAAAGGTACGAATCTGCGCTCGATGATATTCAATGGTGCGTCCGCTCCACTTATACTCGCGCCATTGGGAGGCTGATACCTCTACTTGAAGGGCGATGTAGGATATGACGGATTTAGGAATTTCTTGCTTTTTAACAGGAAATCGGGCATCTTTACAAAAGCATTTGAGTAAAACGGCGAAACCGAGCCGGGTAGCTCCGGTTTTATTGGCTAGCAGCGTCCTTTCTCCCTCAAGTAGGGTGAAATGTTCGATTAATTCTTCTGACTCCCAAGCAGCGTTTCATGTAAACCGCTCCCCAATTTAACAGAATTTTAGTTTGATAACAAAACAGACCCCGGTATTCATTTGAATTTTTTAAGAGGGGACTTGTTTTGACCCGATTCAGCATAAGGAGTACCGCAGTGGGGACAAAATTTATGTTTGAACGATGTAATAGGCTCCTGGCAGCTAACACAGCCAGAACGGAGTTGAGTACCGCAAAGCAAACAATACTTAGCCCTTGGCATTGTCCATGTCGGGTCCGGGTTGGTACCTCCTTTCCAGCACTTGGGACAGTATTGTTTCTTCTGTACGCCTTCTACGGGTACTCCAGAGACAACGGCATCCAGGTATTCTTCTGGGATGTTTAAGGCGATAGCCAGCCCCTTTTTGGTTTTCTGGTTGAGGCGAAGTGTTTTCCCTCTTTCCAGCTTGCCCAAGCTCTGTCCATGAATTCCGGCGGCAGCGGCTAGCTGCTGTTGGGTCATCGAAAGGCGAGTTCGCAGCCTTTTGATGTAGTTTTCTAGAGATTCTTGGGGCTGTGGAGCGATTGAGTCGTCAAAAGTATACATGATAGTATCTAAATTTTTCCGGAAATTAAGTGTTCAAAGCAGAAAAACACTAGCCGAATTGTGATTTCCGGAAAGTTTGGTTTTTAATGGTTACTTTAGCTCAACTAGCGACAGAGTTTTTAGAGCGTCCCGGTCTGGCTAAAAGTACGCGACGTTCTTATGAGACGGTGTTAATACCACTGCTTGCTCTTCATGGGCGAAAGCCTGTAGAAATTATTAGTCGTCAGGTTATCTGTGACTATTTGCAAAGCTTGGAACATTTATCAATCAATACTCACCATCGACATCAAGCAATTATTCAATCGCTGTTCAACTATGGGGTGGATTTTGGTTATCTTAAAAGTAATCCGATTGCTGGTTTGGCTCGCCGCAAGCCATTATTAGAGAAAGGAGAGCATGGTACGGATGAAGTCATTCGTTATTTGAATCATTTGCAGGTTGTAGAGTTGTATAAAGTTGTTGAGTCGGATGTGCGTTTGCACGCTATTGTCCGGTTGTTGCATCGCACAGGGGCTAGAATTGGCGAAGTTTTGGCACTGGATTTAGAACAAGTAGATACTATCGCTCGTAAGTTTCAGGTGGTGGGCAAGGGGAACAAACAACGATGGTGTTTTTATAGTGAGGATGCAGCACAAGTTTTAGATGAATACATTAAGTATTATAGGGATACAGGTTCTACTGCGTTATTTACTGCACGAAATCCATTTACTCAAGAAGTGACGCGCTTGTCTTACCGCCGAGTTTATAGTAGTTGGTGTGATTTGACGGCGCAAAGTTTTGTTTTGAAAGGTGCAAGGCTTCACGATTTAAGACACACTTTTGCTACAGAAAGAGTGGGGTTAATGTCTATTGAAGAGTTACGAGCGTTGATGGGACATGAAAAGATTCAGACTACGTTAAGATATCAAAAAGTCACTTCGCTCCGAGCCGAAGCTGTTGCACAGAAGGCTTTAAATATTTTGACTTCTGCTGAATCAGAGATTTCTTATTAAATTAAATTAAAGCTACACAAATAATATACTTTTGAGCGTATAGGCAATATTTGGGAGAGTAGTGACTATACTCTGCCGTGGCTAACCGAGTATTGTCCTAGAGCCCGGACTGGTTTTGAGAAAGAAAGGGGCTATAACCCTTATCTGGTAATGATTTCACTCGCTACTTTGCGGCTGGTGTCAGCTTCGCTATTTCTACCCCTACTTGCGGATCACCACGTTCTGCGGTTTTTCTGAGTTCAGAATCGGAATTGTCTAATTTTTCTGTGCTTAAAAGAATATCAATTTGAGAGAGAGCTTCTTGAGAGAGTTGCGAGAATGTTTGATGACAGAACTGAGTTTCATGTTGAGTTATAGCACTCCGAATTAAACGCTCCATCTGTTTGGAGCTTGGAGGTTCAATATGAAGTTCTCTCAATCTTTGGTAGACTGATTGAAGTAAAATGTCAAATCGTTGTTCGTTATGTAAGATATTTTCAATTAACCAATTAGTTATTTCTTCTGAATCTGAGAGAGTTGCTATCCTCCATCCAAATAACTGTCGAATTTCCGCGCGGTGATTTTTTATAGAACGTCCTTGCCAATTGTATTCTGAATAGGATTGAGGGGGGATTTTAAGCTGTGATGCTATATATGAGATAACAAGATCTGGTATTTCATCAGAAGATTCAGGAAAACGAGCCATGAGTTGAACATATTTTAGCAAAATGGCGAAACCTATTTGATTAGAACCTACTTTTTTATGAATCAGTTCTAATTCTTGGGGCAGAAGTGTCCAGTTTTCGACAAGTTCTTCTGTATCCCAATGTTGTTTGACCATTTACTATCTTCTCCTCAAAAGCTCATACTCTTGCGAAGAAAGCATAGGTGAAGATCTAGTCAGAATTTGAGAAATTCAGAAAAAGTGCAGATTTAAGAGTATTTGTCAAATTGACCTTTCATCTTAGATTAGTATTTCTTATGAAACAGAGGGAGTGATAGATTCCATTCATTGAAGGTAGACAAAGGCTAAAAAGCTTGTAGGTCAGTAGTTTTAAGTTCATGTTGCCCCTCGTTGCACAAACCCTAGCTTTACGCCTATACAAAAGCCTATTTGCAGCTAATGTGAGCAGGAAATTGTTCTGTTTGCGAGCATGAGCGTTCTTGTTTGCAAGCAACTACACATATTTGGCTGTATCCTTCTTGCTGCGAATCTCTCTTCCTTTACTAAAGAAAGTGTGGAAAATCGATGTGAAACTTATCTAAGGATAGCATTAATGTCTTCACGTCCTAACTCTAGGATTAGGGTGACTTTCGGGAATAAGTATAGCTTGCTTAAATCTTCCAAATTTAATTCCCTGTTGATCAAAAGAATATTTTAAGCGACGACGAAATTCACGAGCTACAGCCCACTGAAAATTAGGCTTGGTTTTTATCCAAATCACTAATTCTACTCCCAAATCTGTGAGATTGTTAACACCCATCAATATAACCGGAGTAAAAATGAAGTTTTTCCAATCCGGTTCATTGGACATTTCTTCAATGACTTTTTTCATCAATTCCAAGGCGATATTAATGTCTGACTCATAGCTAATTATTGTTGTAAAGTCAATCCGCGCCCAATCCTTAGTTTGATTGTGAATAACAGTAATACTTCCATTTGGAAGCGTTGTTAAGCGTCCTTCTTTGCCTCGAAGTTGAGTAATCCTTAAGTTCATATATTCGACATAACCTGAAGTTTCACCAACCGTAATATAATCTCCAACTGCATACTGATCTTCAAACAGAATGAAAATTCCATGCAACACATCCCGAATCAAATTTTGGGAACCAAATGATAGGGCTAAACCAACAATCCCCAAACCAGCAACCACAGGAGTAACGGGAATTTCTAAGGTGTCTAAACAGACAATGAACCCCACTGTAATCCATACTGCTTTGCTCACACCTTTTAAAACAATGCTATAGGTTGAAAAACGTAACTCTCGCCGATGAGAAAGAGCCGGAGTTGAACTATAGTTACTTTGAAGTGAATTCAGAAAAGAGTCAATAACGAGGACAGTAATTCGGATAGCTAAACCAACCAAAGTTATAATCACCAACAAAAATAAAGGCTCCCGACTCAACCAAACTGAAAAGAAGCGAGTTTTGGGAAATAATCCGGTAATTTTCCAGATGGCAAAAGAGAAAATTAAGACTTGAAGGAGTTTTAAAACCAGTCTTTGGTATTCATTGCTATTATATTTTTTTTGCCAAGATTGCTGTTTTTCAGTGGTTTCAGCAATTTGTATCTCGTGAATTAAATTCAATTCATGTCTTAGTCCAGTCAGAATTAATTTTTGTTTGAATAAGCGTTTCTGAAGCAAAAAAACCGCAAAGCTCAATAAACCCGAGACTAAAATAATACTTAAAGACCATGAACACGCTTGATATAAATAGGTAGGTTGGCGTTGTTCATACCCTCTAAGTAAAGCTGTTTTGATGATTTGAGCGAGTTTGTTAGCCCAAATATAAACGGAATAACCATTGTATTCAGCATCCTCAGGTGTAACAATCAGAATCGCTCTTTCTTGCAGTTGCTCATAATCCGATACAAAAATCTGGGTTTGCCCTTCTCTTTTATACACGACGACATCCAAAGTATTTGGATTAAAACCCTTGGCAAATCCACCGCCATACAGTTGATTATCTAAAATTCCACCAATCTCATTCTCAATCAGTGTTGCTCGCTGTTTAATCGAGATATTTTTTCCTTTCTGATCGCTTTCAATCGGAATTTTCATTGCGACTCGAAATAATTCATAACCATCAACCACTACAAGTGCAGAAATCAGATTGCCAACTCGAATTATCGAGGTTGCAGGGTTAAGATCGCTGGGTAAAGCTTGCTGTGCTAAGGTTGGAGAAATACCCACAGTAAAAACAAAAGCAAATAGAGCAATTCCAACTCCTAAAACCAACTGACGAAAACAACGTTTTAAAAATAAAAAAGTTTTTGGCATAGAGAAAAATGATAGCTAATTTTAAAAATTTTATCGGTCTACTTTTAATTACTAATTGGATCTTTGGCGATGCATTATAAAAATGTTTAAGTTGTGATTGTCAACTCTTTTGTACTGAAATTCATCAACACCGCTAATGGTTAAATAAATCCCTAAACCGCCAATTTTTCGATCTTCTAAAGGTTTATTAATAGTTTCTTCTTCTTGCTTTAATTCTTCTCGCGGGTCAAAAAATATTGCGGTGTCTTCAAGGGTTATTTTCAGGCGGTTTGAATCAATTTCACCTGCAATGGTAATATTACCTGTTTTTCCGGCTTCTTCATAGCCATAAGTGATGATATTTGTAGCAATTTCATCGACAGCCAAACGTAGTTTATAGATTTGTTTTTTGTCGAGTTTTGCAGCTTCAGACGCTTTAATAACATATTCGGCTAGAGGTTTGATTGCATCGAGATTCGCCAAGACAGTTAAGGGTTCCATAGATAAAAACTCCGTTGAATTATTGATGAGATGGGATTTGATAGCGAATTGCTAACATGGTAATGTCATCAAATTGTGCGGCATCTGCAATATGATTAAATAAATCGATCTTAATGCGCTCTACAAGTTCTGTTGCGGAATCAACAGGTTGACTAAGCAGCACTCGCAATCTGTCTTTTCCAAATGATTTTTTATCGGAATTTCGAGCATCTAAAACGCCATCGGTATAACCGATTAAAATATCACCCGGTTCCAGTTGAACTTGTTTAATCATAAACTTCGACATTGGCATAATACCAACAGCACATCCGGTAGAATTTAAAGTGTGTTTGATTTCTCCTTCAGAATTAACAACAAATAAAGGTTCATGTCCGCCATTGATATAAGATATAATCCCTGTTTTTGGATTTAAAATTCCCAAAAAGGTAGTCGCAAACATTACCGTTTTACCGTGTTCAGAGGCAATATAGTTATTGGTAATTGGGATACATTGCAAACGGTTTATAGTATCCTGATCTACTGGACAACTGTCTTGATTATACTCGTTTGATTTTGATAAAATAGAGGGGTCAACCTGAGCCGGAGTACAAGTTTTTAAGTCTGTTTGGTTGGAAAATAACCGAATAAAACTGCGGAAAAGTCCCATAAACATTGCCGCACCTACGCCTTTATCACAAACATCAGCAATGACTAAACCCACATCACCATTACTGAAGGTGAAAGCATCATAAAAGTCTCCTGATACTTCCCGTGCAGGTTGAAAGAAGTAAGCAATTTCCCAGCCCGGAATCTGGGGTATAGATTCGGGGAGAAAGTCTTGTTGAATTTGGCGACCTTTTTCAATTTCATTCCGAACAATTGCATCATGTACCTCAGCCTCAATCAGTTCATGTAACTGTTTTGCCATACTATTAAAAGAGTTGGCTAAGGTTCCAATTTCATCCTGACGGTTAATCTGAACACGGGTTTCTAAATCCCCTTCGGAAAGTTTATTCGCGGCACTGGTTAGTTCAAAAATTGGACGAGTAATGCAACCTGAAATATACCAAGTTCCGGCTGCGATTAACACAACAATTCCGCCTCCTAGTATCGTGGCGATCAGGTCAAAAAATTCAGCTTTTCTATAAACCGTTTTTGCATCTTGTTCAACAATAACAATCCAATCATTACCAATCGGAACAATTTGAGAAAGGATTGGGGTTCCATTGCTGTTCGTGAAACGAAAATATCCGGTCTTTCCTTGCAAAGCTGCTTCAACAGGAGGATATTTTTTCCGTTCTTCTAAAGGAATATTTTTTTCGGCACTAGAATCGGCAATCAAAATCCCATTTTTACTGACAACAAAACCTCGACTTTCAGGAGCAGCACTTTGAATTTCATATTGAAGATTATCTGCAATTAATTTTAAATCAATACAAAGCACAAAAACCAAGCTTGAATTTTCTTGTTGAGAATCGATCAAACCGGTTGAAAAACAGTGTCTAGGTTTTTTACTAACGCGACCAATTAAGGTTTGTTGACCATATTCGTTCCCTTCTTTAATCGTTTGAAACCAAAGTCTATCTTGATAGTTGGCTACCACTTGATCTGTTGTCGCAATGGCTTGACCCTCCCAGTTGACAATATCAAAACTACTGGTGGGTAAAAGGGAACTAATATCTTGCAAAACTTTTTGTTGTAATTGTCGATCTTGGTTTTGAATGAAGGGTACTTTTTTGATAATATCTAAAGTTTGCAACTGCTGATTTTTCCATTGGTTAACGTACTTGGCAAACGCTTCTCCCCCCCGTTGTAAGTCTTGTTTAGCATCATCATATAAGTAATCTTTTGCTTGTTTTTTCAGAATATACCATCCGAGCAATACTGGTGGAACTACCGCCAATAATGTAATCGCTACGAGTCGAAATCGGAGGCTATTAGAAAATAGAATTTTTTGTTTCTTTATCAGTTGAATTGCCGAGATTTTGCTGATCATAAAATCTTATCCTATTCTAGGTTTACTGGGCAGGGTTTCAGATGGTAACTATCCGACTGTAACCCCTGCCCTTAGCTTTGTTACAGTGTTGCTTTATCTGTTAGTCTGTATATTCATCAACGATGATAACGCTATGATGAAATCCAGCTTTTTCTAGGGTATCAATAACCATTTCCGGTGCGCCAGCAATATAAAGATCGACGGCTTCGCCCATTTTTTGCTTAGAAAAAACGATCACCCGTAACCCCGCACTCGCCATAAATTCTAATTCTTTCATGTCTAAAACCAAGCGCTTGGGAGCGGCAGCAGCAGCTTTTTCTACATAGGTTTTTAATTGCGGGGCTGATGCAGCATCTAAATCTCCAGACATGGTGATGATAGCGACATCGTTTTTGAATTCTAAGTTAGATTGAAAAGTCATGATTAAGTCCTCCTATTTTGCAATGAGAATAACAACAGAACGATCGCCTAATAAAAGCCCTGATTGATTGTCTAATTTCGGTTCAGTTCCGGGTTCAAAACAATCTTCAGG
>CAZNCM010000051.1:20949-23435 GCA_964571155.1 uncultured Lyngbya sp. | reverse complement strand
AAACACGGGGTTTCCAGGGAAGCGGTGTTGTCCAACTGAGTGTCCAACGGGTTTTTATAATATTCTCGGCTTGGGAGATATCGTGTAAATCAAGCTGAACGTCTATGAACCACTGACGGATAAAGCCAATCATTTGTTTGTAGCGTTCGACTCCGTTAAATTGGTTTAAGGGGTCTTTAAAATAAACGTCTTGGGCATAAAGATTGTAACTTTGATTTTCAGGAAATTGTTGATAATCTTGTTTGATAATGTCAATAATTGTCATGATTATTTTATCCTGTTTTTGTTCACAATTCTCTATTGGTTTTGAGCCATGACTAGGCTCTATTTGTCTAATCAAAGCTCAAAAAAAGTTGTGATGTTCCTCAGTTAAATTGGAGGTTAACTCAACCTAACTTAGAAAGTTTTAGGCTTTCAAGCGTAGTGTGGGAATGATTTTTAAGCACCACTCTGACATTTGAGATGCTCTCCACAGATCAATAATTCTGACTCCAATGACCGAACCTCTGAAGTTGACATCGACTTCTTGACCCGCTTCGATCCCTTCAGGATTACTATACACAATAACGGTGGGTTGGTTTTGTGCTAAACGTTGATAGTCTGAGAATTTAATGCGAATTGACATTTCTAATACTCCTTTATTAATACGGTTGAAAAAAAAGAACAACAGCAGGATGTCTTCACACTAAACAAAAACGTACATCGTGGGAAATCTGAGGTGGGTTAATCAACCACCCCATCGGACAGAACCCTTGAAATCTCATGGAAGTGTGTCATTGTTGTAATTTTACCCTGTCGAGTCACATTTTTTGGGTTGGAGTTCAATAATTTTTTAAACGACTGTCAGCAGTTAAAAGTTACAACTCAGAATTTGTTTTGTTCAAAATAGAGATTCTAGAGGTATTTTAAAACTTTGTATAGCGATTTTAACTCATTTTTAATGATTAGCAATTTCCGAAATTGTTGATTGAAGTTGAACACTTATTTTTGTAAGCTAAGTATATTTACTCGATCACGAGTCAGTTTATGTTATAAATCCCTTAAAATAATTGTATAAATCGGTATCAATTTTGATTGATTATAAAAGTCAAGTCTTATATGATTAAACTCAAGTCGAAAAGCTAAGATAAAAGCAGATGTCTAAAACTCTACAATCTACACCTGAAAACGGATCAAGCTGGCTCAATAGCGGTCCAATTCTTCGGATTCTGGAAATGGTTCAAGATTTGATTATTATTTCGTTATGTATTGGTTTATTTAGTTTTATGGTGATGCAACTACGAGAAATGGTACTCTCATTGTTGCCGCCGTTAGATTTTCAACGAGTCACCTCTGATATCTTATTTTTGTTGATTCTGGTTGAATTATTTCGCCTGCTGATTATTTACTTGCAAGAACATCGGGTTTCAATTGGAGTCGCTGTCGAAGTTTCCATTGTGTCTGTTTTGCGAGAAATTATTGTTCGCGGTGTGCTAGAAACTCCTTGGACTCAAACCTTAGCAACTTGTGCTTTTTTACTGGTACTGACCCTATTACTGGTTGCTCGGGTATGGCTACCCCCCACCTTTGATGGAATTGACCCCGAACAAAAAATCTCACAACGACACAGAAATCGCATCGCTCAAGAAAACACAGAAAGGGAAATGAACCTCTCAAAACCCGAGCAAAATGGAGAAATCTTCACGTCCATCGAACAACAACCCTATTTCGCCAACCGTCACGAAACCTGACCTCGTTCGTTGTCCCCTGAAATAGTTAGTTCTAGGCTGTACTTCTGGGATTAAGTGTGGGATGATGTTAGACAACAGCAAACTGCGCTTTCCAATTGTTCGATTAATTGTGATCGACATCTGAATTGGATAGCAAGCGCTAGCTGTGATACAATGAAACGCGAGAATAGGTATTCGGTTGCAGTTTTGCGTCAAGTGTTGAGCTACTTTGTTCTGTTTCATCAGGCATGGCTCGCCTTCCGAAATCTCTCTCCACATCTATTTGATTTGGGAGGTCATTCATGTCTGTCTATATTGGAAATCTATCCTACGATGTCACCGAGGAAGATTTAAAGTCTGTTTTTGCTGAATACGGCACTGTCCGCCGCGTTCAAATCCCCACTGACCGAGAAACTGGTCGTCCTCGGGGTTTTGCATTTGTAGAAATGGATAACGACTCTGAAGAAGAAGCCGCTATTGAAGCTCTTGACGGAGCCGAATGGATGGGACGAGATCTGAAAGTCAACAAAGCCAAGCCTCGGGAAAACCGAGGATCTTCAGGCGGTAGAGGCGGTAGAGGCGATCGCAGAAATCGCTTCGGTGGCGGTAGCTATTAAGTTGCGGTGAGTTTAGGAAATTTTCGGCTCAACCCTAGCCCCCTAAACTAAATGATTATCATTAACTGTTCTCTCCGATCTGTCGGGGAGATTTTTGTATGGGTTGAGGTCTGAATTGACACCAAACTTTTCAGAGAAATTATCAAGCAGTATTAGCTCG
>CAZNCM010000051.1:1630-20939 GCA_964571155.1 uncultured Lyngbya sp. | reverse complement strand
CACAGTCGTTAGCCAACAGATTCCGATCACTAAACCCGCAATCACATCACTCGGCCAGTGTGCCCCGAGAATCAGGCGAGCGATGCTCACCATACCCACCCAAAACAATCCCGCAATCACTGCTAAACTGCGCTCTAAACCTCCTCTAGCTAACCGAAACCACAAATAAAACAAAAACCCGTAAACACTGGTTACAATTAATGTATGACCGGATGGGTAGGAGTGCAGACTCGGAGCCGCCAAACCCTCCGCAATTAGATCCGGGCGTTGACGATTCCAGTACAGCCACCCCGTCCAGGCAAAGGCAAATTGTAAAATATAAGCGGCTACAACCGTCGCTGCGATAACCGGATGCGATCGCCATACAGCCGTTAACACCACACCTGCGATTAAGGGCAGCATATAAACTAAATTACCGGGAGATTCCCAGGTGATGCTTCTGGCAAAACTCAAAGGAACATTTTGGGAAATCCCGATCAGCATCTGTTCATCCCAAGCTTGTAACCCGCCACTGTTAACGGCAGACTTCGCCCAAAATGTGACAGCAAAAGCAACAACAGTCGTTACTATAAACCCAATTCCCAATACTTTCGCCCAACGTTTCCAAACTTGATTGGGGAGTTGACGAGCATCTTCCCAAAAGCGAAACCAACTATTGCGGACAAAAATCCAAGCTATCCAACGTCTTCCTGACATTAGCCAATTCGCCATCTGAGTCAGTGTATTATTCTACTACTAAACGTTAGAAGTTCACTAAAATTTATTTTTGACTTGTCATTTTTTTGTCGTCCTATTAAAGAAAAGCAACTTGGACATAGTAAAAATTGTTTCAGTCCCCTTGCGGGGAATTTAATGCTGGAAAGTATAAGCAGACCATCCAAAATAAGGTACTAATTTTCGGAAATGTTGTATTCTCTCCCAAATCATCCATCGGTTGAACGATAAACCCTATAAGTTCCAAATTGTTTGGGAACAAACAAGGATTTTACCATCGGATACTTTTCCTGATTTCAAGTATTTACTCCGCAACTTCTTCGGTAACTGTACCTGTCCAACGTCTGACAGGTCTCCATCTTGGCCCCGGAGGGGGAGGCGGTGGCGGTGGGTTTGTTCCCCAAATCAAAAACAGCAAAAATACAAAAATTATAATGATTGGGTGCATTTTTTCCTCTGTTGTGTGTTTTCAAAAAATATCTTTTCAACCAAATACTAGAGACAGGATAAGTCTTCTAACGCCCCAGAAGAAATTTAACGAAACATTTATTAGAGGTATTGTTTCGTTTTATAATGATACATAGATACAAGATTCAAAACCCGTTTAGTAGCCTCAAATTCGGCTATATCTTTGCGGTTGAATTGATGATTTTATTGTACATCCTTATGGAAAAGGGGTCTTCCAAGCCGGATTTACTGTACCGAACGTTGGTCACACAAGCGTAACGCCCGAACAACCAGGGTGTATAGTTGTTGATACTCCGTTTGATCATGCTTCAATAGATCCAACCGGAGTTCGTCGAGGTCGTAGTGAGTTTGACTTCACAAGTAATATTAATTCCCGCTTCAATAACTTGAGTTGATATTAAAATGTGACAGCAACCATCATCCTCCCAATTTTGAGAAAAAATATCTTGAAGCTGTCGTTCTTTCGATGCGCGATCGCTGGCTAGAAAACGAGATCGAGTAAATGCAGTTTATTAAAAACTAAATAAGACGCAAAAATAAAACTCGAATTAACATGAGCTGAACCTCTCTCGACCGAAAAGGAAATATTCAGAAAACTACTTAACATTTGGTCAATGGTACAGAATATAATATCCCCTTGAAACTGACGAGGTGATAAGTTTGTTAGTGAATGAAATTGTTGATTAATATTCATGGTGACACTACAATAATGCTATAGCGGTTATCGATCCAGTGAGATACGAACAATCCCCCTTTTAAAGGGGAACTTTGATTCTCAAACCGTATCTCATCAGCTTAAGAAACGCTAGATTAATTTAACTCTTGTTTTTTGGAGGATTTATGCAATTCACAAAGCAGCGTGCTGATCGTGTTGTTTTATATAATATCAGTTGGCAACAGTTTGAAAATTTACTGATTGATCTAGGAGATAGCCGCGCAGCCAGAGTTGCTTATAATAACGGAACTTTAGAAATTATGACTCCTTTACCTGAACACGAATATTATCGAGAATCTATTGGTGATGCCATCAAAGATATAGCAGAAGAACTAGACATCAATTATGAAAGTTATGGTTCAACAACATGGAAACGAGAAGCACGTCTAGCAGGCTTAGAACCTGATAATTGTTTCTATTTTCAAAATGAATCTTTAGTGCGTGGGAAATTACAGTTTGACCTCAATCAAGACCCACCTCCTGACTTGGCACTAGAAATTGATCTTACCAGTAAATCGCTGAATCGCTTCCCCATTTATGCTCGTTTGGGCATTCCTGAAATTTGGTGTTATGAACAGGGAAAACTGCGAATTTATCAACTCAAATCGGGGGAATATAATGAAGTTGAACAAAGTTCAATATTTCCGATGTTATCTATTCGTCAACTCCCTGAATTAATAGAATCCTGTCGGTTGGAAGGTCGCCGTGCGTTGCGTCGGGCTGTCCGTCAGTGGGTACGAGAACAAGTTTAAAAGATGCGATTTCCTCTCGTTTCATTGGTTTTCTCCGGAGCGATCGCATTCGGGTAGGGGTTACTCGTTCACATATTCCATGCGAATAAATGGCAGGTATTTACGGCGATCGCGCTTTGGATCAACTTTTACAGTTTGAGGATAGTTTTTACCCTCTTGATCTTCACGAATCACACGCCAGACTAAAAGCCGCTATCCTTCAGGGGTTTTTCTATTAATAATTCTACTTAATCCTATAAAAGTTACAGGAGAGATGCTTTTCCAACGTTGGAAAGTTTTTATTCCAATGATTTATAAGTTACTAAAAATACTTTCACATTTCAGTATTTTCCCGGTAGCCATTCGCCCAAAAACGGATAACAATAGTAGTATCGAGTGGAAAAAGAATTATGCAAGGACATCGTAGAATTGAACTCACACCCAGAGAACAAGAGGTTTATGATCTGCTACAGCAAGGGCTGAAGCATAAAGAAATTGCCGAAAAGCTGGGTATCTCTCTCCAACGTGTGGGAGCTTTGCACAAAAATTTGAGATTGAGAATTCTCAACAAGCAAGAGATGCGTAAACCTTTTTGCTCCGAAAATTGCTAGAAAGATTATTTTCAAACTCAATGGTCGGGGTGTAGCACTTACACCCCTAAAATTAGGCTGAATTCAAGCTTTAAAACTGAAACAAGGTTCGCAATACTCCGACAAAAATGGTGTCATTGCGGCTATCATGCTCAGGATCAGTGATCAAATAAAATCCGGGTGTAATGCCAATATATTCATTAATTTGAAACCGATAAAAAGCCTCAATATGAATTGAAGTATCATCATCTTCTTCGAGATCATCAATACTGTGATCAACCATTTTGGGAGGCATTCCCACGACAACCCCAAGTATATCTCCCTCTTTTAATAAATCAGGAAATGCTAGCGTTGTCGCCCAATTGATCACAGTCGCATGATCCTCTCCGCCTTGTTTTTGATCCGCCCAAGTCGAACCAAACCAACCCCCAAATTCAAAGTTTTTAAACAATCGCCAGTTAAACTGAAAGCCTAAATTATCGCTTGTTGTCGCCGTATCTCCAAAGGGTTTATTCGCGAGAAAACTCCCTGTTCCACCCCCAACAAACACTTCATCCGGGTTAAAGTATCTCCGGTTGTAATCAACAGCAAAAACTAAATTATCAGCGGGTTGATAAATCAATTGAGCGCTTGCACTAAAAGCCCCATTAAATAAACCAAATCCTTCCTCGGGATTAGCGGCATCATTGGCTAAATAACTAACATTTAATTGGAACTGATCATTAAATGTATATTTCAACGCAGCTCCCGTTCCTTGGGGGCCTCTAAACGTTGTGGGATTATAACGGGCAAAGGCAGAAATAACGCCTGTTGTTTCCTCAGAGATAGGGCTAAGGGGATCTTGAACATCATCTAAATCGAGACTTTTTGCCCCAAAATAAACTTCTCCTTTGCCATTGAAAACTGGAAAGACATAAAATAAATCATCTAGTTCAAAGCTATCACTAACGCCATCATCTACACTTGGAATCGTCATCAAAGTATTTGTGAGTTCGGGTGAAGTTAAATCATTAACATCAGATGCTTGTAACCGGGTTAGCAGTAAATCTTCGCCTGTAAAACTGGTTTCAAAATCTAAACGTACCCGATACCCGAAAAAGGCTTGGGTCGGATCATCACTATCTTCAACATTCGGCCCGCCTGCTATGGTATACTGAGCGCGATCGCCAAATGTATCGGAGATCCAAAAAATCACTTCACCGGCGAGTTTTGTAGTTGTTGAAAATTGATTGGCTTCGAGTTCGGCGGCTCGGGCTTCTAATACTGTAACTCGTCCCCGCAATACTGCCAATTCTGCGGCGAATTCTTCCATTAACCGTTGCAATTTGGTTAAGTCTTCTCGGGTGACTAAATCTGCGGTTGAGGCGTTAATCAGTTCGTTAATTCGTTCTAAACAAGCGTTGACCCCTGCGGCGAATTCATAACGGGTTAAGGCTCGATTTCCTTTGTAGGTTCCGTCTGGATATCCGGAGATACACCCATAACGTTCTACTAACGATTGTAAGGCTTGAAAAGCCCAGTCTGTCGGTTGCACGTCGGGCAGGAAAAATGTTGTTACTTGCTGTTTTTTGCGGGAATTTCGCCCTTCTTGGAAGTATTGATTGAGTTGGGTTTGCGAGTCTACTTCCCCGATGTCGGGTTCAACTTCTTCAAAGCCATTGTGAGGATTAACGGGAACTTGAGCTAAAGATTCATCTAAATTTGACAGTTGATAGTTTGTTGCAAAATCAACTTTTTTTGTTCTTTCATCTGAAGCGTCAGATATGATCTCTTGCTCGGATTGTAACTCAACTGCGATCGCCGAAAACGTTCCGAGTGAACACGAAATTAAAACGCTCTGACTCAAGGCTAGAGCATTGCACACCTGTTTTGACATCTTTTCCTCACACCGATAAAATTGACAACTTCCGATCTTTCAAGAAAGGTGACTCACCAATCTTGACAGCGAATTAATTTTCTATTTATTGCAATTTAACTTTGATACTTTAGATGAGAATCTAATTTTCCGCAATGGGAGGGGGGAGGATATTCGTTGACAGAGATTGATCAAAGTTAATTATTTTTAGGTTCAAATTAGATTATGATTATCTAAAAAAATCTCAAATTATATTCAAAAAAAATAAGAAAAGCCTCTGTTTTGCTGGCGGTTGTCGCTTGTAGAGGCTTTTCCAAAAAGTCTTAAATTTTCAAATGATTAGAAATGCTTCAGAGTTCTATTCTGTGAATAAAATTAAAAGTCTTTGTCTTGTTGAAGATTACGAGGTTGAACTTCGAGTATCCCAGTTTGGGTAAAAATGACTTGAAATTCAGCAAATTTAACCCGAGAATTTTCTGACTTGTTTAGACTATCGGGTTGAATTAATTCCGGAAGCGGTGTATTTTCCAGATTATCTTGGGCAATTGTGTTAATGGGAGCATAAGCGGTGATCGCTCCAGTTTCATCAACACGAACGACATAAATAGAAGTTTGAGGAACTGGAATTGTCCAGGCTTGATCTAAAGTTTGAAAAAGCTGCTGTTCTAAACGATTTAACTGAGCAGAATCCGTAATTTTTTTAGGGATGTCTACCTCTGCTTCCGTATTTTTTTTAGGGATGTCTACCTTTGCTGAAGAAGGTGTTTTGACATTCGGTTTAGCCGGATCTTTAGAGAGAGAAAATGTTTCGAGATCTTCTAGCTTCGGGGAAGAATAGTTTCCAGAAACTATTGATAATGTTGTCGATGCACTCATCAGCAACACAACCGCTAGGGTAATAATTGTGGGAGAGGCTTTAGATTCGAGGGATTCTTCCTCCTCTTGTAACGCTGAATTAGGGTTGAGAGAACAATGCCCTGGTTGGTTTGTGTTCATTGTGCGACTTGAGTTTACTGAATAGGAAAAGATGAATTCTATTTCTAGGATAACTCCACTTTCAGGACATTTGTTGCTTGAGATTTTTGATCACTGTAAATTAGGCTAACCATTAACTATACTATAAAAAAAATTTTATGTCAAACTGCTTTACAAATATTTATAATATGTTACATTTAGATACAGATAGAAAAAATTTTAGGAGAAAAATATGACAACTCGTGGTTATAGCGTCGAAGAAGGTGGTCGTCTGAACAATTTTGCAGTTGAACCGAAAATGTATGTTGATGACATCCCCAAAACAGGCTTCACTCAGTACGCCGAGAAGCTGAATGGACGTTTAGCAATGATTGGGTTTGTCTCGTTAATTAGTTTAGAAGCAGTGACTGGACAAGGAATTGTCAGTTGGTTAACAAGCCTGTAAACGCTCTGTGATCACACGCAGATGAACACTCATCGTCTCAACTGGGAGGTTATTCATTGCTAGAGACCGAACTCAAGAAATGAGTCTAGTTCAGTAACCCCCTTTGGAGAGAGTGAAAGAGACTCAAACCTATTCAGAATAGATATCAGTATCAAAAAGTAGCAGTAGCTGATTTAAAAATAGAAGTGATTTTAACTTGTACTCAGAAAAAAGTAAATTTCTGAGCTATTTTTATGAAAAAAATCCTTGGAGTGGCAATTCTTGATATTAATGTTTAAAATATTCAAAAGTTTTAGTCAATAATTCTTGAAAATGCCCCTAGAGGGGATTGTCAAGTTTTACCTAAACTTGTTTCCTATAGTTTAGAACGTTCGTAATCTGGGATCAGGGATGAAAAAACAGTTAGTAACCTTTGGAAGTCTCATCTTTTTAGTAGCAGGACTCCTTTGGGGTTGTTCTCAAACACAAACTCCAGAAGACCAACAATCTCAAATCGAAGCGGCTCCGGAAACTTTGCCTCCGACAGGCGAAGTGGGTACAATGCAATTTCGGGCCAATGGAGAAGATTTTGTTCGCCAGGGTTTTGTTACCAAAGACGGTTGGCAAGTCAACTTCGATCATATTTATGTCAACTTTTCAGACGCCAAAGCTTACGAAACCTTTACCCCCTACGATGCGGAAGCAGGCGGCGACCCCCAAGCCAAACAAACCATTAGTTTAGTGGTTGACAAAACCGTTGACTTAGCCGCAGGGCCAGAAGATGCGGAAACGATTGTTGTTAACGAAGTTCCGGCACCTCCGGGGCGATACAACGCTCTATCTTGGGAGATGGATCAAGCCGAAACCGGGCCTGCTGAAGGGTACACTATGGTTCTGCAAGGTACGGCCACCAAAGATGGTCAAACGGTACCTTTTACGCTGAAATTTGACCAAGAATTAGCTTTTGTTTGTGGAGATTTTGTCGGAGATGAGCGTAAAGGCATTCTGCAACCGGGAGAAACGGCACAATTAGAAGCGACTTTCCACTTTGATCATTTATTTGGAGATGGAGAAGCTCCCCCAGAAGATGAGATTAACACAGGTGCGTTAGGATTTGAACCCTTAGCAGAAGCGGCTCAAGGGGGTTCATTAGAGGCTGATTTAGCCACCTTAGAACAACAACTTTCTTCGGAAGAATATCAGACTTTAATTGCAGTATTGCCGAGTTTGGGTCATGTCGGTGAAGGTCACTGTAAAGAAACACAGCTTACCGCCCAGGGAAATTGAGAATAAATCATTCGTCAAATTGCGGAGTGAAGACTTGAGGAGTTGAGATTGAACACCAGCAAAATAATAATATTGAAGTCGAAAACAATTGAGAAAACTAAACGCAGGAGAGAATGAATATGAAAGGTAAATTAATTCTGGGGCTAGTGCTATTTTCGAGTTTAGGTTCAAGTTTAGGGTGGTCAGAAAAAGCCTTAGCTCATGGCGTAAAAATCGAACATAACACCACTCAAGCTATAGAGATTAATGCCAAATATGACACGGGTACGCCCTTAGAAAATGCTCAAGTTACGGTTTATTCACCCAATGATCCGACAACACCTTGGAAGCAGGGAACAACGGACGAACAAGGTAATTTTGTGTTCACACCTGATCCCTCAAAAACCGGATATTGGGAAGTGAAAGTTCGACGAGCCGGACATGGAGGTTTAACGAGTATTCCAGTGGGAACCGAGACAAATAATGCTCAAGTTTCTGCTTCTGAACCCACCGCTAATCAAAATAATCAGAGTTCTTTTTATTCCCAAACCAGTCAAGGATTAAGTCCAATTCAGAAAGGGATAATGATCGGATCAATTCTCTGGGGATGTGTGGGAACAGCTTTATTTTTCTCTAAGTTTAACTTCAATAATTCATCAATTCAAGATCCTCCAAAAGTGAGACAACAAGAGTCAGAAAGCTAAATTAGAATTAGAGTGCTAAACAAATTGATAGTTTAATCTCATGCACATTTCAGAGGGAATTCTCCCGGCTCAAGTCTGTATTGGAGGATATGCGATCGCTGGTTTAGCGACGTGGTATTCTCTTAAACAGATTAATAAACAAAAAAATCCGACTGATGGAGTCCCAAAAGCTGCACTATTAACGGCTGCATTTTTTGTCTCCTCTAGTATTCATATTCCCATTCCTCCAGCGAGTGTTCATTTTGTTCTCAATGGTTTGTTAGGTGCTGTGCTAGGCTGTTATGCGTTTCCAGCGATTTTAATTGGTTTATTGTTTCAAGCGGTTATGTTTGGACATGGAGGGCTGACAACATTAGGAATTAATGCGGTTATTATGGGTGTTCCGGCAATTATTGCGGCTCAAATTTTTCAATTCCGTTACAGCATTGGACACCGACTTAAACCCCATGTTTCCCTCAATCTTTTCGCATTTTTTGCAGGAGCAATAGGGTTAGGACTTTCCGCTTTGTTATTTTTTGGACTCACGATTACAAATATTCCTTCAGATTTTGATGCTCAAACTGAACAAACTGCGATTATAATGTTAATGTTAGCTCATATTCCATTAATGGGAATAGAGGGGATTTTTACAGCGATGGTGGTTAGTTTTCTACAACGGGTTAAACCCGAACTTTTACCCAGTTAGGATAAAGCATGAGATTTGCACTGGATGAGTATGCACACCTCAAATCACCAATTCATCGTTGGAATCCGCAGTTGAAACTGATCGGATTATTGACTTTAATGTTTGCGTTTGCCACCGTTGAGGATTTGCGTTTACTTCCAGTGATCTCCACCCTCACTATTATTTTATATCTTTTGTCACGATTGCCGCTCTCTTTTTTACTGACTCGGTTACGCTATCCGGGGATTTTTCTATTTACAGTTGTCGCCATCTTACCTTTTTTTTCGGGTGAAACGGTGATCTGGCAATGGGGAATTATTACATTACGACAAGAGGGACTTTTAGCCGTTGTCTTAATTGTTTGTCGGTTTCTGGCGATTTTTATCACGGGTTTAGTTCTGTTTGGGACAAGTTCTTTTTTAAACTTGATTAAAGCAATGCGATCGCTGGGTTTATCTCCGATTTTAGCCGATATGATGTTATTATCCTATCGCTATTTATTTGAACTCGCTTATCAACTCAATACCATGCAACGTTCTACCCGACTACGAGGCTTTAAACCGACTCAATTGAGTTGGCGAAATTTACAAGTTTATGCAGCTTTAGCGGGGAGTTTACTGGTTCGTAGCTATCAACAATCTCAGGAGATTTATAAGGCGATGCAACTGCGGGGCTATGGTACTTCGATGAAATCTCCCCCATCCAAACGTTTTATAGATGGTTACAGTGCGATCGCATTAATCATAACATTAGTAATAGCTGCTTCACTGATTGGGTTGGAGTTTTTATTATAAGTTATTGACGATCATTTTATTAAGAGGAATATCGAGCTTTGAGCCAGACAACACCCGAACAAATTCATCATTCTTCAACAGAGTTGATTGATAAAAATGGAATTCTTGTTGAAGATTTAGTGTTTAGTTATCCCAATCAAAATCCCGTTTTACAGGAAATTTCCTTTACACTCAAACCGGGGGAACAAATCGCCCTTTTAGGGAAAACCGGAACCGGAAAAAGTACCCTAATGGAAAATTTAGTCGGCTTAAAACAACCGAATTCTGGTAAAATCTGTATTCAAGGAATTTCTCTAGAACCCAAAAATTTATTTGAAGTGCGGCGTCAAATTGGGTTTGGTTTTCAAGACCCCAATGATCAGCTATTTATGCCCACTATTTTAGAAGATGTGATTTTTGGGCCTTGTAACTACGGAGTTTCCTCAGAAGAAGCCACCGAACAAGCCCAGGAACTCTTAGCAGACTTTGGACTTGCAGATGTAACTAACCGTCCTGTACATGAACTTTCCGGAGGACAAAAACGGTTAGCATCGTTAGCAGCAATATTGGCTTTGAACCCTTCTATTTTGATTTTAGATGAACCAACCAACGGGCTTGATCCGTGGTGGCGTCGTCATCTGGCTGAAATTTTACCCGAGTTACCCGTACAAGTGCTGTTAATTGCTTCTCACGATCTCAATTGGGTGAGGAGAGTCACCCAACGGGCAATGGTGCTACAACAGGGTAAAATTAGGGTAGATATGCCCACAGAACAATTGCTGCAAGATTCCTCGGTGTTGGAAAGCTGTGGCTTACCGTTAGATTATTGACCCTATCTTGATTTGTAAATAGGTCATTATACTGATGTCCCATTTGAGAAGTTTACAATTAACGAAAATAAGTAGCAATGACAGCTAAAAGACTGCTACTCTTGTCTCTACTGCTAGCAGGAGAATGATTCTGCTAGTTTATCATGATGTTTTGATGTCATCTCAGGAGGCGAATATGCCCGATCCTAAAATAGAAAGCACAACAACCCCAACTTCTGTCAATGTCAACACGACGCCTGCTGATCCCTTGACGCAAGCTGCACTCGAAGAACAGACAACTACAACTCAGTTTGAGGAAATCAAAGCCAAAGTCGTTGAAGTTCTCGCTGAATTTCCAGCTTATGTCTCCGGTTTCTTTGAGGAATACCAAAAACCGATCATCACTATTTTGCTGATTATAGCGGCAATTGTGTCCCTCAGAGTTCTGTTTGCGGTGATCGATGCGCTTAACGATATTCCTCTACTCGCACCAACGTTTGAGTTGATTGGTATGGGATATTCGGCTTGGTTTATTTATCGGTATTTGTTGCGGGCTTCCAACCGCCAAGAATTGTCTCAAGAATTTCAAGCGTTCTGGGAACAAATCAGCGGAAAAAAATAATCTTACCCGCATAATTTTTCTCAGGATTTGGACTCACAAACTCTATGGTAAATCTCCATCTCTAATTCGGGGTGGAGGTTTTTTACAATGAGCAGATTAATAGATTTTTTAGGAAGAAAAAATTATTACATTCGTTGGATATCTTCCGCTAATTTGTTTGATAAAAATGCACTGGTTATGGCTGGGGTTCAGGAACCGTGTCTGAAAATCTTTTTTGATTTCTGAATCGATTAATTGATCATTAGAAGAGTTGACGAATTGGATAATCTGTTGTATTCTTTTCTTAAAGGTAATTTATAGAAATTTTATATCTGATTTATTGTTATTCAATTAAACGATATGACTCATTTTGGTATTATTTGCCCGAATTCCACAGGTCATCTAAATACGATGTTTCCCTTGGGTCAAGAACTTCAACGTCGGGGTCATCGTGTTACCTTATTTGGGAAGTTGGATATAGAAGCCAAAGTAATAGCGGCGGGATTGGAATTCAGAGCAGTTGGAGAATCGGAATTTCCCCGAGGATCGGTAGCCAAGTCGTTGGGGGAGTTGGGTAAACTCAGCGGTCGCGAAGCCTTGCGTTATACCGTCAACCTCGTCAGACAGAATGCAGAGGTGGTGTTGCGGGATGTTCCGAAGGTAATGAAAGAAGCGGGTGTAGAGGCTTTGCTGGTCGATCAAGTTTCGCCGGAAGGAGGCGCCGTTGCCGATTTTTTGGGCATTCCTTTTGTTACCATTTGCAGTGCGGTGGTTCTCAACCGAGAAGAGAGCGTTCCCCCTTTTTCTACAAACTGGAACTACAATCCAAATCTGTTGGGTCGCCTGCGAAATCGATTGGGTTATCAGGTGTTGAAACGGGTAACAAAACCTGTCACAAAGGTAATTAATGACTATCGCCAGGAGTGGAAATTACCCGCCCAATCTAATCCGAATCAGCGTTATTCCCAACTGGCTCAAATTAGCCAACAGCCAGCCGAATTAGAATTTCCCCGAGAAGAATTGCCCGAGTGCTTTCATTTTACGGGTCCCTATCACTATTCGAGTCGCCGAGAACCCGTTGCTTTTCCCTGGGAAAAATTAACCGATCAACCCCTCATTTATGCCTCTATGGGAACGTTGCAAAATCGCGTGGTTGAGGTTTTTCAAACTATTGCTTCCGCTTGCGAGGGATTAGAGGCTCAATTGGTTATTTCTTTGGGGGGTTCGGCGTCGCCGGAGTCTCTGCCCAAGTTACCCGGAAATCCCCTCGTTGTTGAGTATGCACCCCAGTTAGAACTGTTGCAAAAAGCCAGTTTAACTATTACTCACGCCGGTCTAAATACGACTTTGGAATCGTTACATAATGGAGTTCCAATGGTTGCGATTCCGGTGGCAAACGATCAGCCGGGAGTCGCCGCAAGAATTGCTTGGACGGGAGCGGGGGAGGCCGTCCCGTTGAAAAAGTTAAATGTTTCTAAACTGCGGGTGGCGGTTGAGAAAGTGTTAACGGAAAGTTCATACAAACAGAATGCTTTGAGGCTACAAGAAGCGATTAAACGAGCCGGAGGCGTTCAACGGGCGGCCGATATTATTGAACGGGCGGTTTCTACGGGTAAGCCGGTTTTAGCTTAAAGAAATCAACCAGCTAAGGAGGAAATATGGACTCTACAAATAATACTTTCACTTTGGATAAACCCTATCTAGATTTGCTGGCCGAGGTGGATTTTAATCAGATCTTTATCATGGGAGATCATCGGTCGGGGACAACTTTATTATACAAAACATTGGTGGGGACAGGATGCTTTAATTTTGTCAGCGCTTATCACATTATCAAATATGATGATATTTTATCTAATCATATTAATCAAACGAAGAATCAGGCTATTGGAGAACTGGAGGAACTTTTTAAATCCTTGGGAATAAGCGATCGCAGGATTGATCGGGTAATGGCGACTCCAGATTTACCGGAAGAGTATGGGTTTATTCTCAAGAATGTTGTTGGAGATGAGTCTTGCATTACTCCTAAAAATCTTCCGATATTTCAACAGTTGTGCCGCAAGATCCAATTCACATCAGATCCGGATAAACCTCTGTTGCTGAAAAATCCTTGGGATTTTCCTCAGTTTATGTATGTCAAGAGTGTGGTTCCCAATGCTAAATTCATTTTTATTCATCGCCATCCAATTCATGTAATTAATTCTAAATTAAATGCTGCACGCACCTTGCTTTCTTCTTGGAATGCCTATACTGCTCTAATTGCTCAATGGTACACGCAGATCTTCAAAAATCCTGTGAAGCGCTATTTATACCAGCTTTTGTATTCAAGTTACTTTGACTTGGGGTTGAGCCGAGTTACCAAACAGTCTATTAAATCAACGACCTACTTCTTAGAGAATATTGATTTATTGCCCAACACCAATTACCTTTGTATCAGGCATGAAGATTTGTGTGAAGTTCCGGAAGCTACAATTCAAAAGATTTTACAATTTTTAGGCTTGGAAGCGAGATTGACTTTAGAATACCAAAAATTAATTAAGCCTCGCCCGATTAAGTTATTACCAGAGGTAGAAAGAAAATACAAACAAATCGGTCAGCAACTACAAGCTTATTTTGCTTATCACGGATATAATTTGTAAGTTTTAATTATTTCAACCCGACTTAACTAGAAGAAGTTTGAAGAACTTGCTTATCTTGAGGACGCTTACCTCTAGTTATCATTTTTACGCCATCTTTTGGTGCGATCAAAATGCCTTTCCGTATAGGCTTTACGGGCTTACTATCTGCTAATACTAATTGCCAACGAGAGAGTACATTCGCCAGAACCAGTTTCATCTCAAATTCAGCAAAAGCATAACCAAGACAGCGACGGTTTCCACCACCAAAGGGTAAATACTCATAAGGAGAAAATTGACGTTCGAGAAAACGCTCTGGCTTGAACTGCTTTGGTTTGGGATATAGATCCTCCCGATGATGGGTTAGATAGATACAGGAGGAGAGTATTGTACCCGGTTCAAATTGGTAGTTTTCAATTTGTAACGGTGATTTAACTACTCGCGGAAAAGCAAACATTGCTACTGGATAAATACGCAACGTTTCTTTGCAGACAGCATTTAAATAAGGTAATTTTAAAATATTACTTGGATCGAGAGTATCATCTAAACCATCCAACTCTTGCAGAAGTTTCTCTTGTACTTGGGGATAGGAATGAATCCAATAAAATCCCCAAGCTAAAGATGTTGCAGTCGTTTCATGGCCTGCGACTAAAAGAGTCATTAATTCATCACGTAATTCCACATCTGTCATCGGATCGCCATTTTCATCGCGAGCCGCCATCATCAACGAAAGAATATCAGTGCGAGACGGATCAAAATTTGACCGACGTTCCCTGATTTCCGCGTAGATAAGTTCATCCATTTGCTGGCGTAGAAGAAGAAAACGCCCCCAAGGACTCCAAGATCCTAAATCCTTTTGTGATATTGGAAACATCAGCATCAGAGTTTGCAATAAAGGTCTTTTAGGATTAAGCCACTCTATCAATACTTCTTTAAGTTGCTCGTAACGCGAACCTTCTTCTAGACCAAATACAGCTTTTATAATCACCTCAAAAGAAATAGCCTGCATAGAGGAACGGATTGAGAAAGTTTCATCCATCTTCCATTGGCTTGTCACTTGTTCAGTGATTTCCTGGATGAGTTCCCCATAAGTACGCATTCTTTCTCCGTGAAAGGGAGGCATTAATAGTTTTCGCTGTCGCTGATGGCGATCGCCCCCAAGGGAAATCAGTGAATGTTCTCCTAATAAGGGAAGTTTAATCCCAGCTTCTTTACCTGAATCTAGCTGTTTGAAATTAGCCGTAAAAATTTCTTGAATTCCAACCGGATTACTAATAACTACAGTTGGAGGGCTTCCTGGATTAATTGGAAGTGTAAAAATATCACCATACTGATGGCTACAGGCTTCTAAAAATTCTAACGGATTAAGAATCCACTGAAGCTTTTGAGACAAGGATAGAGTCTGAAGACCGTTGGGCTGTTTAGATGCGACCATTTCTTTAGCTCTTTCATTCAGATGGATGAGAATAAAGTAGCACAATGACTGTTAATCAGCAAGAACTTATTCTGAGACTCTACCAGTTTATTTTCTGTCCTCTAATAATAGAGAAAAAAACTGATTCAATGTCATAGTAGCCAGTAAATAGATTTTATTGGCTTTTTTAATGATGGTTTCACAACTCCCCAATTCTGATCAAGTTCGCCAAGCTTTAGCAGAAATTAATGCTTTTGAACAGTCGAAAGTTCCTGGTGTTTGGCGAGGGCTGGATAAAAATCAACTGATTGCACAATTGCGATCGCGTCTTCAAGATCCTTTCACATTAAACCAAGGAAGTCAACCCTTTTGTGGGCCGGCGGTGATTATTTTTGAACTGATTCGTCGTGATCCTTTATCTTATGTAAAAATTTGTAGAAATCTATTTCAAATTGGCGGATTTCATACTCAGAGTGGAACTTGGATTTCTGCATCTGAGAATTTGCGAAACGGCCAAGGAAATTATAGAATGCCACAAGTTGACTGGATGATCTTATCAACCTTAAGAGAGTCTGCAAATTTAATGGTTCCCATTCATCCGAATTCATCGGATATTGTTCGTAATGTGGGTGGAATGACGAAATCCTGGGAAATTGCCGAATGGGTTAAAGAGATTTTAGGATATCAAAAAATTCAATATAAAAATACTTATCTATTTGGAGATTTGGAAGCCATGCAAGATGTTTCTGAGGCGTTAAATCTAGGGGGTGTTGCTTTAGCTTTGATTAACGACGGAGGGTTACTCAGAAATCAACCGCCACGCATTCCTTATCCGAGTCATTGGGTATCAATTTTAGGTAATATTGTCGTTCAATCTAAAAACTCTGTTCAGTTTGAGGTTTATACTTGGGCAAAAAAAATGCAAGTTCAGGTTGATGAAGTTACATTTAAAACCCATTTTTGGGGAGTAGTGATCGGAAAAAACAACTCGATACACACATGAGGAGGTTGATTAAAAGCCCAAGATATTTTACAGTGTTTAGTATGACCTTTCCGGAAAGTTTCATATCCCTCAAACGGAGTAACTCAAATTGGTGACACCTAAAACAGCGACTTTTCAATCCCTATACAAACTCGTTAAAGTTGGAAACAAGAACGAGATATTACCCCTGTTCAATTTCAACGAACAGACAAAAATATCTTGAACTAGCTCATCTAACACAAAGTTTTAAGGAATTATATGCTCGTTTCAACATTTGAGTTGTTGTTAAAACCCATCACTCCGGTTGAGGGTAATGTTCCCGGTTCAGCCCGTACTGTTTTGCAAGGTTATTTCCTCACCATTGCTAATCCCAATAATACCCCTTTACGCCTGAGACTGCGGTTTTCTGCAACAACGCCTAATCTAAATTTAGATGATACAATCACCATTCGAGATGTTGTTGGTAATAATGTTTTTGGTGACTTAGTTCCCACTTCCGATCCCCGGAAATTCAACTATGATCTTTCAATTCCCGCTCACGATACCGCTTTAGTTATTTTACAACCCGACATCACTAAACTCAATCCTGATCAGGATCAATTAGAAGTTCGGGGTTATGTAGAAATCTTTTTACAAGGACGCTTTGGCAATTTCCAACGTTTCAATGTCTTAATTACGCCTGAACATCGCGGTACCTTTGTGAACAAAGGTGTGATGAATTTGTCTGAGTTTGATCAACTGGTTTATAGCCTTCCGACCGCAACCGGAAGCAGTTTGTTTGAACTCACTAGCACACATAAAGGTTTCAAAGAAATTAAACCTGAAATCAAAGAAATTCCAGACATCAAAGTTCGGGAAATTCCAGACCTGAACAAACCCAATCCTGATAATATTACCATTCCCAATCCCGAAATTCAAGAAACACTGGGTTTAATGGCTCAAACCATCGATAATATTCAACAACGTCTCGAACAAAATGGGGAAGCTTTTATCTCCCAGGATGAACGTCCGACTGTTGGAGATCAAGCCCTAAACGAAGTATAAAAAGGAGGCGAGTAGTGCTTATTGTATTAGCCAGTTGTTACGATGAGGCTGCTCGCTTCTGGGTGGAAAATTGGACGGATGGAGATGTGACGTTGCTCACCCCTGATGATTTATCAAAAGTGGGTTGGCGTCACTATCTCGGAAACCTTCAAGACTCAACAGCACTGATCAAAGATGAAGTAATTTCGGTTGAAAAAATTAGCGGGGTTTTAACTCGTTTACCCTGTGTATTTGAACAAGAACTTCTGAGTATTGTTGAGAAAGATCGCCCTTATGTTGCGGCTGAAATGACCGCATTTTTAGGGTCTTGGTTGAGCGATATTTCCTGTCCAATTCTGAACAAACCAACACCGATTTGCTTAATGGGAACAAATTGGCGACCTCAACAGTGGATTTATGCAGCTTCTCAAGTGGGAATATCTGTAGAAACTCACCATCAATCTATTAGCTTAAAAGCCGAACCTCAACCTGTAAAAATTCCTTCAGAGCGAGTGAGTGTAACAGTAATTGGCGATCGCTATATTGGTGAAGTCGATCCAATTTTAGGAACTCAAGCGAAAAAACTTGCTGAATTTGCAGGGGTCGAGTTGTTAGTTGTTCACTATAATCACCCGGAAGCGGATGCCCATTTTATCAGTGCAGATTTATGGCCAGATCTCAAATCTTCGGAGATTACAACTGCCATTTTAGAATACTTTAGCGAGATGTAATTTATGTTAACTCTACTGTGGGGATTACCTGGAGATTCACCTTTATATACAGTTTATCAAGAGTTGAATTATCTGGGTTTTCCAACGGTTTTTTTAGACCAACGGGAGATTTCAGAGATTGAAATTTCCCTCTCTGTCGGAAGCACAATTGCAGGTAAAATTTGTACACCTAACTTCAAAATTGATCTCAATCAAGTTACAGGTGTCTATTTGCGTCCCTACGAGTCTCGCCGTCTTCCGAGGGTGGCAAAAGCAGGTTCTAACAGTAGAATTTGGCAACACGCCGCAGCCGTTGACGATGCGTTACTTTCTTGGGTAGAAATGACCTCGGCATTGGTTTTAAACCGTCCCAGTGCAATGGCTTCTAATAATTCTAAACCCTACCAATTACAAAAGATTCGTCAAGCAGGTTTTCTCGTCCCTGATACTTTAATTACTACCGATCCGGATGCGGTTTATGCGTTTTGGAAACAGCATGGAAATGTTATTTATAAGTCGATTAGTTCGACTCGGAGTAAAGTTTCTCGTTTGAGTCCAGAACATCACAAACGTCTGGGAAATGTTGCTTGGTGTCCGACTCAATTTCAACAATATATTCCCGGACAAGATTATCGGGTTCATGTCGTGGGTGAGGCGGTTTTTGCTTGTGCGATCGCATCAATGGCGGATGATTATCGCTATCCGGGTGATACAACGGATTATCCTCAATTAAAAAGTGATGTTTTACCGCTAGAAATTGAACAACGATGCCGACAACTCGCTGCCACCCTGGAACTTCCTCTAGCGGGTATTGACTTACGGCAAACTGTAGATGGTGAATGGTATTGTTTTGAGGTTAATCCGTCACCTGGTTATACTTTTTATCAGCAAGAAACTCATCAACCGATTAGTTTAGCGATCGCACAGCTACTGACTCAACAACAGACACAAACGATTGAAACAGTCAACAGTATGGTCAGTTAACCTGATTCAATTTGAGGCAATTAATCTACTTGTTTTCTTGGGGTGTATTTTCCTTAGATTGAGGAGACTTATTGGTTGTTGTTAAACCCGCCATTGACCAGGTTAGGCTGACCATAAATGCTTTTGCCAGTGCATTGATTTCTTTGGTTTCCTCTTTTAAGTTATCTTCAGATTTAGAGGTCAATTTTTTGTTGGTGTTGTCTTCCATGATCGTTGTATCCTCGCTTCTAACTTGATCTTTCTCTTAATTTAGTATTATCACCTGCAATTATTAAGTTTGCCGTGATAAACGGGG
>CAZNCM010000051.1:880-1620 GCA_964571155.1 uncultured Lyngbya sp. | reverse complement strand
CTCCTTCAAGTCATTTAAGTTTTATTCCGGAAATATTAAAATTTTGCTGAAGTCTTGAGGAGGTTCGGTTTTCCGCTACTTGTCCATTTTAGCTGTTTTAATCTTCGATCAGCAACTCTCGAAAAATATGAGAAAAGTCTCATTTTCCCTAAATCCAGCTTGAAAACCACATTCTGATTTTCCATTGTTCAGGAGAGAGGGGAAGACCCAAAAAAATGGGCATCCAAAAGACAAAACCGAGTAAAATTAAACCGAGTATTGTTGCCCCAATCAAGCGTAAGTGAAAGAGATTACTCTGCAACCAGCGATCAATCCACCAAGCAAGTATGAGTCCAGCAAACACAAATGCACTCATATAATGATAGAGAAAAACGCAACGGGTGACAGTCATCCAAGGTGTCCAATTTGCTAACCAATTAACGATCAGATAGAGTAATAGCCAGAACTCCACTTTGGGGAGAAAATGGGTAGAAATATAAACTGAAGTTGCAGATAAAATAGATGGGTTCTTCTTTATTTTAACCCAAGTGATGATCCGTTCCCATAACACCCAAATTGTGAAAAGAATTGCCCCCACAGAAAACCACCACAAGGGAGGATTTCCCATTGCATGAACATCATAAATCACCGGTGTAAAATTTGGGGGAGGAACAGTCGGATCGAGATCGGTTGGGTCGTCAATTCTTTGATAAAAATAAGCGAGTGGACGCAGCATTAACGGCCAAGTATACCAAGCCGCA
>CAZNCM010000051.1:537-870 GCA_964571155.1 uncultured Lyngbya sp. | reverse complement strand
TGGCCCATTTCCTAAAGTTTTGTGGTAGTTGAGAATTGTGGTTTGCAGTTCCCAGAGTCCCGGTTTAGGGCTAATTTGGAGGTGAGGAATCCAAGCGATCAAGTAAAATAAAATGGGAATTACACCTAAACTTAAAGCCAATTGTAGGATTGATAACTGGGTTAAATTTTCGAGGGGAGATTGAGGAAATACACGAGTGGGTCGATTTTCAGTAGAAGGTTGTGAAAATTGAATGATCCAAGCAATGATTAATAGTAAAACAATTCCTAAAATAAATCCTAAACCATTCCATTTCACCGCTACACTGGCACCGAAGCAGATTCCTGAACTGAT
>CAZNCM010000051.1:0-517 GCA_964571155.1 uncultured Lyngbya sp. | reverse complement strand
AATGAGAGTATAAATAGGAGTTGAGCAATTAAGCCAAAAATGACAATATAAATATTATTGAGTGCGTAGCGAGACTCAACTAAGAAAAAACCATCGGTGGCAATTAACAACGTTGCGAGTAAAGTATAAGTTCGACGGGAAGTGAGTTGATAAATGATTGCCCCAGAAATCATGGGAATAAATGCACCCGTTAAAGCATTCATCCAACGATAACTCCAAGTTGAAAGGGTTGAACCTGCCAAATTATTAACCGTATCTTGACCAAAGGGTAAACGAGAACCGATCCAAATTCCCATCGCGATCATATATTGACTTAAAGGCGGATGAGCGTTGAAAAAAGGAGTTTGTGTCAAATAATTGTTTGCAAATTCAGCGTAATAAACTTCATCAAAAACTAATAGATTAAATCGACCTAATCCCCAAAATCGCAACCCTAATGAGACAAGGAAAATAACAATCATTCCTAGTCTAAACCTAAACTGTGAGGAGTTAAAATCGTGTTGATATCGGGCCATAA
>CAZNCM010000050.1:23290-23547 GCA_964571155.1 uncultured Lyngbya sp. | reverse complement strand
CATAAATCCTGGGTAATTATCAAGGGGAAATTGTGAAACTAACTGCTAATATTATTTAATCTTTGATTCGCTAATTCGGTCGCAAATTGCAACGCCGCTTTCATACTCGAAGCATCCGCTATTCCTTTTCCGACGATATCAAAAGCCGTACCGTGATCGGGAGACGTGCGAATAAAAGGTAAACCAATGGTTGTATTAACCGCCCGATCAAATGCCATTAATTTAACCGGAATTAAACCTTGATCGTGGTAAAGCGC
>CAZNCM010000050.1:12679-23249 GCA_964571155.1 uncultured Lyngbya sp. | reverse complement strand
TGTACCAAGCTTGACCCGGTTTTACCCACAGCGTATCGGGAGGAATTGGGCCGTCTAATTGAAGTTGGGGATAGCGAACAGTTTGCTGTTTAATCCAGTCAATAATCCAGTCTTTTTCTTCCGTTCCCAACTGTCCATTTTCCCCGCTATGAGGGTTTAAACCCGCAACGGCAATTTTAGGATTTTTTATCCCAAAATCTTGGGCTAAACATTCAATCAGCAAGTCTAATTTTAAGCTGAGAAGTTCGGGCGTTAAAGTTGTCGGAACTTCAGATAAAGGAATGTGAGTCGTGGCTAAAAGGGTGCGGAGAGTCCAATTGGTTTGAGGAGATTTGGCGACAAATAACATCCCAAACCGCTTAATTCCTGCTTTTTCAGCGAGTAATTCAGTTTGACCTGGATAGTGATGTCCTGCGGCTTTCCAGTGGGTTTTAGCGATGGGTGCGGTAACAATGGCGTGAAATTTTCCGGCTAAGGTTTGGGTAATTGCTGTTTCTAAATAAGCAAAACTCGCCGCACCACTGGCAAGATTTCCGCTTCCCGGTGTTATTTTTTTGAGGTGTTCATTGGCTTCTATTTCTAATAGATTAAAATCATCGGGATGAGCTAAATCTGAAGAAATAGGGCGTAAATTTTCATAGGTTTGTTGTAAAATTTGGCGATGACCGATTAAGGTAATCTCACATTCGGAAGTTAAAGTTTTATCGGCTAAAGCTTTTAAAATAACTTCCGGGCCAATTCCGGCCGGATCGCCAAGTGTTAATGCTAAATGGGGTTTAGATCGGCTCATTTTGAATAGTAATAACTTGGGGAGGTGTTGAGTCGGGTGGATAGAGAAAATTAATCTCAACCCGTTGACGGGAGTTCGCGGACATGGAGAAAGTTACCAGGGGTTGACCGAGTTGTCCGCGTCGTTGTGTCAGATGAATATAGCGAGTTTGAGAATCGCCTACTTGATTATCATAGCTAACTTTAACGGTTCCCCGAAAAAAAGTAGAGTCTGAGGGATATTTCAGAAAGAGTAACTGATTTTGAAAGCGATCAGCTTCATCATTTTTTAAAGGAGAGGAAAAGATAATCTGAACCGTTTGATATTGACTAAACTCATTATATAACGTGAAACCTATTTTGTACTCAATTCCATAATTTGCATGAGCAAAATAAGCTGTATCAGGATACCGAACTAACATTTTAGCGCTTTGAATTTGTTGGGTGCCGAGTGTAATTTTATGAAGGGTTCCAATAACATAAGAAAAAGCTTGTCCGGGTTGAGGAATACTGAGAAGATTTGATTCGGAATTATCGCTAATTTCAGCTTGCCATTGCGTACCTTGAGAGACACCCGCAACTCGACTAAAAACAATGGGTAAAGTTACTTCGGGTTCGAGGGGAGTGGGAGTGGCATCACGCGGTTCAGCAAGTCCTTTATTATTTAATAGTTGAATCCATTCCGATAACGTTGGAGGACGATAGGTTTTATCGGAATTTAAAGCGGCTTTTTGGACTAAATCTGCCACATAAACCCGACCTGTTGTAGATAAACGCATCATCGTTGAACGACCATTTGAAGCGGGAAAACCGGGAACAGGAATCGGTAAATTCATCAGCATTTTATACTGTCCGGGTTCCAGGATTAATTCTTCAGGAAAGATATCCTGTTTACCGCCGCGTAGAACCTCATTCATTGTGCGACTTCCCGGCCCAGAATAAACCGTTCCTTGGAGATTTTCTCGCTGTTCAGGTAAGTTAATATAGGGCGCATCGGGTGTACTGAGATAACTCGCAGCCGCTAAGATTTTAACTTGAATGGGATTATCGGTTGGATTGTACAGAATAATTCCTTGATAGAAAGGATGGGTTTCTGACTTGGTTTCTGCCCGGGTAATATGATGAGAAAAAATATCAAATCTTCCATTAAAAGCAAAGTTAAGATGAGCCTCCGAAACTTGTTTGTTATTCGGGGGAAATGTGGACAGTAAAATGCCTTCGGTGAGGAACAGTTCGGGGCTATTGCTGTTAAATGTGGGGAGAGTATCAAGTTGACCCGGTAAGGGGCGAATTTCCATTGGTTTGATATCCAAACCAACAATAGATTCAAGGGGAACTCCGCCCAAATTTAAAACCCGACAAAGTAATGCAGAAACTTCTCCTCGGGTCGCGTTTTCATTCGGTCTAAATTCTTTAATCTCAGGATAATTTACAATAATTGCGGCTCGAATGGCTTCGGCGACATAGGCTGTTGCGTAGTTGGGAATTAAAGCCGAATCAATAAAAATTTTATCCAGCATTTTCTCAACATTCGAGAAAGAAACATATTGCAAATAAGCACCTAAAACAACAATCGCTTGAACTCGGGTAATGTTCTGTGTGGGTCGAAAGGTTCCGTCTGGGTATCCCGCAAAAAATGCCTTTTCAGAAGCGGTTTTAATAGCGTTATAAGCCCAATATTTTTCAGCAACATCTTTAAATTTAATCGGTTGACGTCTGATCGGTGCCTCTGGAAAAATATTACACATCAAAACGGCAAATTCGGCGCGAGTAATGTCTTTTTTAGGGCGAAAAGTACCATCGGGATAACCACTCACTAAATTACGTTGAGCAAGTTCGAGAATACAGTCTTTTGTCCAATGATTTTGGATGTCTGAAAACATCATTTACCTCAATTTTAGTGATTGAATATAACCGTTACTCAGTCCATAATAATTTTACTTTATGAGTGAATCCTCCCTTTTCCGCTCGTTTTTGATCCCGAGTTAATAAAATCGATTCTTGAGTAATATTATGACTTTCCATCAAAGCATCAATTACATCCAATAAATCCGCCAACTCCTCAATTAAATCCTTACCGTTTGCGGTGGCTGCTTCTTGGGCTTCTTCTAGCAGTTTATCCCGCAATGCTTGACGATATTCGCTTTCAGAAAGGATAATGGTATCGCACTGATGACCGGCTTGGCGAATAATTTCGGGAATGAGATCACGCACGAGTTTATTATGTTCTTGACGCATTAATCCTTATCCTCTTATACAATAAGTTAAGATTACCTCAATTGAGTTACTCATTATCATGCAAATTTTAAATCGACCTTTTCATCGAGTCACGCTCATTTTCCTCTCGGTTCTGTTCGCCATTGGACTCAACGCTTGTACTGTATTGGAATCTGTTTCTGTTACGCATTCTGATGACGTTTATCAGGAACGATCTGTTCATAGTCCCGATGGAATTGGTAAGTTTTATATGGGTCGAGAAATTGCTAAAGTTATGGGACATGAGGGGGCGGCTTGGTTAGAACGTCCGAGTCGCATGACCTCAGAAGCACCTGAAAAAGCGATTACTTAAAACCGACTGATATTGTAGCTGATCTGGGTGCAGGTACGGGTTATTTTACCTTTAGAATTAGTCCGTTAGTTCCCGAAGGTAAGGTCTTGTCGGTTGATGTTCAACCAGAAATGTTAGAGTTAATGAATTTTGTGATAGACCAAGAAAATATTACCAATATTGAAACAATTTTAGGGGAGATCGACAACCCAAATTTACCGGAATCTACGGTTGATATTGCTTTAATGGTTGATGCTTATCACGAGTTTGAATATCCCCGAGAAATGATGCAGGGAATTGTTCAAGCTCTCAAACCTGGCGGACGGGTTGTTTTGGTAGAATATCGTAAAGAAAACCCTATGATTATGATCAAAGGCTTACACAAAATGAGCGAAAAGCAAGTGACAAAAGAAATGCAAGCGGTGGGTTTAGTTTGGCAAGAAACAAGCGATATTTTACCTCAACAACATTTGATGATTTTTAGAAAGCCAGAAAGTTAGAGTCTCAGTTGATCATTTATGAAATTTTGAGTATAATAAAATAATTTTAACAGGGGTTGCATAACTCTACCTGATTCACTGATGTTCAAAAAACTTTTGATTCTAGGAATTGTTGTCTTAATTCTGCCTTTAGCAACTTGTTCTTCTCAAACTTCAACACAGAAAATGGAAGAACCGTTATTGATTGGTGCAATTCCTGACCAAGATCCCGAAGAATTACAGCGAAAGTATGAAAAACTCGCGATTTATTTAGAAGAAAAACTAGACGTTCCTGTGGAATATAAACCCGTCACAGATTATGTCGCAGCAGTAACTGCTTTTAAAGTTGGGGACTTAGAATTAGTTTGGTTTGGCGGTTTAACGGGAGTTCAAGCCCGTCTACAAGTTCCGGGAGCAGAAGCCATCGCCCAACGAGACATTGATCAACAGTTTCATAGTTTATTCATTGCCAATAAATCCAGTGAATTGACTCCTTTAAATGATAGTTTTGAACTGCAAAAACTCAAGGAAAAAACTTTTACTTTCGGGAGTGAATCTTCAACTTCCGGGCGATTAATGCCCCAATATTTCCTCAAAAAAGCGGGAGTAAATTTTCAAGGTGAACCGGGTTTTTCTGGCGATCACGATAAAACCATTAAACTGGTCGAAGCTGGAACGTATCAAGTGGGTGCAGTCAATGAAAAGGTCTGGGAAAAACGAGTTGAAGAAAATGCGATAAACTTAGATCGGGTAGAGGTGATTTGGCGTACGCCTGCCTATTATGATTACCATTGGGTAATTCATCCCCAAGTTAAGGAACAATACGGCGCAGACTTCATTCAAAAGGTACAAGAGGCTTTTATTAGTCTTGATCCCAATGTGCCAGAGGAAAAGGAAATCCTAGATTTGTTTAGTGCAGGTCAGTTTATTACAACTCAAAACTCAAACTATACTCAAATTGAAGAAGTAGGGCGAGAAATTGGTAAAATTAAGTAATAATTTGCACGGCGTTTTGATCAAATAGAATTTAGGATAAACTTTTTGCTTCTAAATAATTTAGAAAAAGCGAGGGATCAATGGATTAAAAATCTACTTTCAATCTTTGGATCAATACGATGCTCAAATTTATATTTCTGTCGTTGTTCTTTTTTCTGGGGACTGAATTAGTCACTCCATTAATTGCACAATCATCGGCTGTATCCTGCCAAATTGATGAATCTGGGACTGATGATTACAGCTTTCAACTGTTTAATTGTAACTATTCGCGCTCGGCTATTGACACTGAAAGAATAGGGTTTCAATTGTCTACCAATTTGGGAACATTGATTATCTTAAAAGCTCAGTCAGGTACGGAAGTGATTATGCCCAATCCAGACCAAGTTAATGCTCTGGTTCAGACCGCTTGGGTTGTGGAAAGAGCCGAACGATTTAATGGGGTTATGGAACTCACACTGTATAATCAAGAAACTGGAAAAACGGTGAAAATTGATTTCAGTTTTTAAATTCAGTTTCCTATTTTTCTGATGCAAAATGTTCCAATTTTTGAACTAAAAAATGTCTCTCACCGCTTTAAAAAAATTCAGTCTTTAACCGATATTAACCTCAAAATTAAAGCAGGGGAACAAGTCGCATTAGTCGGATCTTCCGGTGCGGGAAAAAGTACCCTGCTGAGTTTACTAAACGGTACCATTATTCCGAGTCAAGGGGAAATTTGGATACTCGGTCGTAATTTTCAAACTCTGCGACCCAAATTACGCCGTCAAATTCAACAACAAATCGGCACCATTTACCAACAATTTAATCTCGTTGATAATCTGCGAGTCATTCATAATATTAACGCGGGTCATTTAGGGCGTTGGTCATTTTTCCAAGCCGCTCTTTCCCTGATTTATCCCTTAGAAATTCAAACCGCAACCCAAGCACTTCAACAGGTCGGAATTCCCGAAAAACTCTTTGAACGCACCGATCGCCTCTCTGGAGGTCAACAACAACGGGTGGCGATCGCGAGAGTTTTAGTACAAAATCCCACCGCAATTTTAGCCGATGAACCGATTTCTAGCCTCGATCCTCAACGTTCCTTTGAAATTATAGATTTACTGCATCAACTCAGTCAAGAAAACCAAAAAACCCTCGTTACCAGTCTACACGCCATTGAATTTGCTCGCAGTCATTATCAGCGGATTATTGGTTTAAAATCGGGAAAAATTTTCTTTGATCTTCCGGCAGACACCTTAACAGACTCTTTAATCGATCAATTATATAAAACTTAATTTTAAACACACTTTATTTTATCATAAAATTTATTAATTGACGCAAAATATAAAATGAATTCAACGACTAAAATAAAACGCCCATCTTTCCTAAACTGGAAAACCTTTTGGCTAATTGTTACAATTATATCTTTAATTTTGTCATTACAAACTGCGGAATTTTTTCAACAAGAATTCGTCAATTTAGGCGGTTTTAGCTTAGTTCAACAATTCCTCAGTGCTGCTTTTTCTCCTGAACTTAGCCGAGAATTTATTCAACTTACCCTAGAAGCCAGTTTAAAAACCTTAAGCTTTGCGGTTTGTGGAACCGTTTTCAGCATTTTAATTGGTTTAATTGGCGGTTTATTTTCCTCAGAAATTTGGTGGCGATCGCTTTCTCCTCAACTTTTTGGAACCCCTTGGTTATTTATACGATGGCTTTTAGCCATTCCTCGTTCCATTCACGAAGCCATTTGGGGCTTATTTTTTGTTAATATCTTTGGACTCGATCCCCTGGTTGCTATTTTTGCGATCGCCATTCCATTTGGTACCATCACCGCCAAAGTTTTTTCAGAGATATTAGATGAAACGCCACGCCAAGCTTTAACCGCCCTTTTAAGTAGTGGTGTTTCTCCGATCAACGCCTTTCTTTATACCCTATTTCCCCAAGCCTTTCTCAACCTTTTATCATACACCTTTTATCGATTTGAATGTTCTATCCGTTCGGCGACCCTGTTAGGAATTATCGGGGCGGGAGGATTAGGTTATCAAATCTTACTCAGCCTTCAATCCTTGCGTTACCATCAAGTTTGGACGCTATTAATTGCATTAGTAATCTTAACCGGATTAACCGATCTTTGGAGTTCAACTCTACGTCATCGTTTGGGTGCGCCCTCTCGTTTAGATATTAATATTTTAGAGTTAAAAAACGATATAATTTCCAATGAACCCACAGAAAACCTAGAAATTAAAACCTCTCATTTTCCGTCTTTTGTTACCCTATCTGCTTATTTTACCCTAATTTTAATTCTCTTTTCCTTTTGGGAGATTAACGCCGATTTTTCTAAACTTTACTCGCCTCGAACTTGGGAATTATTCATTTCAATTGTACAAGAGGCGTTTCCCCCGGATTTTAGTCAACTCCAACAACTCTTTACCTTATCCCAACAAACCCTCGCCCTATCTATTTTAGCGATAATTATAGCAGGTTTAGGCGGAATTTTTCTATCATTTCCGGCATCTAATAACTTCTTATTACCCGGTGGAATCTTCGATTTTAATCCAACTCAAAATCCTAATTTTTTTAACTTCGTAACCCTAATTTGGGGCTTGAGTCGGTTGATTTTACTCTTTTTTAGAGCCGTTCCCGAACCCATTTGGGCGTTAATTTTTCTGTTTATTTTATTTCCCGGAATTTTACCCGGTGCCATTGCTTTAGGGTTGCATAATTTGGGGATTTTAGGACGGTTAATGGCGGAAGTTACCGAAAATTTAGATCCCCGTCCTTTGCGATCGCTTTCTGGGTTGGGTGCTAGTCGTCCTCAAGTGTTTTTATATGGTGTTTTACCCTTGAGTCTCCCTCGGTTTATCGCCTATATTCTCTATCGTTGGGAAGTGTGTATTCGGGCGACTGTAATTGTGGGTTTAGTGGGTGCGGGTGGGTTGGGTCGGTTACTCACCGAACAACTGAGTAGTTTTGATTATAACAGTGTTTTTGCCACCTTAATTGTGTTTATTTCTCTGACGATTCTTGTTGATTTGATCAGTCATTTTATGCGACAGACATTAAGATTTTAACCTCACCCCCAACCCCTCTCCTAGAAGGAAAGGGGTGTCAGGAAATATTATAGAGGGATGACGAGAGACTTTGAAACCTAGCTTAGTCTTCGTTTTAGTTCCTCTATCTCCTCGTAGGACAGGGAGGTTAGGAGGGTGAGGTCAAAATTGAAATCTAACTATTAGTTAGTCGCCACAACTTCCGGCTCTTTTTCAACAGCCGTTTTACCATTTTGTTGAACTTCAACTAACGGATGACCATAATAAGCATCAAGATACAATTGCTTTAGGTCTTTAATCAGAGGATAACGGGGATTTGCACCCGTACATTGGTCGTCAAAAGCGCGGTCTGCTAATTCATCAATTTTCGCTAAAAATTCCGCTTCACTTTCTTTGATTACGTCTTTAATTCCGCTTGGAATTCCGACTTGACGCTTCAAATCTTCGATTGCCAAAATCAAGCGATCAACCTTTTCTGCTTCCGTTTCGCCGCCCAAATTCAAATAGTCAGCAATCCGAGAATAACGCCATTTAGCATTGGGATATTTGTACTGCGAGAACGTCGCTTGTTTAAACGGAGCATCGGTCGCATTGTAGCGAATCACATGACAAATCATCAGCGCATTTGCTAACCCGTGCGGTACGTGGAACATCGCCCCTAATTGGTGCGCCATCGAGTGACAAATCCCTAAGAAACCGTTTGCAAATGCCATCCCCGCCATTGTAGACGCATAGTGCATTTTTTCTCGCGCTTTCGGATCTTTTGCCCCATTTTCATAGGAACTCGGTAAATATTTAAAGATTAACCGAATTGCTTCTAATGCCAAACCATTGGTATATTCAGAAGCCAATACCGATACATAAGATTCTAGGGCGTGAGTTAAAGCATCCACTCCACCAAATGATGTTAATCCCTTCGGCATATTTAACACCAATTCCGGGTCAACAATCGCCATATTTGGGGTCAAAGCATAGTCCGCCAACGGATATTTAATATCATTTCGACGGTCAGTTACAACGGCAAATGGAGTGACTTCTGAACCCGTTCCTGATGTTGTCGGAATCGCAACCATTGTCGCTTTTTCCCCTAAAGGTGGCAGGTCATAAACCCGTTTGCGGATATCCATAAACCGCATTGCCAAGCCTTCAAATTCGATGTCTGGATGTTCGTACATCAACCACATAATTTTCGCCGCATCCATCGGAGAACCGCCACCAATGGCGATAATTACATCGGGTTGAAACGTATTCATCAACACCAATCCCCGTTGTACCGTATCGAGAGAGGGGTCGGGTTCAACATCATAAAAGATGTCGTATTTTAGCCCGATTTCTTCCAAAACTTCCTCTAAGTTTGCCGTCATTCCCAACTCATAAATCGGTTTGTCGGTAACAATAAAGGCGCGTTTTTTTCCGGCTAATTCGCGAATGGCGGTTGATAATGCCCCGTATTTGAAATAAACTTTCGGAGGAACACGGAACCATAACATATTTTCCCGACGTTCGGCGACGGTTTTAATGTTTAAAAGGTGACGGGGTTCGACGTTTTCACTCACCGAATTACCGCCCCAACTGCCGCAACCAAGGGTTAAAGAGGGGTCAAGACGGAAGTTATAAATATCACCAATTGCCCCTTGAGAAGACGGCGTATTAATCAAAACTCGGGCGGTTTCGACGGCATCTTCAAAGCGCTTAATATGGTCGGTATTTGAGGGGGCCGTGTAGAGGGCGGCTGTGTGTCCCCGTCCGCCAAATTCAACTAATTTTTCCGATTTTTCGACCGCATCTTCAAAGTCTTTTGCCCGATACATTGCCAACACGGGGGAAAGTTTTTCAAAGGCAAAAGGTTCGTTGGAACTAATATCTTCTGCTTCGCCAATAATCACCCGAGTATTTTCGGGGAGGGTAATATCTGCGAGTCCGGCAATTTTTTCAACGGGTTGACCGACTATTTCCGCATTTAAGCGCCCGTTAACGATGATTTTCTTGCCCAAACGTTCCCGTTCTTCGGGGGTTAAGAAATAGGCACCCCGGGCTTCAAATTCGGCTCGAACTTCATCATAAACCTCATCAACAACAACAACTGATTGTTCGCTGGCGCAAATCATGCCGTTGTCGAAAGTTTTACTTAAAATAATTGAAGAAACTGCCATTTTAATATGGGCAGAAGAATCAATTAATGCGGGAGTATTTCCGGCGCCAACCCCCAAAGAAGGATTACCCGAAGAATAGGCCGCTTTCACCATTCCCGGCCCGCCTGTGGCTAAAATTAGCTTGATGTCGGGATGCTGCATTAACGCTTGAGAAAGGGGAACTGTCGGTTCATCAATCCAACCAATAATATCATCGGGCGCCCCCGCTTCTATCGCTGCTTTTAACACAATTCGGGCGGCTTCATTTGTACAATTGCGGGCGCGAGGGTGGGGGGAAAAGATAATGCCGTTGCGGGTTTTTAGGGCAATTAACGCTTTAAAAATTGCCGTAGAAGTGGGGTTGGTTGTGGGGACAATTCCGGCGAGAATTCCGACGGGTTCGGCGATGCGTTGGAAACCGAAAGATTTGTCTTCTTCAATCACACCGCAGGTTTTTTCGGCTTTGTATTTGTTGTAGATAATTTCTGAGGCAAAATGGTTTTTAATCACTTTGTCTTCAACTATACCCATTCCCGTTTCTTCGACTGCCATTTTTGCGAGGGGAATTCGGGCTGCGTTGGCTGCTAAGGCCGCTTTTTTGAAAATGTAGTCTACTTG
>CAZNCM010000050.1:10718-12669 GCA_964571155.1 uncultured Lyngbya sp. | reverse complement strand
GGTGTAGGAAGCATACTGTTGTTGGGCTGCTTTGACTCGGGCGATTAGGGTTTCGAGTTCTTCGATGTTGGTTACTTGATTCACCATATCTTTACCTCAGATAAAAGTTCTGTTGAAGTGTTGATAATGAACGCCAGATTCAAAATCTAGAAAGTTTACAAACTTTAGGTTTTGGATGGTTTACTGATCCACTTGCGTGAAAAAAACAACTGAGCGGTTTCACGGTCTAGTTTAACGCATTGCCGACCGGGTAGAGTCTTCTTTTGTTTTCTCTACTTGCCTCTATCCTTTATCTTATTTCATCTTCAAAAATTTGTCAGAGATCGGCAAAATTCTTAACATTCATTTTAAGATTTCATTTTGGCTTGCGGAAGATATTTTTTTTCGATACAATCTAAAATTTAGCTGCACTCAAATTCTTTGAGAACGTTAGCCAAAACAGTGCTAAAATGAGAAGGGATACTTTTTAAGTCCAAAATATTTCCTTTTGTTGAGTTGCTTTCATCTGTTTTGGTCAATGTACAATCCGTTGAATATTCACAGACCGGATTGATTTTCAATTTTATCGGAAATCCAAAAAATTTGAGGTTGAATAAAACCGAGAGAATAAAAAACCATAAACACACAAAGTCACGAAGATTGTATTTTGGTTTTATCTGTGCTTTGCTGCTTAATTCCTTGATCGAAAGGGGATGAGTTCAAACAAAAGGTCTATACATTTCACGAGTTTTTCAGATTTAATGATCTTCAAGCCTACATGAATTATTCAGGACGTTCACTTCTATCTTTCGGTAGATATTCTCGGTAGATATTCTAAGTTTTGTTGATTTATAAAAATGATAGATTTGGATCAAAAAAATCAAAAAATATTGATGTTAACCTTTGCTTTATTTGATAACTTAAACTAATCTACCCCCCCCCGAAAAAATACAATTATTTTTATCATTTTTGGGTGTTTTTTATTAAAAATTGCTGTTACACTGAACTGCAACAGGTCAAAGCGAGAGCGAATCATCAGAAGCTCTAGGATGTTGACTGTTACTTGTCATTAAGCTTTTATCTTGTGGAAAAGGAGTAACGAAATATGCCAACATATAATGGAACAGGAGGAAATGATTACCTCACAGGTTCTCCATCTAATGATACGATGAGAGGGTTCAGTGGAAATGATCAACTGTATGGATTCGGTGGAGGTGATAGATTAGAGGGTGGCGATGGCATAGATTTACTCTATGGAAATGATGGAGCTGATCAACTGTTCGGGGAAGGAGGGAGAGATGACCTTTTTGGTGGTCAAGCGAATGATGATCTTAAAGGAGGTAGTGATAATGACCGACTATATGGAGATTTAGGTAACGATACATTAGATGGAAATAGTGGCTTTGATTTTTTAGACGGAGGTCCTGGAAATGATACTTTTTACTATACTCCTGGTGTCGATCAGATTGGTAACATTGAAGCAGGTGATAGTCTCATAACGACCTATAGCTATTATTCGAGTTTCGCTGCTTCTGCTATTTCTGCTGCGACTCAAAATGTAGAAACCTCTATTGAGGATCAAATTAATATAGATTGGAGTCGTTTCGGCGCTCCTCATGTCAGTAGCTTTGAAGAATTTATTACCTGGAAAGAGACTCAAAGACTTGAATTTATTCAAGAATCCATCGAAACAGGTCTACAAGAAGAAGCACGACTGACAGCACTGCTCGAAGACCGTAAAAATGGTTTACCCGTGACAGCAGAAGGAAGTGTTGATCCGTTGACAGGTGTAGATACTGAAACCTTAGAAAGTCTGTTATCCGAGACTCAGACTCGCACAGAATATTTAATGAGTTCGCTTGAAGAACCTGAAAAATCTATCTGGGAACCTAACTACTTCCTACCTACGGATAACTATATCGGAGACAGTGAAATTATTGCGGTTCCTCCCGGCTCATCTGAGTTAGCAGAC
>CAZNCM010000050.1:7702-10605 GCA_964571155.1 uncultured Lyngbya sp. | reverse complement strand
TCTCACCCTGAAAGATATTTTACAATTGTTGAAGTCGAAGGTTTAGCATACCCAGAAGATCTCTTTGCCTCTCCAGAATACTCAGCAGAACCTTTTCTTGCATAATTTTGGGGAGTCCGAGTTCAATTGTCAATCAATATAATATATCAACCACAACCTATGGAGATTGTGGTCTTTCTGCTCAAGATTAAGGGATGATATACCAATCAAACATCCCTACAGTCTTTATTAGAGAGTTAAAAAATCCTCACGGGTAATCTGAGAAATATCGAGAACAACCTCAATCGTAGTAGCATCTAATGAAATACTGCTCAAAATTGCTAATACTTCCCCGGTATTTGCATTTTCTATCAAGATATCTGTTGGCAGAGCGGAGACATCGACCGTAATCAGTTCTGCTCCTGGAGGGGTAGGTAAACTGAACAACTCAGCAAAGCCCCGTCCCGTAATCCACTGGTCAGCCAACTGCTCCGCCCGTTCACCCACCGGACTAATCAACACATCCTCAAAGGTCAAACCCTCCCGCAAACCGATCAAATCTGAGCCATCTTCAAAATCGCTAATTCGGTCAAAACCTTCGTTGTTCGGACTCAAAACCATCAGGTCAGTGCCACTCCTTCCCGTCAGGTTATCAAAGCCATCTCCGCCATCGAGAGTATCATTTCCCTGTTCCCCCTGTAAGGCATCATTGCCGGAGTCCCCAGAGAGAAAATCATTTCCTTGACCTCCAGCCATATCATCGCCACCCCCACCTCCGGAGAGAAAATCATCTCCATCTTGGTCAATTTCACCAAAATCTAAATCGACCAGATATCCCCCACGCAATCCATCATCTCCTTCTCCACCTAAGAGTATATCGTTTCCCGCATCTCCGGCTAAAGCATCATTTCCTTGGTTGCCATAAAGTACATCATCGCCTTGTTGACCTTCTAATTGATCGGAATCTTTTCCCCCAAAAAGGACATCATTACCAAACCCACCCCGAAGTTGATCTTGCCCTTCATTTCCGTAGAGAAAAGCCGATTGAATGCCAGCAATAATTAAGTCGTTTCCGCCCAAACCATAAATCGATTTTGGGAAATCATCCGCACTGATTAAAAAGTCTGGAGTTGCAGTCGCTACAGCATCTTCAACCCCTCGAACTTCTAAAATACTTCCGTAAGTTTCACCATTATCAAGACTCGGAAGCTCATTAATATTGAGAACTTCTCCATTCGGTAAAACGATTTCTCCTGCGACAGGAACTGGGATTTCTCTAATGGACATTATCAATTACTCCGATTGCATTGTGACAATTTTGTGAAATTTTTTAATCAACTTTCTACTCAAATTTTATCATAAATAAAAGCAAAAATACAAAAAGTAATGCAAGTTGTTGTTAAAGAAAAATAAAAATATTTAATCCAAAAGTTGCCCAGAATAAACCTTTGTTTTTTGTATGTTTGGGGTTCAAAAAAGACTCAAACTTTTGAACTTGTTCGATGAAATAATGATGAAATAATTACGACAACTATTGTCTATTGGTCATCAAGAAAAAATTGACTAGATCACGACTGAGATTTTAGCCAAATATTTCACCATGCAGAAAGTTTATGAACATTTTAGGATTGACTCTCAACCGAGTTATAGGTGAAGTGACGTTCCAGGTAGAAATTGAACAATTAAGGCTTATTTTTTTAATATTCTTTAAATAAGATTATAGGAAGATATAACAACGAGCCTCTTTTTTTTTGCTAATCTAAGTTACCATAGGTGGAGGTCTGCAAGCTTAAGGGTGGTCAGTGACGAACACAAATCAATTTCCGAGAGTTCTCAGGAAGCGATTTGCTTAGGGTTGAGAATCTTTCCTCGTTTAATCAGGGGAGTGTTGAGAGAGTCGTCCTGCGGTTGTTCCTGACCGCTATAATCAATAGAAATGGGATCGAGTCGGTCAGGGTGTATTAAGACAAAAAATTAGGTTGCTCGGCTAATCCTTGAAAGATTTATTGTGTAGAATGAAATGAATTCTCCAAAACCATCAATTTTAATTGTTGATGATATCGAAGACAACGTATTACTCTTAACTGCAATTTTAACTGAAAGGGGATATGAAGTCCAGTCCGCAGTCAATGGATTATCTGCTTTAAGTTTGGCGGTGCAGAACCGTCCTGATCTGATTTTACTTGATATTATGATGCCAGATCTCAATGGCTATGAAGTTTGTCGTCGCCTCAAAGCCGATCCTCATACTGAAGATATTCCGATTATTTTTATAAGTGCTTTAGGTGAAGTATTTGATCAGGTGAAAGCCTTTTCAATCGGGGCTGTTGATTACCTCACAAAACCGATTAGAATTCCTGAACTGTTATCGCGAGTCAAAACCCATTTAAGTTTACATCAGTTGCAAAAAGAGTTGAAAGAAAAAAATGCAGAACTCACTCAAATATTAGAGCATTTAAAAATGACTCAAGCTCAACTGATAGAAACTGAAAAAATGGCAGCACTGGGAAGATTAGTGGCGGGTTTATCCCACGAAATTAGTACGCCGCTAGGAATTGGAGTGACTTTAGCTTCAACCCTAAATAATGAAGCGCAAAACTTTGAATTTCAAGTCAATCAAGATCAACTCAAAAAATCGATAGTTGTGAATCATATTGTTCGAGTGAAACGGAGTAGTCAAATCCTGCTCGAAAATTTACAACGAGCGGCCGATCTCGTTCAAAGCTTAAAACAAGTTTCAGTGGATCAAAGCCATTTAAACAAGCAAGAATTTAACTTAAAAAACTATATTGAAAAAGTCATTATTAGCCTCAGTCCTCATCTTGAAAAGACTGGACATCAATTAACAGTTCGAGGAGAAGAAAACCTCAAAATCAATAGTTATCCAGGAGCAATTTCCCAAATCGTCACGAATTTAGTCATCA
>CAZNCM010000050.1:4049-7692 GCA_964571155.1 uncultured Lyngbya sp. | reverse complement strand
TGGCTATCAACCCGGAGAAAAGGGATGTTTAGACTTTGACATCAACTGTCAAGATGATAGACTAATTATTAGCTATGTAGATGATGGGTGTGGTATTCCAGAAGAATATATCGATAAAATCTTTGAGCCATTTTTTACAACAGATCGCTCTAGGGGTGGGAGTGGTTTAGGGTTGCATATTATCTACAATTTAGTGACGCAAAAACTTCAGGGTCAAATTTCCTGTGTTCGTCAAGTCAGCCAAGGTACAAAATTTATATTGAATTTACCACTAGAAGTTCAGGAATAACACCGAAAGTATGCCAAAAAATATTAATTCTCAACCCAACCAGTCTTCCCCCGCAGAGGAGGAGATGATTTTTATCGAAGAAGAAGATGAAATTTCATCCCTCCCCGATGATACAGAGACGTGGAAAGTAATGATTGTTGATGATGATCATTCTATCCATGAAGTGACGCAACTTGCCTTAGAACAATTTACCTTTGAAGGAAAATCCCTACACTTTATTTCTGCCTATAGTGCGACGGAAGCACAACAACTGATCCTCAAGCATCCAGATACCGCAATTTTGTTCGTCGATGTGATCATGGAAACCGAGGAAGCGGGTTTAGATTTTGTCAAATATGTTCGAGAAACTCTCAATAATAAACTGACTCGGATTATCCTTCGTACAGGTCATCCTGGACAAGCTCCTGAAGCTCAAGTCATTCTCAACTATGATATTAACGACTATAAAACCAAACTTGAACTCACCCAAGAAAAATTAATCACGACCGTTACCCTTTCTTTGCGAAATTATCGAACTTTACAAGAAACTTTTGAGCAAGATATCAAGGCAAGTTCCGGTGATATCTTAATTGTGGATGATGACACGAATCATCTGACCTTACTGGTGCAAATGCTCGAAAAATACGGATATAAAGTTAGGGCGACTCAAAGGGGAAAACACGCAATACTCTCAGCAAAGATGAGTCAACCCGACTTAATTATATTGGATGTGATGATGCCGGATTTAGATGGATATACCGTTTGTAAACACTTAAAAGCCAATCCTAAAACCTGTAATATTCCCATCTTATTTATCAGTGCGCTAGACGGAACTGTTGATAAAGTCAAAGCCTTTGGAGTCGGAGGTGTTGATTTTATTAGTAAACCCTTTGAAATCGAAGAAGTCTTAGCGCGAGTCGAAACCCATCTCACCAACCAAAAGTTAAAACAACAACTCAAAGATCAAAATCACCAACTTCAACAAGAAATCACTATTCGCGCCACAAGCGAAGCTTATTTACGACTCCTTCAACGAGCAGTAGATGCTTCTTCAAACGGTATTGTCATCGCCGATGCTCAACTCCCGGATAAACCTTTGACCTATGTGAACTCGGGATTTGAACGGACTACAGGGTATAGTGCTGATGAAGTCATTGGGGAAAATTGTCGCTTTTTACAGGGAGAAGATATTAATCAACCGAATTTAATCGAAATGCGGAAGGGTATCGCAGAAGGTCGAGAAACAAACATCATTGTCCGTAATTATCGCAAAGATGGTACACTATTTTGGAATAAACTTTCTATTTCTCCCGTACGCGATGAAGAAGGGAATTTAACTCATTTTATTGGCATACAAGAAGATATTAGCGATCGCATTTTTGCTGAAGTTGCTCAAAAACAAGCCGAAGAAGAACTACGTCGTAGTGAAACCTTACTCAAAGAAACTCAACACATTGCCAAAGTCGGAGGATGGTCATGGGATTTGATTGATCATAAATATTGGTGGTCAGAACAAATGTATCAACTGACGGGGATTCATCCTGATGATCCGATTTCTAGTTTAGAGCAAATCGAACAAAGAATTCATCCCGAAGATCGTTCCCGAGTCAGACAAGCCACCTTTGAAACTCTCAGACAAGGAATCACTTCAAAAATAGAGTTTCGGACGCTTGATCAAGATAATACAATTCATCATCTGATTTCTCGCACTCAAGTTCAAAAAGACGAGCAAGGACAAATTATTCGTTTGTACGGTACCTTACAAGATATTAGCGACTACAAACAACGAGAAGAAGCTCTGCGTTTATTTTCTGAAGAAATTGCCTGTAAAACAGGTGAAGAATTCTTTCGTACTTGCGTTCAATATTTAGCCCAAGTGCTACAAGTTAAATATGCGGTGATTGCAGAAGCGATAGACGAAACCAAACAAAAACTGCGAACTTTAGCATTTTGGGACGGGGATAGTCTTAGAGAAAATCTAGAATATGATGTCAGCAACACCCCCTGCGAACTTGTGATTAATCAAGGGTGGTGTTATCATCCCGCCCAGCTTCTCCAACATTTCCCCGATGATTTATTATTAGTTGAGTTAGGCGTAGAAAGCTATTGGGGAATTCCCCTCGCCAATTCAATCGGAGAATCAATCGGCTTAATTTATATCATGGATGTCGCCCCGCTAGAAATCAATCTCGATCACGAGATGATCATGAAAATATTCGCCACTCGTACCGAAGCCGAACTCGAACGTCAACACTTTGAAATCACCCTCCGACAAGCCAAAGAAGCCGCAGAAGCCGCTAACCGTTCCAAAAGCGCCTTCCTCGCGAATATGAGTCATGAATTGCGAACACCCCTCAACGCTATTTTAGGGTTTTCCCAACTGCTCAGTCGTAGTATAGATTTATCCCCGGATGAACAAGACAGCCTAGAAGTCATTCATAGTAGTGGTCAACATCTGCTCACCTTGATTAATCAAGTGTTAGATTTATCTAAAATAGAAGCCGGACGCATGAAAATGCAACAGCGGCAATTTGATCTATTTAATCTCCTCGAAAGTTTGGAGAGAATGTTCACCCAAAAAGCCAGCGATAAAAACCTAGAATTAAAGTTTGACTGTCATCCGGATATTCCTCCATTAATCTACACCGATGAGACAAAACTACGCCAAATTTTAATTAATCTTCTCAGTAATGCGATCAAGTTTACCCCCAAAGGTGAGATTATTCTGTGGGTTTACCCTCGTTGGTCTAATCTCGAAGCTATACCTCCATCCCTTTTACCGGGAGGAACTTATGCCCTATCTTTTGAAGTGAAAGATACCGGAGTCGGTATTGCTCCCCATGAATGCAAACAACTATTTCAAGCTTTTGTGCAAACCTCATCGGGTCAACAAGCCCAAGAAGGAACAGGCTTAGGGTTAAAAATCTCTCAGCAATTTATTCATTTGATGGGGGGAGAAATCACCGTTGATAGCGACTTAGAACGAGGAACAACCTTTCAATTTATGATTCCCGTTGAGATTAGCAAAGATGAAATTTCCACTCCTTCCTCTGAGCATCTGCGAGTGATTGCACTTGAACCAAACCAACCCCGCTATCGGATTTTAATCGTTGATGACCGCCCGAATAACCGCCAATTGTTAATCGAATTGCTAACCCCTGTCGGTTTTGAAGTCCGAGGAGTACAAGATGGTCAAGAAGCTGTGAAACTGTGGTCAAGTTGGCAACCCCACCTGATTTTTATGGATTTACGGATGCCGATCATGGATGGTTATCAAGCAACTCGTCAAATTCGCCAGTTAGAAGCAGCGAGGAAGACCGAGCCGCGATCGCAAACTATTATATCTTCTCACCAGAACATTGCGAAAACAAAAAT
>CAZNCM010000050.1:3673-4039 GCA_964571155.1 uncultured Lyngbya sp. | reverse complement strand
CTTCGCAAACCCTTTTTAGAACGAGATATTTTTGATCGCATCGCTCAACACTTAGAAGTCCATTACATTTGTCAAGAGTCTACTCTGGCGCCGGTTGCTCACGGTGTTTTTTCGGGGACACTCACTGCTCAGGATATGGCCAAATTACCGAGTGAGTGGTTAGCTCAATTTCATCAAGCTATCATTGAAGGACGCAGCCAGCGAATGCAAAGCTTAATTGAGCAAATTCATTCCCAATATTCATCCGTTGCCGATACCTTAATATATTTAGTGGATCGGTATCAATATGAGCAGTTACTGGCTTTAACTGAACCGAAAACTGATCGATCTGCTTCTAGAGGCTCATGAACTCTTTGTCGCCTTCTG
>CAZNCM010000050.1:0-3603 GCA_964571155.1 uncultured Lyngbya sp. | reverse complement strand
AGGGGTATGAAGTCCGAGTTGCGCCGAGTGGGGTTTTAGCATTACGCTCTGTGCAGATGAGTCCCCCTGACTTGATTTTACTCGATATTATGATGCCAGAAATGGACGGCTATCACTTTTGTCGGATTCTCAAAGATCAAGCAGAAACACAGGAAATTCCGATTATTTTTTTGAGTGCATTGGATGATGCTTCTGATAAAGTTAAAGCTTTTGAAATGGGGGGAGTAGACTATATTACTAAACCTTTTCAACTCACTGAAGTTTTAGCTCGGATTGAAAATCATTTACGGTTGCGATCGCTACAATTACAACTCAGCGAACAAAATATCAAACTTCAAAAAGAAATCAATCTCCGACAAATTATCGAACAACAATTTCGTGAAAGTGAAGAACGTTGGCAACTGGCACTTCAAGGAAATCAAGATGGTATTTGGGAGTGGAAAGTTGAAACAGATGAGATGTTTCTTTCGTCTTGGTTTAAGGATGTTTTAGGGTACGAAGATCATCATATTCAATTTAGTCAAGCCTGGAAAGATGCGATTCATCCCGATGACTGGGAACAAGTTGAAACCACTTTACAGGATTATTTACAACAAATTATTCCGCTTTATTCGGTTGAACATCGTTTGCGCTGTAGCGATGGCGGTTATAAATGGGTATTGACTCGCGGACAAGCTCAATGGGATACTTCTGGAAAGCCCATACGGATGATTGGTTCAGTCCGGGATATTAGTGAACCCAAACAAAGAGAACTGGAAATTCGACTACTTCTGAAAGTCACTCAAGCGATTAATGAAGCGGTAGATGTAGACTCAGCTTTGAATCTGGTTTTAGCAACAGTTTGTCAAACGATTGATTGGGATTATGGCGAGGTTTGGATACCGAGTAATGACGGAAATGAATTAGAATGTCGTCAAACTTGGCATATTAGCGATCATCATTCGACTCAATTTAGACAGTCTAGATTGGATTTAACTTTTGCACTCGATGAAGGCTTACCGGGACGAGTGTGGGCGACTGGCAAACCAGAAGTTCATTTATATTCAGAAATATTACCCAATATTGTTCTACAATCCGGGTTTGGGGTGCCGATTTTAGCTGAAGAACAGATGCTAGCAGTGTTAGTCTTTTTTACTCAAACCAAAAGCAAACCTCAAGAACGAACCTTAGAACTGGTTAAAGCCGTAGCGACTCAACTCGGTTCTTTGATTCAACGAAAACAAGCTCAACAAGAATTACAATCTCAAAAAGAACAAACCGAAAAACTACTTTTAAATATTCTTCCCCAACCCATTGCTGAACGGTTACAAAAAAAATCCGGAATTATTGCAGACTATTTTCAGGATGTTAGTGTTTTATTTGCTGATTTAGTCGGCTTTACCGATTTTTCCTCCGAAGCAACTCCCGCTCAAATTCTAGAAATTCTTAATAGTATTTTTAGTCATTTTGATCAACTTTCCCAACACTACGGTTTAGAAAAAATTAAAACAATTGGAGATGCTTATATGGTTGTGGGTGGCTTACCTCTTTATCATCCGGATCATCTCCATGCGATCGCCAAAATGGCTCTTGATATGCAGACAAATCTGACTCAATTTAATCAGCAAACCGGAAATAATTTTCTACTAAGAATTGGGATTCATGCCGGGCCAGTGGTTGCAGGTGTGATTGGGTTGAGCAAATTTAGCTATGATTTATGGGGGGATACTGTGAATGTGGCTTCTCGAATGGAATCTAACGGGGTATCAGGTCAAATTCAAGTCACATCCCAAGTCTACGAACGTTTAAAAGATCAATTTGTGTTTACTTTACGGGGTTCTATTCCGATCAAAGGAAAAGGAGAAATGACTACCTATTTCCTCACCAGTGAACACTAAAAAAAGGCATAAGTCAATACTTAATCACCATCGCTGCTATTTCCCCACGGATCACGACAAAACATATAGATCACCTCAAAACTTTTACCCGCTTCTTGGGCTTTTTCTTCCTGACGTTCTAGATAATTCCTCCGTCTCGCCTTCGCGATCGCCCGTGTCGTTCCCTGACTCGAATCATGAACCCAAGACCCCTCTCCCACTTTGTACTTAAATTCGCAGACAATATCATAAGCAGAAGAAGCTTGAGCTGTTTTCGCAAATCCAGCTAATCCCAGTATAGAAATCACAATCAGCGATAATACAGCTTTCATGATCTTTTCTCCGATGAAAACCCCTTAACAGGTGATGGTACAGAGGCAAAGTTAACAATTTCTAGTTTAATATTGTAGGATTAATCTCTATAGCAAACTGTTCACTCAAGACTGAATAAGTCACAGATTACTCTCAAAGTTGGTTTTCCTGTGCCAGTGTGTCAACTGTCTATCCGGGGAAAAGGCGATCGTTCTATTTATTAGGGTTGGAAAAGATTGTCGGTGGAAGTGAGATGTCACGCTTCCGGGAGTGTCACATTCAGCATTCCACTTACCCCAAACCCTTTTGTAGAGTAGGGTTATTGAGTCACAGAAAACCGATGGAAACCAATCAAAATCCGACCCCAACCCTAATCCTAGATCGCTCTACCGTCGAGAACAATATAGAAGAATGTATTAAAACCGCCTGGTTGCATTTAGTGGCGGAAACCGTTGAGACTTACAGCGGAGATGATTGGTTGTCCTTGTGTCCCGATATCGATGAAGGTGAACTCTACCGAGAATGGTTTGTCTGGTACGATGGGGAAGTCGCTCAAGAATGGGAAGCCTACGACCACCTCACTGACAAACGATATGCTCACCCAGACTTAGCGATGGTTAAAGCTTTTATTGACCAAGTTGAGGATGTCAGACGGGACTCTACTTTAGTTGCTTAGACTGAAATCATAGTCTCTTAAACCCCTGTTTTCTGGAAATTTGAAGATAGTCTTGAGTAAAAATTGGTGAACAATTTGGTGAAGCTTTTTGAGTTAGCCCAAAGACTCTAATTCTTTAACTCTCGCTTGAGACTTGGCTAGGGCTTCTTTAAGCCACTAATTTGACTGTGGCCGATTTGCAAGTTCGTTTCTTTCTGGCTCTTGCTCTAAATATTGAATGAAGATTTTTTCACTGTTCGTTTCATCCATCCATCTTTAAACTGAGTAATCCATCGACTTAGCAACAATATTAATACAAAACTTCAGCTCATGCGCTCTAGTTATATGTGGTTTTAAACATCATGATCGCCTGGGCTAGAACTTTGTTTTCTGTTTCAATCCCTAATAGGGATTATAGGTTATTTCGAGCGGGAAAAGCAAGCAAGCTTCCGCAGTTTTTGATAGCTTCCCTGTTTCAATCCCTAATAGGGATTATAGGTTATTTCGAGAAATTTGGGGGGTTTGACGTTAACAGAAAATATTAGTTTCAATCCCTAATAGGGATTATAGGTTATTTCGAGTTAATCTACTTTTAAAGTTTTCAAGGAATTAGCCTAGAGTGTTTCAATCCCTAATAGGGATTATAGGTTATTTCGAGAAGCCCAACCTCACCCAGATACGAAAAACTCCGAGGTTTCAATCCCTAATAGGGATTATAGGTTATTTCGAGATGTTCGCGAGTTACCATCATCACACCATCATTAAGTTTCAATCCCTAAT
>CAZNCM010000049.1:21510-23701 GCA_964571155.1 uncultured Lyngbya sp. | reverse complement strand
ATCCCGATGGTTCTCATACTACACTAAAAGATGCGATTGTTAATTATGTCAATCGGGGGATTTCCGATGCTGAAATTCCTGTTCATTCTGCTAATCTTTGTGTAGGAAATGGTTCAGATGAATTAATTCGATCTCTATTAATTGCAACTTGTTTAGGAGGAGAAGGTTCAATTTTAGTTGCAAATCCGACGTTCTCAATGTATGGAATTTTAGCAGAAACGTTAGGAATTCCGGTTGTCAAAATTGGGCGTTGTGAAGACAAATGCAATTGAACAGCCGAAAAAAGCACCCATTCGAGTTGTGTTTGTGGTTCATCCCAATTCCCCAACCGCGAATGCTTTGACGGCAGCAGAAATTCACTGGTTAAAAACCTTACCCGAAGAAGTTTTAGTGGTGATTGATGAAGCTTATTTTGAGTTTAGTCAAACCACTCTATTGGGTGAACTTTTTCAACATCCAAATTGGGTAATTTTACGAACTTTTTCTAAGGCGTTTCGGTTGGCGGGGTTACGGGTGGGATATGCGATCGCGCATCCTGATTTTATTGCGATTTTAGAGAAAGTTAGACTTCCCTATAATCTTCCCAGTTTCTCTTTACTTGCGGCTGAATTGGCGTTAAGTTATCAAGACCAGTTATTAACTGTTATTCCTGAAATTCTTGCTCAACGTCGTTTGTTAATTGATGCAATTATTCAACATCCCCAGTTAAAAGTTTGGCCGAGTAACGCAAATTTTGTTTATGTTCGTCCGAAATCTTTAGAGTCTGAAGATTTGGCTCGCGATACTGATAAAATTCTCGATCAAGTTCTGCAAACACTCAAGTCTCAAGGAACATTAATTCGTCAGACTGGGGGCGGATTACGCATTACTGTAGGGACACCTGAAGAAAATCAGCGAACAATAGACCGGATTAATTTACTTTCAGTCTATCCCTAGAAAAATTGGGGCGGAAACCCCGTCCTGTCGCGAAGAAAAATAGCAAAAACTCATCTAGACAAATTAGATTAAAATTATGCTAATAATTGTAACAAATTCTGGTGCCTTCCTATACCTGAATTTCCGAGAATAGACTGCTACAATAAAGAACCCGCATCGCTACCTCAAAGAACTCTGTTCGAGATTTAAAGGTTATGATGCTAAAACTGAACGGACATCAAGAACACATCTGTGAAAGTTGTCTGTTCAGAAATTTGTTGTACTCTAAATTCATCTATGCTCCTATGGCCGTCTCTCCATCCAAACCTCAACGTTCAATACAAGCTTGTGATTGGCCGATTGCTGAACTTCCAGGGTTAACCTCAAACAATCAAAAGCTTCTCAGTGAGAAATGTGAAATTACCACAACGACAGAACTTCTACAAAAAGGCTGCACCCAAGCTCAAAAAATGATGCTCGCGAATGTCTTGCAAACTACCCTACGAGAAGTCAGTAAATGGGTGGCGATGGCTGATTTATCACGAATTCCAAGTGTTGGATGTAAATATTGTGGACTGTTGCTTCATGCTGGAATTGGCTCAGTCACTCAGTTAGCGCAAATGCCTGTTCACCGACTTCACCAACAAGTTCTCCGTCTGCACGTCATCACCTTGCAACGGCGCGATTTGTGTCCGTCTGTAGCCGTGGTGCAACGATGGGTGCAGGAAGCGCAGTCGTTTTAGATCGATAAAAAGGGGCTAACCCAACACATTCGACTTGAGCAAAGCCAAATTTTTCGCGTTTGGGTAGCCCAAAATTGATCCGATTTTTTATTCTGTTTTTCCTAACTTTTCCGGCTCAAAAATCTCTTAAGAACTGGCTTCTGTATTTAAGACCCCATTGAGAAAAATATCTGCTAAACCTTCGGCAATTTCCTGCATGGCTCTAGGATTCGCTCCAGGTTCAATTAACGTCTTATAACTAAATCCAGCGACCGCAAACATTCCTAAAAACACCTGAGCAACAATTCGAGGATTCATCGGACGATAAGCCCCTTTTTCCATCGCCGTTTCAAAAAATGCTTCGGCTACATCTGTCATTTTAGCAATCACTTCCGACTGAATGCGATCTCGCAATTCCGGGTGAAATTGAGCCTCTAAAAAGCAAACCCGCATTAAATCGGTATTTTCGTGTAAACTTAACATTCGATGGCGCATCACTTGCGCGACTGCTTTATAACTGCCCATTTCACTCAATTCAGTCAATAAGTCAGTGA
>CAZNCM010000049.1:8341-21500 GCA_964571155.1 uncultured Lyngbya sp. | reverse complement strand
TTTCAATCCATCCTTCCGTCGCCACTTCAATTAAAATCGCCTTTTTGTTGGGAAAATGGCGAAAGATCGTTCCTTCAGCAACACCTGCCGCCTGTGCTAAATCCCGAGTTGTTGTGCCATCATAACCTTTACGGGCAAATAATCGCTGTGCCGCTTTTAAAATCCGAGCAGAAGTTTCTGTTTCCAACTGAGGAGTCTGATTTAAAGTTTTCATCGTTTAATCGTTAAATATCTGATGATTTGTCGAAAGAGAGATTTGGAACCGTTATCAGTGGCGGCAAGTCTAGATCGCATGATACCGTTCCCCCATTCAACCAATGGGTTCTGTCTTCTCAAAGCCTGAGTTTGCTGTATTAGCCTATCATTTGTGATTAAGCAAATTGCTTAAATGACAAAAGTCTTCATGCTTTGAATGTTAAAATTCGTCTGAAAGTATTTCCTTACGAGACTGAAGCCTATGTTTCCGAGTTGGCGTGTTCCCCCTTGTATTCAGCATATCCCAAGTGCCCGAATTTGGCGGGGATTTGTTGGCACCCTATTGATTGGTTTATTGTGGGGATTGTCTATAACCCCTTTGCTTGCTGATGAAAATCCCACCCGTTCCAGCACTTCCATTCAGCCCTATCTCGATCAGGTGATGGATGAGGTGAGTGAATTTCGTCTGGATAATGGGATGAAATTTATTGTTCTCGAACGCCATAAAGCCCCGGTTGTTTCGTTTCTCATTTATGCGGATGTGGGTGGCGCCAATGAACCGACAGGTCAAACAGGAGTGGCTCATTATTTAGAACATTTAGCTTTTAAGGGAACAAAGCGCATCGGAACAACAAATTATCAACAAGAAAAGCCTTTACTTGACCGCATGGATCAGCTTTTTGAACAGATTCAAGCGGCTGAAAAACAAGGAAAATCTGAACAGGTTTCTCAGTTAGTGACTGAATTTGAAACGGTGCAAACTGAAGCTTCAAAGTTTGTTAAACCGAATGAATTTTCTCAAATTGTTGAACGAGCGGGTGGTGTGGGATTAAATGCTGCAACTTCTACCGATTCAACCGTTTATTTTTACAGTTTACCTGCGAACAAACTGGAACTGTGGATGTCTTTAGAATCTGAACGTTTTCTTGAACCCGTTTTCCGAGAGTTTTATAAAGAAAAACAGGTGATCTTAGAAGAAAGACGACTCCGAACTGATAATTCGCCTGTCGGTCAAATGATTGAAAAGTTCACCGCAGAAGCCTTTAAAGTTCATCCTTATGGTCGTCCAGTTATTGGTTATGTCGAAGACTTAAAGACACTGGATCGAGACAATGTAAAGGATTTCTTTGAGAGTTACTACGTTCCTAATAATCTCACAGTTGCGATTGTAGGTGATGTTAATCCCACTGAAGTCAAAAAACTTGCTCAAACTTATTTCGGACGCTACAACGCCAAACCTGAACCGCCAAAAATACAACTTGTTGAACCCCCTCAACAGGAAACGCGAGAAGTCACAATGAAATTGCCGTCTCAACCCTGGTATTTTGAGGGTTATCATCGGCCGGCACTATCTCACCCCGATCATGTGATTTATGAAACGATCGCCAGTATTCTGAGTAATGGTCGTACCTCTCGCCTTTATCAAACTTTAGTCGAAGATCAACAAGTTGCTTTAGCGGCAGAAGGATTTAGTGGTTATCCGGGTGATAAATATCCCAATTTAATGTTATTTTACGCTCTGACTGCTCCGGGTCACTCGGTTGAAGATGTAGCGGTTGCCTTGCGAAACCAGATCGAAAAATTGAAAACTGAACCGGTTTCTCAAACGGAATTAGAACAGGTAAAAACCCAGGCAAGGGCGAATTTATTGCGATCGCTAGATTCTAATATGGGGATGGCTTTTGCTTTACTAGAATATGAGGTTAAAACCGGAAATTGGATGAATTTATTCAAACAATTGGATGCCATTTCTAAGATTACTCCGGCTGATATTCAACGAGTTGCTCAAGAAACATTCCGCCCAGAAAATCGCACAATTGGCAAATTATTATCCCAAGAGTCTTAGACTTTAACTGCCAAAAATCACTCTCACTTATCTATCTATCCCCTCTCTAAACGATTTCGACGACTCATCAATTATGCAACCTCAAGCCAAATTTAACCCGAGAAAATCAAAACGATATCTATTCGGACTGCTATTTGCCACGATGTTGTTAATCATCACCTGGCGATCTCCGGCAGTCGCCTCCACTGCCAAACATTACACCGAACTGGATTTTCCGCCTCTACCTGAAATTCAATTACCCGAATATACCCGCTATCAACTTGATTGGAGGAACCGCATTATTTCACACCGGAAGTCGATATGAACCTGCCGATCAAGTTGGACTGGCTAGCTTAACCGGAGAAGTCATGCGAACCGGAGGAACAGCCAATCATACCGCAGATGAGTTAAATCAAATCCTCGAACAAAAAGCGGCAGCCGTCGAAACCGGAATTGGTACAACCGCCGGAAGTGCAGGTTTTAGTGCATTGAGTGAAGATTTAGAAGAAGTTTTTGGACTGTTTGCAGAAGTTGTCCAAGAACCTGTCTTTGATGCTCAAAAATTGGAATTGGCTAAAACTCAAGAAAAAGGCGGAATTGCTCGGCGAAATGATAGCCCCGAACGCATCGCCGGACGAGAATTTCAGAAGTTAATTTATGGCAAAGATAGTCCTTATGCTCGCACCGTTGAATATCAGACACTCAACAATATTCAGCGAGAAGATTTAGTAGAGTTTTACCAGAAATATTTTCACCCTGAAAACATGATTTTAGGCATTTCGGGTGACTTTGAAACGGATCAAATGAAAGCATTAATTGCTGAAAAATTTGGGACTTGGAAACCTGCAAGAACGCTAGAAATTCCACCTGAACCTAACACAAATCAAGTTCATCAAGGCGGAATCTATTTTATTAATCAACCTCAATTGACTCAAAGTTATATCGAAATGGGTCACATCGGAGGAGAGCGAAATAATCCGGACTATCCCGAATTAATGGTGTTAAATGGGGTATTAAATGGGTTTGGTGGACGGTTATTTAACCAAATTCGTACTAATCAAGGGTTAGCTTATACCGTCTATGGGATTTGGAATGCTAATTATGATTATCCCGGTGTTTTTATTGCAGGTGGACAAACTCGATCTGATGCGACTGTTGACTTTCTTAAAGCCGTTCAAACTGAGCTTTCTCGAGTTCAACGTGAACCCGTTAAACCCGAAGAATTATCCTATGCTAAAGAGTCAACCCTAAATTCCTTTATCTTCAATTTTGAATCTCCAGATCAAACTTTGTCTCGCTTAATGTTGTATGAATTTTATGATTATCCTCAAGATTTTATCTTTGACTATCAACGTCAGGTTGAAGCTACAACGATTGAGGATATTCAACGAGTTGCTCAAAAGTATCTCAAGCTTGATAAAATCGTGACTTTAGTGGTTGGAAATGAAGCCGAAATTCAGCCTCCTCTATCGACTTTAGATAGTGAAACTAAAATTACGGCGATTGATATTAGCATTCCTGAACCCAGCTAATTAGTCTATCGCTTTCTGTGGGCGGGTTCAGAAAAATGACAATCTTTTTACTGAAAATAAAATTGTCTACTTAACCCGCCAATTCAGATTTCAGATTAAATCCAGATAATTCTCTCTCAAAATCCATTTCCAATTAAAATGAAAGGCGCCCAATAATAAGGATGTTTATAGTCTGTATTAAGCAGACTGATCTGAGCTTGACGTAAAGCTTCAATCGGTGAAACAGGAGATTCTAATAGTTCTTGATAAAATTGATTCATCAAAATTTGAGTCGCCTGATCGTTAACTTTCCACAAAGAAGCAATTGTCGCTAAAGCACCTGCTGTCTGCATTTGATATCCCAAACCCAAGATTTCTTTTCCATTGTCTTGAATTCCCCCCAAACCTGTTTCACAAGCACTTAAGACCACCAAATCAACTTGGGTTAAATTCCAACTTTGTAGATCTTGGAGCGTTACGCGATCGCCATTCCCAAATAAAATAAATGACTCTTGGGGAAATTGTGGAAGAAACTCAGCATGAGTTGCAAAATGAATAATATTGTGACGATTTAAGTGAATTTTAATGGCTTCTTGACTAAAACGAGAATCAAGTAACTGAATGGTTTCGGGAATAACAGATGCTAAATTTTCAACCTCTACTTTAGCATAGGGTAAACCTTGGAAAGACCAAGTAGAATCCCCGACTTTCACTTGATATTCTCCCTCCGTAAAAGCTCCGGCTAAAACTCGAAGTTCTGAGCGGGGATATGGCTGGAAATTCGTGAGACTAGACGCGGTAATTCGATTAATATTAAAACGTTCAACTAACCATTGTTCGCCATCATATAAAGCGGCTAAAGGAATATATCGTAGCAAACCATCTGTTGCATAAATAATCGTTTCTGCTTCAGCTTGAGCCAAATCATTTTCTATAGGCTGTATTAGCCATTGATATAAATCTTCGCTGATTTCTTTAAGTTGAGGACTGATAGCTCTTTTATTTTGTAATTGACCATAAAGTGCAGATATCTTTCGTTTTAAGGTATCGCGATCGACAGGGACAGTTCGTCTTAATGGCGGTGCATAAGGAGTCACCAAAATTAATTCTAGTCGATCTTGAAAAATGATGGGGTAGAGTAAAACAGCAGAGGGTTTAATTTGTTTTAGCGAACGTTGTAATCGATTTAGATTTTGTAATGTTAGATTTTCTCCATCTGTAGTTTGAGCTAGTTTTTGAGTTTGTTGGGTGACATCTGAAGAACGAATAAAGTCATTAAATTCTTGTTTGAGTTTTTCCTGAATTCTCATTAATTCTTGAAAAGAATTTATCTGTTCGGAGGTTAATTTTTCCGTCGGTATTCTTTGGAGTTTTTCTAATTCTTGTCCGAGTTGAACAGCTTGGTTTTGGTAATCAGTGTAACGTTCTAAAAGTTGTTTTTCTCCGGGAATAATTTCTAAGGACTGAGAGGGATTTTCACTGCTCCTAACCTGATAAAGAGCATCTTCTAATTCCTGTATTTTTAGTAAGTCAATAACTTGCTGTGCTTCTATAATACGATTTTGTTTTAGTAGTATATCCGCAAGAGATCGATAACGTTCTGCTACGGTTTCAGTGAAAGATTGCTGTTCTTCTATAGAAAAATGTTTAATATTTTGTCGGATATTTTGGGTATTATTAATGGATTCTTTGTAAAAAACAATCGCCAAGTTTAACTGATTTTGCTGTGCCAATAAATTAGCAATATTGCTTTGTATTGTCGCCGTCCCTACGCGATCGCCAATTTCTGTTGAAATCGATAAGGCTTGCTGTAAGTAATCTAAAGCTTTTGAATAATTTTGTTGTTTAGTATAAGTTTGAGCAATTCTATTAAGAATCTGACTTTCACTCGCTCTATTTCCTATTTCTCGAACTTTATTCAGTGCTTGATTTTGAATTTCTAAAGCTTGAGAATACAAGTTTACATGGGTATAATATCTGCTGATTAAAGTCAGATTTTCAGCGATACTCAACGGGTCGCCAATTTGTTCAGCAAGTTCGAGAGCATTTTCAAAAAAAGCTAAAGCTTGGGAATAATTATTCAAGCGTTCTTCTACCAGTCCTAAACTCTTAACTACGTTCATTTCTCCGGCTATCTCTCTGGTTTGGCGATAAATTTCTAACGCTTTATTTAGATTATTTTTGGCTTTTTGATATTCCCCCAAATCAAAATACAGTCCTGCTAGATTCAGATAACTATTAGCCACTTCAGATAAACTTCCTAACTTTTGACGAATTTCTAAAGCTTGTTGATAATATTCTAAGGCTTCAAAGTATCGTCCAATTTGGTAATAAATTCCTCCAATATTGTTCAGTGTTCTTCCCTTTTGTAAAGGATCGTTCATGTCCTCAGCCAAAGACAAAGATTGTTTATAAAACTCTAAAGCTTCAAAATAGTTTCCTTGCTTTTCGTTAACTGTTCCTAAGTTATTTAAAACTTGACTCTGTAAACGGCGATCTGCTATCTTTTTTACAAGAGATAATGATTGTTCATAATATTCTTTTGACTGAATATATTCTCCTTGACCATAGTAGATTAAACCGATATTATTTAAAATTCTAGCTTCACTCGCACGATTTCCTATTTTCTGAGCAATATTTAGCGCTTGTTCATAATAGCTTAAAGCTTGAGGATAGTTAGCCAGATTAGAATATACTCCTCCTAAATTATTGAGAGTTCTACCCAAATTAAACTGATCGCCAATTTGCTGACGAAAAGTTAATGCTTTTTGATAGAAGTTTAAAGCTAAAGAGTAGTTTCCAAGTGCTGTTTCTACTCCACCTAAATTGTGATAACTTTCTGCAAGTTCTGAGATATTATTTGTACTTTGAGCGATTTCCAAAGCTTGTTGATGTAATTTTGTTGCTTGAGAATATTGTCCGAGTCTATGAAAGACTACCCCGATATTATTAATAACCTCTCCTTGTTTTTGCTGATTGTTTAACTCGGTATAAATCTCTAAAGCTTCCTTGAATCTGCTATCAGCTTGTTGATAATCTCCTAAGTTTATATAAACCAGACCTAATAAATTCAGTCCTTCAGCAATTTGATCTCGATTTCCCATCGATTGACTTAATTGAATTCCCTGAAGTAATGTTTTCTCGGCTTCAATAAACTCTCCTCTTTGAAAGTGTTGAATAGCAGCTTTTAAAAGTTCTTCAGCTAAAACTGGGGTTGATTTTTGAGAATATATTCTCTGTTCAAAGCCAAATAAAACAGTATTTTTAATAAAATTATTCTGAAATTTTTCATCAATTTTAGTTGGTATTAATAAATCTGGAAGTATTGATAAGCTGATGGCAGTTATTTTTAAAAAACGATGATTAACAATCATAAATTATTAGTCTTTTATACATGATTGTACCACAATTAATCTCAACTCACAAAAACTTTTATGATTATTTTAATATGAGATCGGGTTGATTAATTTTGTTGTAGGGTGGGGCGGGTTTATCTCAATTTTTGAATAGTTGTAAAGATCGCCGACGAACCCGCCCCTAAGCTTGGGATTATTGATTAGTTGAATATCATATAACCTTTAATTTTACTCGATCTATGTTATAACTTTGTTATCACTTTCAAATATGCTTTGGTCAAGAAAACTTGAAATTTCGTTATGAGAGTAAAATTAATAAGTTTGAATTCTCACGGTTTTATTTTTATAATCACTTTTATGATTTTCATCATTCTCGGTCACTCTAAGATTGTATCATTAGTAATAGCCAATCAATTGACCCCCAAGACCGTTACCGTTCAAATTAATAATAATCTAGGTTATCCCGGTGGTTCAGGGGTAATTATTGCTAAAGAAGGTAATACTTACATGGTTTTAACGGCTAATCATGTTGTGTTGCGCGAAGATGCAGAATATACAATTCTCACTCATAGCGAACAAAACTACTCAGTCAAGGAGGTTAAAAGATTACAAAATCAACCCGAAAATATTGATTTAGCGATTGCGATTTTTGAGACTTCCGATACTCTTGAAGTTGCTATCCTCGCGGATTCAAAACAAGCAGTAATTGGTTCAAAAATTTATGTCAGTGGTTATCCTTTACCGAGTTTGGGGATGGGGGAAAAGCGAGAATTTACATTAACATCTGGGACAATTACTTCGGATATTTCTGAGCAGAATAACAATCGATGGGGATACACATTACAATATGATGCAAACACAAGAAAAGGGATGAGTGGCGGCCCAATCTTTGATATTAAAAACCGTGTTTTGGGAATTCATGGACAGGGAGAAATTGATGATTCAGTTATCGGATATTCGTCGGGAGAAGAAATCGGAATAAAAACAGGATTTAATCGGGGAATTCCGATTAATACTTTTTGGTCTTTTCAATCACGGTTTGAATTAAAACAATCAAGCTTAATTGTTGATAATACTCCAATTCAAGAAAATAACACGACAGAATTAAACAACCCAAAAACAACTCTAGATTTCTATTTACTCGGTTTAAATGCCCGACAAAAAAATGATTTAGACCAAGCCATTAATTATTTTAATAAAGCCATTCAAATAGACGCTAATCATGCTCAAGCTTACTTTCAGCGCGGAATCACTCATTCTTTACAAGGAGAACCAGAAAAAGCAATTTTCGACTATACACAAACAATTAAAAAACATCCCGATCATGTCAATGCTTATTATAATCGAGGATTAATTCGAGGTCGAGATTTAGGAGATTATCAAAGGGCGTTAGCTGATTTTAATCAAGTTATTCGTTTAACCTCCGAAGATGCAGGGGCTTATGCTAATCGAGGTAATATTTATTTTGCACTCAATCAATACAAAAAAGCAATTCAAGATTATACGCAGGCGATTAAAATTAATAGCAACTCTGGGGATGCTTACTATACTAGAGGTTTGGCTTATGGAAAATTAGGTCATTTTGAAAATGCCGCTCAAGACTGTCAAAAAGCCGCACAAATTTTTCGATCTCAAGATGCTTTAGCCCGTTATCAAAAAGCCATTAATTGCCTTGAACAAATTCCTTGATGAACTCTTTTCAAAATCAAGAAAATTTGACCTGAGTGACAATCGCCCGATCCGGTTGGTTTGCTGTTTTCACAATTAATGTGATTTTTCCTAATCCGTTTTTTCCCGGTTCTAAAAGTTCATAACGACGAATAACTTCTCCTAAACGAGTTCGATAATTTGCAATACTCACGTTAGCTCGACGGCCAATAGTTGGATCTTTATCTCCTTCCCAAGTCGCCCAATCTTCAAAATATACCCGCCAAGGCATTAAAGTGTCATAAATTTCACGAGGAGAAAGTTTTTGCTCGGTTGCTAACACTTTCATTGCACTATTAATTCCTATGGTTGTTGGGCCTGTAAATTGGGCAAGACTTCTCTGATTTCTAGGGTTTTGTACCATTGCAAATCCAGCATTTGGCCCCAACGCTTCCAACCGTTCTCGCCCCCACAATAAATCTTCAGTTCCGGTTTCTGCAAAAGGTGTTTTATCTTGAGTAAAATCCCGTTGGACAAACTCGCGATCAGCAGACTCAACCATAGAACGAGTGTATCGATTTGTTTGCGGAGGTAAGATGCGATCAATGACTCTCGCTCCTGTATAAATCAACAAATCTTTAAATACATTCTGAACGGTTCTATTACTGACTAAAAACTCCAAAGAAAAAGATTCCGCAGGTTTGGGAAAGAAAATGCCCGAAGTTGTAGCAGAAATTCCTCCAAATACTGTAAGCTTAGTAAACTGACGACGGCTAATTATCATTTTTTTTAGAGAGAGAAATTATGGAAAAAAATCAAGTTTATTTGTCTCTAAAAGAGTTAGAATATCCTTCTAAAAGTATCTCGAAGATTTTCAAATTGATTGACTTTGTTTTTGACATCTTCTTCTACCTCTTGGATTCTTCGTTGGAGAGCTTCTGGAGAAGTTTTTGATTCTTGTAAAAGCACACGAGAATTTTCATCAGGAGATAAGGTTGAGTTTTCGATATCTGGCTCCATTCCCGAAGAAGTAGGAGCGGGTTCGAGGGAAGCTTCTACGAAGTAAAGCAGATAAATAGGACTAGTAAGATTAACTAGAGGTTGTTTTCGTTCAAGTTCAATCGAAACACTATTAATACCAACGACATCAAACAACAAGGTCTTTAATTCTCCCGGACGGGCGACTTGAGAAGCGGTCATATTTCCGTCTAAATAAACTTTGACCGTATAGCTATAATCTTCTCCATCTGGAACTCCAAACTTTAGGTGTAGTGTTTCTAAAGGTTGTGGGGACTGGGCTGAACTAATTCGACAAGTAAAAACAGAATCTTTTCTACTATCTCGAGTTGCAGCGCGTAGAGGTGCTGAAAAAAACTCTCTCGCAATAGAGACATTAAACTCTCCAGTTTCGTACCTCAAATTATTCGCCACACATTCAGTAGAACCCAGAGGAACCGCGACCCTAGACCGTTGAGCCTCCGCACTTTGTAGGTTAAAAACTGTTAGAATGAGACTCAGAATTCCCACTCTTGTGGCGGAGAAGAAAAGATGACTAATCTTGTTCATAAAAAATTGTTTATTTAAAAAATAGCAAATTCAAGGATAGATGTCAAGCTCAATCTTTCTTTTGGATTTTATTTTAACAAAAGTCGCAAACTAACGCCAACTGGGATACTCTCCATTTAGATACTTCTCAATATCAATGTAAATTGGTGTTGGGGTTTCACTAATCGGCCCGGTGGACGGAACCCGAATTCTAAATGTTTCTTGTAATGCCGTTCCGGGTTTTTTCTGCTCATTTAATGAAAATAAAACTTCAGTGCAAGCACCCCCTTGCTTTTCGGCCAAACAAACCATCGGTTGATCTCCTTGTTTTCCCGTCGTAATGTATTTGAGTTCTCCACGATTATAATAAGTTTGTAGGGTCTGTGAAACTTGTTTACAAAGGTTTTGGGGCGTTGTAGAAAATTCGCCCAAGGTACTCGCATCCCATCGAACAATCAGAACCTCACCTTGGGGAGTTCGAGCCAATGTTGCTGGAACAGCATCACTTAAACCACAAAAAAATGTTATTTGTTGCGCCCAACTTAACTGCGGAGTAACAACAATCGGGAAATATCCGATCGCTCCTAAAAATAGCTTTTGAGCCAATTGAAAAATTTTCATCACAATACCACCATTTTTGTTAACTTATATTGAGAGCAGGAATATTGATTCCACTCTGTTGTAGTTTAACTGTTGCCTAGTCTTTCCAATGCCATCACCTATCGGACATTCCCTTGCAGGTATTTGTGGGTATATTCTCGTTCAACCTCATATTTCCAAATATCAGCGGCTTTCCTGCTTATTTACGTCCGTTTTCATTGCCAATGTACCCGATGTAGATATCTTAGCAGGAATTTTATTGCGAGGAGAACCTGGAATTTTTCATCGTCAAGCCACTCATAGTTTAATTGTAGCAATTCTTGTTGGTGTCTTAACAGCTTTGATCGCTAAATCAATAAAATTTAAACACTGGAATTGGTTCAGTTTATGGATAGGAGGACTCTATGCGAGTCACATTTTTCTGGATTTAATGGTCGCAGATGATGCCCCTCCTTCGGGAGTACAATTGTTTTGGCCGTTTACTTCTGATTATTTCATTTTTCCCTTGACTATTTTTGGCGGTTTTAACTATGGAGGTTCTGGATTATTTGGCTTTTTATTCTCCCTTTTTAGCTTCCAAAATCTGATTTTTGTTTTACAGGAAATTGTAATTTTAGTTCCCTGTATTTGGTTTATTTGGTACGGAAAAAAATATCTCATAAAAAAGCCTACCTAAAAAGATAGACTGTTTTTTATAGTCAATGACTCTTTTTTCAAACATTAGGAATCGGCTTGCAATTCATCCAAACGTGCTAAAACTTCTTGACTATGAATTGCAGGTCGAACTTTTACAAATATTTCTCGGAGTTGACCTTGGGGATCAATAATAAAACTATGTCGCATTGAGAAAAAGTTCAACCAAGAACCGTAAGTTTTACTCACAGTACCGTCTGTATCTGCAAGCAAGGGAAATTTCAACCCTTCTGAATCACAAAACTCAGCATGAGAATCAACATCATCTACACTAATTCCTAAAATTTGTACATTTCGATCTAAATATTTGGGCAAATCTTGTTGAAATCTTCGGGCTTCTAATGTACATCCCGAGGTAAAATCTTGAGGATAAAAATACACAACAACCCACTGACCTTGATAATCAGAAAGCGAAATTTCTCCATCTCCAGTATTCGTCGGTAATGTAAACTCAGGAGCGGGTTGGTTTAAGGTCGGTAGGGTTCCCCCCAAAGCCAACGCCGGGGACGTGATATTGAAACTCAAGATAGCCAAACAAGCGGCTAAAAATAAACGGATTAAGGTTCGACGGGACATGATCACTTAAAATGGGAAGGTACTTTACATAAGTTTACACAATTTAGGAAAATAGACTCAATCCTAATTTTGCGGTTGATCCTGATCTTGTCTTTAAATGATTGAAGGAACTTAATTGCTCTAGTTCCGGTCAAGATGAAGGCGTTCACCTCTAGAAGTTGAACTTTTTTACAACTTCTGAAGGCTCAACAAATTGACGACTTTTGTTGCAAACAATTTACCTTAAAAAATGGAAGATCTACCTGTATTAACTGGCTCTGCGGTTGCGATTATGATTATTAATGGGCAACCCGTTGTTATTCAAGTTAATGGCGATAATGCCCCCATTACGGCTGGAAATTTTATTGATTTAGTGGAGCGAGATTTTTACGATGGGATTTCATTTCATCGTGTTGTTCGTGAACCCAATCCCTTTGTTGTTCAAGCGGGTGATCCCAATAGTATTGACCCCAATTTTCCAGAAAATCAACTCGGAAGTGGCGGCTTTATTGATCCGGTAACAGGTCAAGAACGGACAATTCCTTTAGAAATTTTACCCCAAGGTGCGACAGAACCGATTTATGGTCAAACCTTTGAACAAGCTGGAATAACGGTTCCTCCCGTATTACAAAATACTCAGGGAACCATCGCTATGGCTCGCACAAATGATCCGAATTCTGCCTCCTCACAATTTTTTATTAATTTATCAGATTCTGACTTCTTAGATGGAAATTATGCTGTTTTTGGGGAGGTGATTCAAGGGGGTACAGTTATTGATCAAATTCAACAGGGCGATCGCATTCAAGATGCAGAAGTTGTGGCGGGAATTGTTCCTAGTCGAGAGTCTGCTGTTGTTGCCGATCCTCTATTGTTAAACAGTTTTATTAATACGGTTAATCTGACGAATTTGCCTTTGAATTTTTCCTTGTTTCCTAGTGATTTTGATGCCGATAATCAAGTGACAATTACCCCAGAAGATGCTCAACAAGCGACTTCTGGAATTTTGTTGCGAGGGGGTAATGATCAGGCGACAGGTTCATCGATTGCTGATGTGATTAATGGCAATGAAGGGAATGACACAATTGCCGGAGAAGCCGGAGAGGATTATCTTTTTGGAGGTCAAGATAATGATCTCATTAATGGTGGTGATGGCAATGATATTATCAATGGAAATCGTGGACAAGATGTAATATCGGGGGGTAACGGAGATGATTTTATTCGGGGTGGACAAG
>CAZNCM010000049.1:0-8217 GCA_964571155.1 uncultured Lyngbya sp. | reverse complement strand
ATGAATCGGCGGGTGTCAGAGATTTTAATGCGGTTGATCGGATTGGTGATTTTAACATCGGTGAAGGCGATCGCATTGCGATTATTGGCGATATTAGTGCTTCAGAACTTAGTTATAATATTGTCCGCCAAGATACCTATATTTTCCGCACCAATGGCGACTTTTTGGGCATCGTCCAGAATGTTCTTCCGGATGCTGTTCAAAACTCAGTTGTTGTCGTTTCTCCTAATGATTTAGGTTTGACAATTGGGTAGAGATTGGGTAAACTTAGTATGGATTTAAAATCACATCTAAGTTGAACACTTTTTGCTTTGATTTGACTTCAATCTACATCCGTGGGTTGGAGTCAGATGTCTGATCATCCCAAGGACTCAGGTGAAATCATCAGATCTCGAAATCGGTTGTCGTCCATAAAGAGGATTGAGAAAAGGTATGAATCTTCAGAAATTCGTCATTATCCTATTCTTAGCAATGGGATTGATATTCGGGGGAATGACTCCAGTTCAAGCCTCAAATTCTCAAGCTCTCAATCGACTGATCAAAAGCAAATCTTGTGAAACATTTCTTTGGAAAACCTGTGATTTTAGCCATGCTGATTTGCGAGGTTTAACCTTATCTGAAGTCAAACTTTCAGGTGCAAATTTGAGAGGGGCAGACTTAAGAAATGCCATCCTTAAATCAGCTGATTTATCCGGTGCCGATTTAAGAGATGCTAAACTCACAAAAGCTAACTTATTTAGAGCGAATTTACGTCGGGCTAATTTAGAAAGGGCAGATCTGCGAGAAGCCGGGTTGTGGGCGGCAGATTTAACCTTAGCAAATCTTACCAACGTTAACTTAGAAAACGCCAATTTATTAGAAGCAAAACTGTGGGGAACAAACCTCACAAAAGCCAATTTAAAGCAAGCCCGTTTACACGGAACTAATCTTCAATATGCAAATTTAGCACATAGTAACCTCAGTAATGCTGATTTGCATAGCTATTATTTTAGAGAATCTCAAAACGTCACAAATCTCAGTAATGCCAACTTAGAAGGCGCCAACTTAAAAGATACAAATTTGAAAGGTGTCCTGATGCGAGGTACAATCATGCCAGATGGTCATATTAACGAATAGAGACGTATAACTCTAGTCAGGCTGAGAAAACGTTACAATTTGTTAGGAAAGATCAACTGTATTCTCACTCATGCTCGACAGCCTCCAAACCGAACTCTATGAAATCGCCCAATATGCCAACACCCTCGTCAAAACCCAATTAACGCAACTCAGTTGGGTGAGTGTGGGGATTATTTTATTAGCGGGCTTGCTGACTAGCCTCACTCCTTGTATGCTATCTATGTTACCGATTACGATTGGCTATATTGGCGGCTACGAAACCCAAAATCGCCTACAAGCCGCAGCCCAGTCTACTTGGTTTGCGTTGGGATTAGCGACAACTTTAGCAGGTTTAGGAATTCTCGCAACAGTCGTCGGACAAGTTTATGGTCAGATTGGTATTGGCTTACCGATAATTGTCAGTATTGTTGCGATTTTAATGGGGTTAAATTTATTGGAAGCTTTGCCGATTCCCCTGCCTGCTCTTGATACGATGGAATGGATTCCTAAAAACATTCCTAATGGGGTTCGTTCCTACTTTTTAGGACTAACTTTTGGTTTAGTCGCTTCTCCCTGTAGCACTCCTGTTTTAGCAACATTATTAGCCTGGGTTTCGACCTCAAAAGATTGGGTATTAGGTGGGGTTTTACTCCTCGCTTATGCGGCTGGATATGTCGCCCCTTTAGTTTTAGCCGGAACCTTTACAGCCAGCATCAAAAAACTGCTTTCTCTACGACAATGGTCAGGTTGGATTACTCCGGTCAGTGGAGCATTATTAGTCGGATTTGGTGTGTTTTCGCTGTTATCTCGATTTGTTCCAATCACCTAGCCCGATATTAAAATACAGATAAAGACTGAATAAAATGACAGCAAAAGAATTATTTTTATCTAAACTTTCTAACTGGGGAACAACGCCTGTAAAAGTTTTGCAGAAGGAAATTTTACCCGTTCTAGCCAACTTAAGATTAGCAATTGTATTATTACTCGTGATTGCAGTTTTTAGTGTATCTGGAACCGTTATAGAACAGGGTGAATCTCTGGAATTTTATCAAGCAAATTATCCAGAAAATCCGGCTTTGTTTGGGTTTTTGACCTGGAAAGTTATTGCATTAATTGGTTTAGATCATGTTTATCGAACTTGGTGGTTTCTGACGCTGCTGTTACTGTTTGGCAGTAGCTTAATTGCTTGTACGTTTACCCGACAACTCCCCAACTTAAAATCTGCCCGCCGCTGGAATTATTATCAAAGTCCGAAACAATTTAAAAACCTGGCTTTGAGTGCAGAAATTGAAACGGGTTCTCTAGAAACACTGAAAACGCTATTACAAAAACGTCGTTATCGTATCTTTGAAGAAGATCACAAACTCTATGCCAGAAAAGGATTAATAGGACGTATTGGGCCGATTATTGTTCACGCGAGTATGATTTTAATTTTAATCGGTTCTTTAGTCGGTTCTTTAACCGGGTTTATCGCCCAAGAAATCGTCCCCAGTGGAGAAACTTTTCAAGTTAAACGGATTATTGATGCCGGGCCATTTGCCGCTTCTCAAGTTCCTCAAGATTGGTCAGTTAGAGTCAATAGATTTTGGATTGATTACACTCCAGATGGAACCATTGATCAATTTTATTCCGACTTATCGGTTTTGGATAATCAGGGTTCAGAAGTAGACCGTCAAACTATTCATGTCAATAAACCCCTCAAACACAATGGTGTCACCTTTTATCAAGCAGATTGGGGAATCGCTGGAATTAAGATTCGGATGAATAGAAGCCCGGTTTTACAACTCTCCATGGTACAACTAGATACAGGCGGAAATGGGCGAATTTGGGGAACTTGGATTCCCACAAAACCCGATTTGAGTGCAGGAGTTTCCCTGTTAGCGAGGGATTTACAAGGAACGTTATTATTGTATGATAACGAAGGTAAACTCGTCTCAACGTTGCGCCCCGGAATGTCTACCGAAGTCAATGGCGTCACTTTATTTGTAGATGAAGTCGTTGGAAGTACCGGACTCCAAATTAAAGCAGACCCTGGAATTCCAATTGTTTATTTAGGGTTTGGGTTGTTGATGGTAAGTGTATTAATGAGTTATGTTTCTCACTCCCAAATTTGGGTTTTAGAAGCCGATAACCGTTTATATCTGGGTGGAAAAACCAATCGGGCTAAAGTTGTGTTTGAACGAGAAGTGATTGGAATTTTGGATGAAATTCAACCGACATCAGACAACGAAACATCATCAAAAACCGCCCCAGTTTAATTCCCCTCAGAAATACCCCCGGAATTGGGGGTCACGAGGGCGGAGAACTTTTTCTATTCTGATTCCCCACTTTCAAAGCAGGGCGAGGGGAGATCAAGCACAGGGAGTCAATCTTTAAGTCTTTTATAGAAGTTTTAACCTAACTTTCTCCCAATTCCTGCTTTCTACGTTTGGGAGGAATTTGACTTGAAATTTTATGAAGATTCCAAACTTGTTTAACCTGTTGTTGGCGCCAATGTCGAATGATTTTGAGACTAGCCAAATAAGTCAAAATTCCACTCATTGTCCCAATTACAAAACATCCAAATAATAAACAGATGGCAAATTCTGCCCCAACCGCTAAAATGTCTTCAATTGAGTGTAAACTTCCCCAATCCTCAAATAAGGGTTGTTTAGAACCGAGCAACAATCGTCCGATTTTGTAGTTAAATAGAAAAATCGGCACATAAGTTAAAGGATTACTCACCCAAGTTCCGGCTGCGGCTAAGAGTTTGTGACCTCGAAACACCACGGCCAGAGAGACACCGAGCAAAATCTGTAAACCAAAGAAAGGAAACCATCCCGCAAACACCCCTAATGCTAACCCTCTGGCCAAATATTCCGGTGTTCCCTTCATCGCCATGACACGTCGATAGAGACGACGCAGCCACCGTCCACAATATCGATAAAGAAGTTTAAATCTTCGCACTACAGACTTCTTTGTTTGGCGTAGTGAGTTTTGAAACCGGAACACGGGTGATTTCTCCTGGTTTTTACTGATCTTTATTTTAAGAATATTCTCATGATCCTGCCAGTTAACCCCAAACATTTGGGTAACGTTATGCAAACTGCTCTGTGATCAATGAGATTATAGAGAGAATACACTACAATTTACCTTGATTCCGAGGAATTCAGCAGTCAGGAGTGAACATAACGTGCCAATATAGTATAAGTTCAGTCCGAAATTGACCGATTATGGGTAAACAGCGAGTTCTCTCAGGCGTTCAACCAACCGGAAACCTTCATCTCGGCAACTACTTAGGTGCAATTCGCAACTGGGTTGAAGGTCAAAGCCAGTATGATAACTTCTTCTGTGTGGTCGATTTACACGCCATTACCGTACCCCACAACCCCGCCACCTTAGCGGCTGATACCTACACCATAGCAGCTTTGTATTTAGCTTGTGGCATTGATCTAGAGCATTCTACTATTTTTGTTCAGTCTCACATTAGCGCTCATAGCGAGTTAACGTGGTTGCTCAACTGTATTACGCCGATTAACTGGCTACAAGATATGATCCAGTTTAAGGAAAAAGCCATCAAACAAGGTGAAAATGTCAGTACGGGTTTGCTTGATTATCCGGTGTTAATGGCTGCCGATATTTTACTCTATGATGCGGATCAAGTTCCGGTTGGAGAAGACCAAAAACAACATTTAGAATTAACTCGGGATATCGCCGCGCGGTTTAATCATCTGTTTGGTCAGGAAGAAGAAGAAATTCTCAAAATTCCTGAACCGATGATTCGGACTGAAGGCGCAAGGGTGATGAGTTTAACCGATGGTACTCGCAAAATGTCAAAATCAGACCCTTCTGAGTTGAGTCGGATTAATTTACTTGATCCCCCAGAAACGATTACTAAAAAAATTAAGCGCTGTAAAACCGACTCGGTAAGGGGTTTAGAATTTGATAATTCTGAACGCCCCGAATGTCATAACCTTTTAATGCTTTATGCTATTCTTTCTGGTCAAACTAAAGATCAAGTTGCAGCAAAATGTCAGGATATGGGTTGGGGTCAATTTAAACCGTTGTTAACAGAAACAACAATTGAAGCTCTCAAACCCATTCAAGAAAAGTATAAAGCAGTAATGAGCGATCGCGCTTATTTAGAATCTGTCCTCAAAGACGGTCGAGAAAAAGCAGAAGCGGTGGCGAATGCAACGTTAGCCCGAGTTAAAACAGCATTGGGTTATTCAACTCCGCTTTAAGAGGTGAAGCTGAGTTTTGAGTAAACAATCAAACCCTAATTAATTTAACATTCACAATCAATTAATGAATTATTTTCGTACAGCTTGTTCCACCCCCGGAGAATTTATTATTACCGCAGAAATTGCACCGCCGAAAGGGGCTAATCCGACTCATATGATTGAGATGGCAAACACCCTCAAAGGTCGGGTTCATGCAGTTAATATTACTGATGGTAGTCGGGCGGTTTTGGGGATGAGTTCGTTGGCTTCTGCTATTATTTTAAAAAGTCATGGCATTGAACCTATTTGTCAAATGGCTTGTCGCGATCGCAATCGAATTGGTTTACAAGCGGATTTGTTAGGGGCGGATGCGTTAGGAATTCGTAATATTTTAGCCCTTACAGGAGATCCGGTTAAAGCAGGAGATCATCCCAAAGCAAAGTCTGTTTTTGACTTTGAATCTGTACGATTATTAACCGCAATTCAAAAGTTAAATAACGGTATAGATTGGAATGATAAAGCCTTACCCCATGGGCCTACAGACTTATTTCCGGGGGCGGCGGTCGATCCCCAATCTCCCAGTTGGTCAGGGTTAAAAAGTCGATTTGAACGCAAATTAAAAGCCGGGGCGCAGTTTTTTCAAAGTCAATTAATCACAGATTTTGATTGTCTTGATAAGTTTATGACCGAAGTTGCAGCAGGTATTGACCAACCAATTTTAGCCGGAATATTTCTATTGAAATCTGCTAAAAATGCCCGATTTATTAACAAGTATGTTCCCGGTGTGAATATTCCTGAATCAACAATAGAACGCTTAGAAAAAGCACCCAAACCGCTAGAAGAAGGGGTAACAATTGCCGCCGAACAAGTGAAAACAGCCCGTCAACTTTGTCGGGGCGTTCATCTGATGGCCGTCAAACGAGAAGATTTGATTTCTAAAATTTTAGATGTGGCAGGAATTCCACCCTTATATTAACCTGCAATCACACCTTTTAATTATCAATTGGAGGAGATGGGGAGATCTTGACTTCTAACTTCTGAATCTCAAATACAGAAAATAATACTATAGATACTTGATCTCCCTAAATCCACCTTAAAAAGAGGGAGTTAGTGACACGATTACAGAGAAACAGGATTAGAACGATTGTAGAAATTACGATAACATTTTGGCTTCGACTCGGACTATCACTGTTTTAGTTGACTTCTTATTTAATTGTTACTAATCTAATACCATTTCTCTATAAAGCTGCACTTAATATTTTTTGACAATCAACAGTACAATCAGGTCTGAGCGACGATATATTAAGGGCATTGTTACAAATAAATGGTATAAGAAAGACTATGCAATGGTATAACGAACCGCCCCAATGGACAGAAAAAGGAAATGTAATTCAAGTTCAAACCGCAGCTAAAACCGATTTTTGGCGAACAACCCATTATGGTTTTATTCGGGATAATGGTCACTTTTATTATCAAGAAATATCGGGAAACTTTACCGCAGAAGTCAAAATTATCGGAGAATATAAAGACCTCTACGATCAAGCGGGGCTGATGATTCGTCAAAATCAGACAGTGTGGTTAAAATCCGGGATAGAATTCGTTAACGGTGTTCAACAGGCGAGTGTCGTCGTGACCAGAGATTATTCTGACTGGTCAGTTGTTCCCTTACCGGAGAACCCGGAATGGATCATTTTGCGGTTAAAACGAAATGCAGAAGCCGTAGAAGTTGAATATTCCCTCGATGGCGATCGCTATACTCTGCTACGATTAGCCTATCTGAGTACCCAAGAAAAGCTACAAGTTGGGTTGATGTGTGCTTCCCCCGATGGAGAAGGGTTTTCTGTAGCGTTTAAAGACTGGAAATTCTCTCCAATGAGTTGATTTGATCAAGATTAACGAACTTATCTTTTTGAGGGGGTTTGGGGGCAGCTCTGACCGAAATCGTACCTGTACTCAGGTCGGTGTTGGGATACATGGACTCCCCCAGTTAAGTTTAGGGACATTGAGTCCCGTAAACTTAACATTTAGTGCTGTACTATTGTCCAGTAAAGCTACTAGAATACGGGGATGCTGACACTTACTCACCGTTACCGAATCTATCCAGATGCCGCTCAAGAGCAACAATTCATTGAGTGGATGGAAATTTGTCGCGGTGCATTTAACTATGCGTTGCGAGAGATTAAAGATTGGTGTAACAGTCGTAAGTGCTTGGTCGATAGATGCTCTCTTGAAAGGGAATATATCCTCTCTGCTGAGATGAAGTTTCCTTGCCAAAAGCTAAGAAAGAATTTCCCAGATTGGGTAAGGTTCCTTCTCAAGTTCTTCAGCAAACTATTAAGCAATTGCATAGAGGTTGGGAGTATTTTCAGAGCAGAGGATTTGGTTTTCCACGCTGCAAGAAATACGGACAATTTAAGTCGTTGCTTTTTCCTCAATTCAAGGAAAATCCGGTAACGAACTTGCACATTAAGTTGCCCAAAATTGGAGCAATCCCAATCAACCTGCATCGTCCTATCCCAACAGGGTTTGTGGTTAAGCAGGTGAGAATTTTAAGGAAAGCGAATTTTTGGTATGCGTCTATCTCCTTACAATGTAATGTCAGTGTTCCTGACCCAATTCCACACGGTCATCCTATCGGGGTGGATGTTGGACTGGAAAAGTTTTTGGCAACGAGCGACGGTGTTCTTGTGAAACCTCCTAAGTTCTTCAAGGGGCTGCAAAGCGAGTTGAAATTACTGCAACGCAGACTTTCTAGGAAACAGAAAAGGTCTAAAAATTACGAGAAACAACGACTTAAAGTTGCTCGACTTCACCACCAAATTGAGAACACGAGAAAAGACTTCCATTACAAACAAGCTCATGCGCTTTGTGACGCGGGTGATATGGTCTTCATGGAAGACTTGGATTACCGAATAATGGC
>CAZNCM010000048.1:21655-23815 GCA_964571155.1 uncultured Lyngbya sp. | reverse complement strand
TTATATTTATGATCAAGCTTTTGGTCAATTTGATTTTGGTTATGCTGCGGCTGCGGCGACAATTTTATTAGCGTTTGCGTTAATATTGGTCTATATTCAATTACAAGTTTTTGGGGATGAAAACTCTTAGGAGGTTGACAGAAGATTAGATCATTTTTAACAATTTGAACCACTGAAAGTATAGAATAAGTCAATTGATTAATAGATTAGACTTAAAATAGGTTGAGCATTTCTAGCGTTGAGTTCTATGACAATGAATTAAAATGAATAAAGTTACAGTTACTCAAATTTTTACCTGGTCACTTGGATTATTTTTTTGGTGTATACCACCCGTCGGGGCTGAATATTCTCATCATCTGTATACTTTTGATTCTTCTCGCTTATACGCAGTCACTTCTTCTCAACAAAAGATTTTGCAACATCTCGAAAGTGCAAATGTAGTCTATTTAGGAGAAACTCACAATCAACTTCAGGATCATCAAGCTCAACTTCAGATTATTAAACAATTATACAAAAAAAATCCTCAACTGGTCATTGCTCTGGAAATGTTTCAGCGTCCCTATCAAGGAGTTTTGGATCAATACATTGCTGGAAAAATCAGCGAAACCGAGTTAATTGAGAAAAGCGAATATTTACAACGTTGGGGTTTTCCCTGGGAAAATTATGCAGAAATTTTGCGGTTTGCGCGGCAAAATAAAATCCCCGTTTTAGCATTAAATACTCCGAGTGAAGTTACCCGAAAAGTCGGAAAAAGTGGCTTAGAAAGCTTAACAACCGAAGACAAAACCTATATTCCTCCCCTGAGTGAAATTCGCACTGATAACGCTGAGTATCGGCAAATACTCCAAGAGATTTACCAGCAATATCATCAAGGACAAGGTAATAGTGCAGCTTTTGAGAATTTCTTTTTAGCTCAAGTTCTTTGGGATGAAACGATGGCAGAAACTATTGCTGAATATCTTCAGAATCATCCCAAATCTCAAGTCATTGTCTTAGCGGGAAAAGGTCATATTATCTACAATTATGGAATTCCGAGTCGAGTGGAACGGCGGTTGAATGATCGCAATTTAGTTCAGCGTTCAGTGATTTTTTCGGCGACAGGAGAAGAATCTGTTGAGGGAAAAACGCCAATTGCTGACTATATTTGGAGAGTGGAATTAAAGTAAAATTGAGTTAGTTTTTGACATAAAAATCTCGGGTTCCTTTGGCATTAATCGCTTCTCCCAACCGATTTAAACCATGAACATAGGCTGCGGTTCGCATGGAAATACTCAGATCTTGAGATAGTCGCCAAATTTCTTCAGTTTCAGCAATCATTTTTTGTTTGAGACGAAGATTAACTTCATCTGCTGTCCAATAGAATCCATTGCGGTTTTGTACCCATTCAAAATAACTGACGGTTACGCCTCCAGCATTGACTAAAATATCAGGAATAACCTGAATTCCGTGTTCTTCTAATATTTGATCGGCTTCGGAGGTTGTGGGTCCATTGGCGACTTCAAAAATATATTTTGCTTTGATCTCTTTAGCATTTTCAGCAGTAATTTGATTTTCCAATGCGGCGGGAATCAGAACATCAACATCTAAGGTTAAAAGTGCTTCATTGCTAATCACATCATGTTCAACAATATTACAAACACTCCCTTCACAGTAAACCGCTTTCACGCTTTTGTTAGATTCTTTAAACTGTCGGACACTGGGAATATCTAAGCCATTTTTTGCATAAATTCCGCCTTGAGAATCACTCACGGCTACAACTTTATAACCCGCTTGGGCGAGGAGTTGGGCGAGTGTTGCGCCAGCATTTCCAAACCCTTGAATAGCGACGGTTGTCTGGGCGGGAAACTGACTTAATTTTGCCATAATGATTTCTATGACAAAAAAAGCACCCATTGCAGTCGCCCTAAACTTCCCCCTAATGCGATGGGTTTACCTGTAACCACTCCGTTACAAAGTTGACGACGAATAATGCTATATTGATCCATCATCCATCCCATAATCATCGGATTTGTGTAAACATCGGGGGCGGGAATGTCAATATCAGGGCCAATAAAATCGGCGATCGCATCGACATATCCCCGACTTAAACGTTCTAATTCCAGTTTGGAAAGTTCTTTGGGATTAATCGTAATTCCGCCTTTTGCACCCCCAAACGGTAAG
>CAZNCM010000048.1:20370-21645 GCA_964571155.1 uncultured Lyngbya sp. | reverse complement strand
CATTTAAAGGTCATCCAAAAGGCTAAAGAAGTGACTTCATCGAGGGAGACAGTTGGATAGTATCTCACCCCTCCTTTGGTCGGCCCTCTGGTGTCGTCATACCGCACTCGATAGCCTTGAAAAATTTTCAGTGAACCATTATCCATGCGAACAGGAATGGAAACGATTAAACTAGATTTAGGAAACTTTAGTCGTTCGGTGGTATCTTCGGAAAGACAGACGTACTTTAAAGCACGTTCGAGTCTTTGGCTCGCATCTGCAAATAGGGAATCAGACATGAGGATTAAGGATGAGTATTGATATTTCCACTCATATCACGGTCATTTTGAGTTTTTCAGATTGTTGATTCTATTTATTAAATTGCAATCAAAGTTAAGAAATAAAAGAGTGAGAATATTGTTTGACAATTGAACTCAAATGTGTAGTTGATCGGAAGACCAAATTTTAATCCAGATTTTAGATATTTTTTAATTTTTCCTTCAAAAAGAAGTAGACCAATTTCGAGTGAATGTGTCAAACTATAGAGTAGGGTTAACTCGAAGTCAATTCGTTTATATAAAAAATCATCAGAATATATGGTTTTTCAACTCCGGATTCTGAGGATGAGAAAGTTAAGGTTGTATTATCGCCTAAATTCTGTTCCACTACCCACCTAAACACTATTATGATAGAACTCCTAGCTGCACTCTCTGCATCGGCAGCAGCAGGGATGAGAATTGCTTTACCCTTACTTTTGATTGGTTTATTGCAAACGGATTTGTGGTCGCGTGTTCCTTTTTTGTCTCAGTTCTCTCCCCAGTGGATAATCGGTATTTTAGTCAGTTGGTCACTGTTTGAACTGTTCGCCTCAAAAAATTTACTCGGACAGCGGATTTTAAATTTTATTCAGCTTGTTTGTAGTCCGTTTGTCGGGGCGATTATGGGAATTGCGATCGCCCAGGCGACGGATCTTCCCGACTGGCTCGTGGGGTTAATTGGGGTAACAGGAGGTTTACTGGCGTTAGTGTTGCAACTGGTACAGGTGGGATGGTTTTACCGTTTACGAGGCTTACCGATTTGGGTGATTTTTTTCCAAGATATTCTTTGTATTTCCCTGGTGGTATTTGCGTTTGACGCACCGCAACAAGGGGGATTAATTGCCCTATTGCTGTTGTGGTTAGCTATTCGCAGTTCCAAAGAATGGTATCAATGGTATACCGCCCCAAATCAACCCAAACCACCCTATCGCTCTGGTCGTCACAAACGCAACCCAGATTAAGCCCAAGTGTTTACAAT
>CAZNCM010000048.1:19521-20327 GCA_964571155.1 uncultured Lyngbya sp. | reverse complement strand
CCACCAAAACAGCCACAATTCCAATCATCGCCAAACGACCATTCCAAACTTCGGCAGCGGTTGTCATTCCCCATTCCCAACGTTCCTGGGGATACATTTTGGTTTTTTTCGGAGGATGAGCCACTTCTGCAAATTTGACTTGAGGCGAGTCTAAGGCTTCAATCACCATATCGGCTAAATCTTCAATAAAAACCGGATGGGTATTGAGGGCAGGAACCCGATAAAAGTTTTTAATTCCCGATTCTTCGGCGAGATGGCGATACTCCATATCGATTTCTTCAAGAGTTTCGATATGTTCAGACACGAAACTAATGGGAACCACCATCAAGTCTTCAACCCCTTGTTGAGCGAGTTCAGGAATGGCTTCTTCAGTGTAAGGTTTGAGCCACTCCACCGGGCCAACTCGACTCTGATAAGCCAGAGTGTGGGGATTCGGACGACTGAGAGTGTCCATGATCAACTGGGTACAGTTTTCGATTTCTTTCTGATAGGGATCACCCGCTTCTTCGACATAATTAACGGGGACTCCGTGAGCGCTAAAAAACAGATGAATGTGTTCAGAATCTTGACAATGATCGAGTTCTTGAGCGATCAATTGACTCATTGCCTGTAAATAGCCTGGTCGATCATACCAAGAGGGAATCACGGTATAATTAATGGTTTGTAGAGCCGGATCTTCTTCCCAGAGTCTTTCTAACAGTCTGAAGCTAGAACCACTGGTACTGATCGAAAATTGAGGATACAAAGGCAAAATCACCAGTTGTTCGATTTGATCTCGCTTGATTCTGACGAGGGCTTCTTCGGTG
>CAZNCM010000048.1:4982-19511 GCA_964571155.1 uncultured Lyngbya sp. | reverse complement strand
CATAAATTTGAACATCATGCCCTTTTTGGGTCAATCTTTCTTGAAGGGCAACCGCCTGTTCTTCGGTAATCCGTCGCAGGGGAGAACCCCCACCAATCGCTTTATAATTTTCTTGAGATTTGGTGTAGCGCAAGGTTGAAATTAACCAAGCCAGGGGTCTCTGCAACCAACGAAAGGGCAGACGAATAATTTCCGGATCGGAAAATAGGTTGTACAAAAAGGGGCGGACATCTTCTAGTTGCTCTGGCCCGCCCAGATTTAACAGTAAAACTCCGACTCGTCCCATAGCGGTTTGTGATCCCCAATTTTTAATCTTTGTTACCTATTTTAATAATAGTAGCTTGATATTGGGGCAAAGTCGATAGTAAAAAAATTCAATTATCTAGATATGGCAACAATTTTAAGAAGTCTCAGCTACCGTTACCAATGGCTTTACGATACTATCTCTCGTCTGGCAGCCTTGAGTGTCGGAGGAGAAGGGCGTTTTCGACGATTGCCATTGGAAGGATTGTCTATTGATACTAACACCAAGGTATTGGATTTATGTTGTGGTAGTGGACAGGCGACAGCCGTTTTGGTACAACATTCTCAAAATGTCGTGGGGTTGGATGCCTCTCCATTATCTTTGAAACGCGCCCAACACAATGTTCCTACCGCAGAATATGTAGAAGCCTTTGCTGAAAAAATGCCCTTTGACAATGATGAATTTGATTTGGTTCATACCAGTGCGGCTTTACACGAAATGAATCCGGTACAACTTCGTCAAATTTTAGAGGAAGTTTATCGAGTTCTCAAGCCGGGTGGGGTATTTACGTTGGTTGATTTTCATCGCCCTCAGAATCCCCTATTTTGGCCGGGAATTGCCCTATTTTTGTGGGTGTTTGAAACTGAAACCGCATGGCAATTACTGAGGACAGATTTGATGGCGTTACTCTCTGAGGTGGGGTATGACACGAGTTTGTCGGCAGAGAAAGGGTCTGATTTTCCTCAACAACGGCTTTGTGCAGGGGGTAGCCTTCAGGTGATTCAAGTTCAGAAGCCGGCTTGATGTTGCAATTGAGGAATCCACCCAGTTTTTGCCGGGAAAATATTAAGGATTGCAACAAGAACATCTTTCGTTTGCAAGTTCGTGATAAGAAATGGAAACAAAGATTCTTAATCCGATTTTGTAAACCGCTAAAAACAAAGGAGAAAGTCAATTGATTTATTCAGAATTAATTGCCGCAACAGCAAACACCGTAACCACTACTCCTTGGAGTCCCAAGGTCGCAATTGTGATGATTCTTTGCAATATTGCTATGTTTGCCGTTGGTAAATTTGTGATTCAAAAACCCAATGTTGGCCCGGCACCGAATACGTTTTTAGGCATGAGTTTAGCTGCATTAATTGGGACAGCTTGCTTAGGTCATATTGTCGGTGCAGGTGTAATTTTAGGATTAGCAAACGTTAGCGGACTTTAGAGCGAGTTAAAGTCAAAATTAACCCTCTTTTTGCTGAGACTAGGAATTGTAACTGATATTAGGGGGACAATTCCTAGTTTATTTTAAGTTGATTTTGAGGCTTGATAATCTTGACCCGAACCATATTTCCAAGCCTCTAACCAACGATGATAATAATATTGTTGCAGAGGCGGGAGATTTTTAATTGATGGTTCGAGGTTTTTTCCGACGGAAAATAACGCCGTATAAGCAGCTAAGTTAAAATAGTGAACCGTCCACTCTAATAAAGGCGTTAACCCAACTTGAGGAATAATTTTAAAGATAATATCAGGATGAGAAAGGCTGGTTTTAAACAACGTTTGGGTTAAAGGGAAAAACTGCACGACATCCTGTAAAAAAGGTTTGAGAACCCCATCGCCCAACTGTTCCATCTCTTGAAACACTGCGGCTAATAAATTATTAATGGTATCGGGGTTAATGGTTTGATGAACACCCACACTCATCGAACGTTGAAATAGCCAAGTCACCGATAAACTCGGTTGATAGGGTTGCAACAACGTTAACGAATTTTTATCGAGACATTCGGTTTTTAAAGCCTCTTCAATTCCAACAGTTAATCGTTGTAAATGACGCACCATCGAACCAAACCCGCCAAAACTTAAAGGAGATTGACTGGCGCTGCTATCTCCAATGGGTAGAATTCTATCCCAAGGTGTTTTTAAAGGACTATTTTTATAACAGGGGAAAAAGCCAAATAAAGCCCGTTTAAAGGTGAGTTTACTGAGTTCAACCTGTTGATATTCGGGTAACAACCGCAAATATTCTTCAAAAAAGAACTCTAAACTAAACCGTTCGGGATGGGCGTCTATATAGGTAAATAAATAAGTTGTGCGTCCATCTTTGGCGGGAAAAGCTTCCCAAAAATATTGACATTGATTTTCCAAAGCCGTAAACGAAGCAAAAATATCTCCCGTTTCATTTTTCGGATATCCCGTCGCACAAGTTCCCACCACCAAACACACCGCATCGGGTTTTTCTCCGCGTCTGGCTTGTCGAACAATTGGGGAAAAATGCCCCATTCCATCTAACAGTAATCGGGTATTAATATTAACTTGGGATTCATCTTGTTTGGCGGTAATTTTTACCCCGTTCGGATGAACGGTTGCCGCTTCATAGGAGGTATTTTCAAACAGTTTACCGCCCGCTTCTAAAAAACGATTTTTGAGCGTTTCGAGTAAATAAACGGGATTCACCCCAATATTTAAAACATCTTTCACCCAAATATCGGGAAGACTCGGAAAACTCAAACGGGCGGGATTATATTCGGTTGAAATTGCTTGATTTAATTCGTCAGGAGAAAGTAAATTTAACGCTAAAAATACTTCTAATTCCTGACGAGAAATATTCCATTCCTGTTCTCGTCCTTTTAAGATTCCCCGTTCAATTAACGCCACTCGCCAACCCCGACTCGCCAAGGAAGCGCCGATTAAAATCCCCAGTGTTCCGCCACAAATAGCGACATCATAATCGATAGTTCCGAGGGGTTCAAAGTTGCGTTCAACGGTTTGGGGAATGGGAACTTGATTATTTTTGAGCGAGTTCCACATCTTGTCTGCTTTTCGCAGTCCGTTAAGCGGGTTTCCGGGTATTTGAGTGAGAATTTCTTCAGTTAGAGACATGGATGTTGGAATAATACACTATTACTAGGATAGAAGATTTTGCAGTTTAGGCGATCGCGAGTCACAAAAAAAGCAGGATGAACGAAAAGCCCATCCTACTCTTAGATAACTTATCACATCCAATCTCTGTATGAACTATGAGACACCAACACAGAAATATTTTTCGAGAATTGGGAGTTTTTTTTCTCCTATACGAAACTTTTCTTTCGTTTTTATAATGTCTTTAACCTCTTTCCAGCAGTCGCTGCGTTCTTGCACAATGACGTGAGCGGCTTTTTCAGGATCAACTTGTGTCCAGTTGTAATTTTTTTTGATGTATTGAATCATTTCCGAAATCATTGTTTCTGAAGCGGTTAGGAGATCAACTTCAAAGCGTTGCTTGGATTCGATTTCGATTTGCTTCCCTCGCTTTTCATCGGCTAAAATACACCAAACAAAATCTAGATTTGCTTTTTCTGCAGCTTCTAAAACATGACCATTCAAAAGCACTTCATACTCATCCTCATCCACTTCTTCAATGATAATCGGCAAATAATTCCGTTGATTGACTTTCAGTTTCTCTGCAATTGCTTCTATTAGGACTGCTGGAGTAGATTCTTTTTCTTGTTCTCGAAGATGAATTTGTTTTCGAGGAATGCGTAAATATTTACCAATGTCACTAAAAACTTCCATTTTAGAGTTCCTCCTAATTTAATGAATGAAGTTGGGTTTAATAAAAATCTCCTCTGTTAATTTTCTATATAGTTTGGAGATAGAAGCATTGGGATAGCGGAAAACAACAGGACTGTGAGCAAATTTTGCAATGGGAACGCTGTCACCTTTCCGTAACTTAGTTTGGTAGATTTTAACCTCAAGTTTAGTTAAATATTGCTCAACCTTGTTCTCCATTGTTACACCCAGTTTAGGCCAGTTACTCAAAACTACACCTAAAATCTGTGGCCCTATATCATCTAAAGGTGATTTTTTGCTTTGCATCTTTTGACGACCAGGACAAATTTTATTCGGAATATAGTCTTTACTAATTAACTTAGTATGACGCAATGTTTCGGGATCACAATCTGAGGGAATAATTACACCATCTGCTGAAAATAGAGAACAAACTGTGAGAATATCTGCTTTAGGTGATGTATCGATCAAAATGTAGTCGTATTGGGATTTAACCAGAGATAATAACCTTTTAAGTGCGGTTTGCTTACCCTTCATAGAGTAGCCTCCTTCATCATCCCCATCATGTTCTCCAAAATTCTCTAGTGTTTGTTTGTGACCGGGTAAGATATAAATAACATGACGCTGATTTGTTGCAGAATTAACAAACTCTTTAGTTTGAATCAAGTTTATTAATAACTCTCTTGCAGATAGAGCTTCTCCCGTTTGAATTTTATCAAAGCAAGCTAATATTTGAGCTTGATAGTTTTCTGGTTTCAGTCCTAAACTTGTTGTTAAGTCTACTTGTGGGTCAAAATCAACAACTAAGACTCGCTTACCTATTTCTGAAAGAACAGCAGCAATATTGATAATATTAGTTGTTTTTGCAACACCGCCTTTACGGTTCCACATACTAACAACAAAAGCAGAATGAGGATTTTTGAGATAGTGTTGTAGTTGCTTAACTAGGCGAGGTAAAGTCTCTGCGGTTACTCGTTGAATACTGGTTAGAGGTGTAACTAAACCCTCTATTCGACGAAACAGTTGAAAAAAGTCACCGTTAAACACCAATCCATACTTAGCCGGACAACTTTCTACGCTTAAATATTGTTGAATACCATTACTATTCTGACTTCCAAAAACGGCATCTTTATAGCAAGTATGATTTTGGCAAACTGTAACAAAATCAGCATCGGAACAGTTGGCTAATTTAGAAACTCGTCCTTTTGTCTCCACCAATAATGAGGGATTACCAGAATAATCATACACAAGATAATCGGGTTTAATTCCGCCCTCAATGGTAGGATTCACATTGTAGTTTAATCCAAGAAAATGCAAAATTGAGTTAGTCAGTCTAGCATTAAGATCTGCTTCAGATGAATTCGGTGCAAGGTTTGACCATTGATTGATCAAAAAGTCTATGTCAATGGATGAACCGCTATGAACAGCAACCATAGTTTAAGTTCCAAATTTGGGTGGAGTCTTTTCAGTCATTATTTTGAACTGGCTGATAACTCTATATTCGCGGATATTGCCGTTAAAAGCATCGTGGATTTTACGGATATTTTTGAGAAACTTTCCCTCAGTAAAAATACGGAAGTCTTAACTTAATGATGCTGAAATGCGATCGCATTCCCAAACTATTGTAAAATAAAATAATAATATTTTCATCGGCTAACATTGGCTTACGATAACCTTTGTAAACGGCTTGCTGAAGAATCACCGGCTACTTTTGCACGGTGGTTACTGGGAACAAATCCCGGAACAATTCAAGTTCTTAAAACCGAACTGAGTCTAGAAACATCCGAGCAAATTTTGCATCTAGAATTTCAAACTCAACCCACCTCCGAACCGCCTTTACCGTTGCGGATGTTGGACTATTGGGTGAGACTTTACCGCAAATATCGCCGTCCCATTCAACAGTTTATTATTTTTCTGCAAACGACAACTTCGGAAGTCGTTTTTACCGAAGAATTTGTTACGGAAACAACCCGACATCGCTATCGAGTCATTCGGATGTGGGAACAAAATCCCGCTATTTTTCTTAATGATAGCGCTTTGTTACCCTTGGCACCTCTAGCCCAAACCAATTCCCCAGAAACGTTGTTAACCCAAGTCGCCGCAGAAGTGGCTAAAATTGAAGCAATAGAACAGCGTCGAAATGTCTTAGCCGCAGTTCAAATTATAGCGGGTTTAAGATATGACAAAACTCTGATTCAACAATTACTCCGGGAGGATATTATGCGAGAATCTGTTATCTATCAAGATATTCTTCAACAAGGAATTCAACAAGGAGTTCGCCAGGGAATTCAACGGGGACGAGGAGAAGGAGAAGCGAGTTTAATTATTCGTCTATTAACTCGTCGGTTTGGTGAACTTCCCCCCCAACTTCCCCAACAAATTCGGAGTTTATCTCTGACTCAGTTAGACGCTTTGGGCGAGGAATTGTTGGATTTTACCGAGATTGCTGAAGTTATCACTTTTCTCGAACAGTTTCCCTCAGAAACAGATTCAGAAAACACGAATTAAGACTGTAGGGGCGGGTTCATCGAGATTTATTCATCGACTTCAAAAACCCGGTTTCTCAAAGAAACCGGGTTTTTATTGGTCTACATTATTCGATTTTAACTCCTTCGATATCGGCTTCGGCTGACTCATATAACTGTTGTAATTTCTGCAATTTTTCTGAGTCAGCTTGCCATAAACCCCGACCGTTTGCTTCTAACATTCGGCTAACAATATTCCGAAAAGCTTCGGGGTTTGCTTGGCGTAATTTTTCCGCCATTTGTTCATCTAAAGCATAGGTTTCTGCGGCTTGGTCGTAAACCCAATTATCCTTAAAATTCGCAGTTCCCCCCCAACCAATTAAAGCCGTCATCCGTTGGGAAATTTCATAGGCGCCACCACTCCCTTGATTTGACATCGATTCCGCCCACTTAGGATTTAACAATTTAGTGCGGTATTCCATGCGGAGTAAATCTTCTAAATTGCGAGGAGTTGTATCTTTTGAAAAGCTTTCGACAAAGCTAGCATTAACTTTTTTACCCCGTTTTTTTTCAGCCGCCCGTTTCAAACCGCCCGTATTGGCGTAATATTCTTGAATATCCGTTAAACCGTATTCCACCGAATCAATTTCCTGCACAATTCTTTCGGTTGTTTTCAACAATTGCGTCATTACTTCCCGTCTGGCTTGACCTTTATCTTGCCGTCCGTAACTAAACACATTTCGCCCTTCCCAAGTTTGGGCGAGTTCATCTCCAGATTCCCAATTTCCATCAACAACCCGGTCATTTACTAACGAACCAAAATCACCCGCAGGGTTAGAAAAAAGACGGGCGGAAGGGTTCTCAACGCCTTGAGATTGCAACTCCAAAGCGTGTTTTCTCACAAAGTTTTGTTCCGGGGGTTCATCGAGGTTAGCCGCCCGTTGAAACAGGTCATCAATTAACTCAATAATATTCACAAAACTATCGCGAAAAATACCCGAAAGATTCCCCAACACATCAATCCGAGGATGACCGACTTCTGTTAACGGTTTGAGTTCATAACGAACGATGCGACCCGTGCCTTCTTTTAGGGGTTCTGCACCGACTAATTCTAACAGAATTCCGATTGATTCTCCGCGTGTTTTAATCGCATCCAAACCCCACAACATCACGGCAACGGTTTCGGGATATTTGTGATTTTCTTGCAAATGTTGATTGATAATTTTCTGGGCAATTTCTCGACCCCGTTCGTAAGCCGCAGGAGACGGCATTCTGTACGGGTCTAACGCATGAATATTCCGGCCCGTTGGCAAAACTCCCGGCCCATCTCTTAACAAATCTCCTCCGGGTGCGGGCGGAACATATTCCCCATTTAAACCCCGCAATAAATTCGTTAGTTCGTCGGTGGTTTGCATTAACAACTGCCGAATTAGTTGGGCTTGGGGATGAGTTTTAAAGTCTATTTCTGTTGTCGCTTGTCCGTCGAAATAAGCCTGTAAATAGGAGTCTAACGCTTCCTCTGTAGGCGCATCTCCCAACGTGTGCAACCCCGAAGAAAACAAACGTTGTTCGACGATTTGTAAGTATTCATAAACTTTAAGAAAATACTGAGATAAAGACTCAACACTAAACATTCTGGCAGTTTCTGGACTGAACTCAATCCCCAATTTTTTCGCATCTTCAAACGGACAATCGACATCCAAACCCGTATCAACAATCTTTTTAGAAATCGCTGACTGCAACGCCGAATTTTTCTGGGGGTCTTCCCGATATTCTGCAATCAAATCTCGCAGCGAAACCAATTCTTTATACAAACCCGCCCGACTGTAGGGGGGAACGTTGTGAGAAATCAAAACCCCGTAACCCCGACGTTTTGCTAATATCGATTCTGAGGGATTATTCGCCGCGTAAATATAGAGGTTGGGCAGATTTCCGAGTAAAATATCCGACCAAGAATAACCGGTATTTCCCAAGGGAGAACCGGGCAACCATTCAACGGTGCCGTGCATTCCAAAGTGAACAATTGCATCGGCTTTAAATTCATTTTGCAGCCATTTATAATAGGCCGCATACTGAGGATGGGGGGTTAAATCTCGTTCAAACATTAGCCGCATCGGGTCGCCCGAAATTCCCAACGGGGGCTGAATTCCAATCCAAATATTCCCCAGTTGAACGCCGCCAATATTGAAATCTTCCCCATCGGTTTTAATTCCCGTCCCCGTGAGGGATTGCCATTGTTTTTCAATCCGACTTGTGAACAAATACCCCAACCATTTATCGAGGGTTTTGACATTAACAATATTTCTCTTTTTGCCTTTATCTTTGGAGAAAAACCCCGTAACATCTTCGTCGGCTTCTTTCACTTGTTTAATCAATTCTTCCCCATCTTCGGGAATTTCCCCAACGGTATAACCCTGTGATTTTAACGCCGTGATCAACTTAATCAAACTGCGGGGAACGTTTAATAGCGCTGCGGTTCCCGTCGCCCCATAACCGGGAGGAAAACCATATAATATAATCGCTATTTTTCGTTCAGATGGGGGCGTTTTTCGCAAGTTAATCCAATTTTTAACTCGTCCGGTTAACCGCTTAACCCGTTCGGGTATAATATAGATATTTTCCCCCACCAAACCCCCCAAAGGAACGGTATCAATAGCCCCATCTAGTTCGGGTAAAGCATAAAGAACAACACTTTGTAAACCGCCAATTCCTTGACGGGTCCAAGAATATATATCTTGAATGAGTAAAGGCGCCGCAATTAAATAAGGAATATTTTTGGCGGTGAGGATTTTTTTTGCAATATCCACCTGTCTTCCTGCTTCCATTGAACCGGCCGGGCCACCAACGAGAGGAAAGCCAATGGTAGAGACAATTGCATCAACTTCAACGGCTTCTTTTGACAGCGATAATGTTTCAATATTGCCCCGTTGACGCTGTTGGGTTTCGTGGGCGGTTGTCATCCAATCCCGTACCGCCACATGACCTTCAACGCCGTTAATAAATATGGGTAAAGGAACTAATCCCGCTTGTTCAAAATAACGAATTAACTGGGGAATATAGGGCTGTTTAGTAATAACGTGTTTGCGATAAAGTAAAATTCCAACAACCCCGGAGTTTTGAGAGATATTTATGTTTTGTTTGTACCAATCTAAATACTGTTTGGGAGATTCAAAATAACCTTGATACTCCGGATGAAGTAAACCCATATTGGGCGTTTCAACCGGGGGCGGAATTTGCCCTATTTTTAGGTCTAAATAGTTTTCGGCAATTGTCCAAAACATCGCGGCAACATTCTCGCTTCCGCCCGCATTCCAATAGCCGTAAATAATCAACCAATTGCGAAGGTCTTGAACTTTTTTAACGGGTACAAACTTTAATAATTTCGGCCCTGTTTTGAGAAAGCTAATATATCCGGCGAGTTTGTCTTCTTGCCGTCCGCTGGAAAATTTACTCAGAATAAATTGAACGGGTTTGGGCATTCCTTTCGGTTTATCGCCGATTTTAAACGCCCCAATTTCAGTTAAACTCATTAATTCTAACGCCGACTCAAATACCAAACGAATGGGAATATTTTGCACCCGTTCTCGTAACCATAAAACTTGGTCGTAGTCAAATAATAAACTGGCAAAAAACACATCGGCTTGTTTCAGGGCTACCTCGACAGCCTCGGGTTCGCTGTTAATCGCGCGATCACTAAAAACATCAATTTTTAAATTTCCACAGCGACGAGAGGCAAAATTAGCCGCCTGACGGTATAAATCAGCATTAAAAGATTCAAATCCCGCAATTAATACAATTCGTTTCATATAGCAATCCCATTTAGTGTTAAAACTGACTGTGATGTTGACGAGATTAACAAGCAGGTTGATACCCTATGTCGAGATTTTAATTGTAATTGTTTTTTGGCAACATAAACCTGATTCTCAGCATCTATACTGCTGTCACTGAGAATAGATCTCGGAAAGTTGTTCTTTCTTCTCTAGTTTAGCGGATATGTGAATATGGTTTCAAATCTTGACTCTGTGGTGCTTTCTGTGGTGATTCCTTGCTACAATGAGGAACCGAATATTGATGACTTATTTACTCGATTAATTGTTGTTCTCGATCAACTTTATTTCACCTATGAAATTATTTGTGTTAATGATGGAAGTCGCGATCAGACCTTGAAACGTTTGATTGAATATCATCATTCTAATCCGATGATTAAAGTCGTTAATTTTTCGCGTAACTTTGGCAAAGAAATTGCGTTAACTGCGGGAATTGAATATGCGAAAGGGGATGCGGTAATTCCCATTGATGCAGATTTACAAGACCCGCCAGAATTAATCCAAGACTTGATTTTAAAATGGCAAGATGGCTATGATGTTGTATATTGTAAACGGCGATCGCGTCAGGGAGAAAGTTGGCTAAAACAAAAAACTGCGGGTGCATTTTATCGGATTATTAGCAAGATGACACCTGTTCCAATTCCTCGTGATACTGGTGATTTTCGGTTAATGGATAGACGGGTGGTAGAAGCTTTAAAATTACTCCCAGAAAGACATCGATTTATGAAGGGTTTATTTTCTTGGGTTGGCTTTAAACAAATTGCGATTGAATATGATCGTCCGCCTCGTTCTAAGGGAGAAACAAAGTGGAATTATTGGCAACTTTGGAATTTTGCTTTGGATGGAATTACCTCTTTTAGTTCTTTACCCTTAAAAGTTTGGAGTTATATTGGATTGTTAATTTCTTTATTGGCTTTTATCTACGCAACTTTTTTAATTTTGAGAACGTTAATTTTAGGGATTGATGTTCCGGGTTATGCTTCAATTATGGTGGTAACGCTGTTTTTGGGTGGGGTTCAGTTGGTGAGTTTGGGGGTAATTGGAGAATATTTGAGTCGGGTTCATGATGAGGTTAAACGACGACCTTTGTATATTGTGCGAGACTGTTATGGGTTTGAAAAAGATACTCATAAGAATTGAAATTATATCATTTTAATCCATGTTTAAAAACAAAACCGAACTGATTAAATTAGTTTTTTTCTGTGTTTTAATTACAGTTATTGCGTTTTACAGTCTTAGTTTTTTTAACTCCGAACGTCTTCAAACTCAGTTACAACAGATGGGAATATTTGCCCCCATTCTGTATATTTTTGTTTATACTGTTGCGACAATTTTAATTTTACCTTCTACCGCTTTAAACCTCTTAGGAGGGGCGTTTTTTGGGGTGTGGTGGGGAACGCTTTGGACGAGTCTTGCTGCGATCACAGCCGCTATGATTGCATTTACCTTTACTCGAACGGTTGGGCGAAAATGGGTCAAAAATAAATTAGCGGGACGTTGGCAAGTTTTAGATGCAGAAATTCATCAGGGGGGATTATTTTATCTGTTTGCAATTCGATTATTGCCGATCATTCCCTACGGTTTAGTTAATTTTACCTCGGGTTTAACGTCTATTTCCTTTAAAGATTATTTCATCGGGACAACTCTTGGAACTGTTCCCGGTCTTTTACCGTTTGTAATGTTGGGAAGTTCGGGTTTAAAAGCCGTTAAAACTGGAGAAATTTTACCCTTAATTACGGCTTTGAGTTTAATCGGAATGCTGATTTTTGGGGCGACTTGGTATCGTCGCCGTCGTACTCAAAAGTTAAAATAATCTACAAAATATTGTAGATCACCTCTCTATTCATTTTGACCCAACATTTGCAAATAAAGTCCGACCTTTTGAACCGCCACTTTCAACGCTTCATTTATGGGTAAACGCTGATGACCAAACCCCGGTTCAAGACTGGCTATTTGTTGGGCAATATCGGCAAAATTGGGAGGATGAACCGTCTTTTCATCAATTGCCGCCTGAGTTTGTGCGACAATATGAGGCATGGCAGCTTTATGACGAACACAAGCGGCTAACTGTACCTCACCCGACTTAGAAGTTACCGTCGCAAACCCAAATAACCGACAAATTGTCGGCCGTGAATGATAAACTTGACAGCGACCATTTCCCATCACAAACCGGTCGGGTTGGTAGAAAATACATTGCCCTTGATAGTCGGACTCCTCGGCGAGTTGAAGCCACTCTTGAATTTCTCCCCGTTGAAACAATTCCAACACCAGAGGTAACATTTCTAAAGGCGTCGCTTCAACATTTGGACTCTCGCAACACCAACCGCATCCCGTCGGACAATACAGTTGAGTTTCAGTCTGAAAGGTTTCTATCTTTTCGTCAATTTGGGTATAGGACTCCATCACCTGGTCGGCGATATCTAAACTCATAAAATTTCTACCGAAGTCGTAGATGAATAAGGATAAGATCAATCATACTCGATTTTTTTAAATCTGATTAAACTTGATCAGATTGTTCTCACCTATTTCACCAAATTTCCTTGAAAGTTTAGTATAATAATGAGAAGAAATTAAGTCAGGAAATGATTTGTACTGATCAACTCTAAATTCACGAACAAACAAATTCTCGCTACTCCCCGACTAAAATTTATAGATCTAAATGGGGAAGAACGATAGGCCAGTCCGATGGGTTATGATCACAAAGAAGAATTTTTGGTGATTAAACCCGAAGACCGCCCACCTAAACAATAGAAATTGTATTGACTCAGATTTTAGAACTTGTTGATTAAATTAAAATAGAGAAATTCACAAGAATAACTTATGAAGAAATCGGACAATAAGTGCTAAAATCTTCAATCCAAGCAGTGCGTTGTTCTCCTTTTTGGTTGGCTTGCCAAATTTGACCGCTATTGACATCTAAACAAGTCAACCAACCCTTTCCATAAACCCAAGTATCAATACAAATTGCATACCCCAAACTAATCGGCTGACCGCTTTTTTGACTGGTATGACCACAAATCATCGTTTTACCGGAATAATGAGGTTGAGCATGATAAAATCTTGTCCAAAATAAATCGTGACTAGATTGTTGAGATAATGGTTTATGAGGATTCACATTCCCATGAACAAAAAAATGTTCTTTTGTTTCCCACCAATCCTGACAAATATTAGTAATAAAATTCCAATGTTCATCGGGAATATCATTTAATTTCCCTTTTTTCTTCGAGGAAGGTGCGTAGGATGCCAAAGTTTCTCGTCCCCCGGAAGCCAACCACCCTTCTAACCGATGAGGATAACTGTCAGCATCCAGCATCATAATTTCATGATTTCCGCGCAATGCAACCAATTGTCCGGTATAATTTAATCCAATTAAACGATCAATGACACCTTTAGAGTCCGGCCCTCGATCTACATAGTCACCTAAAGTAATCAAGCGGTCAGTCGGTTGCAGTTTTATCGCTTCTATCAGCGTATCAAACGCTTGAGAACAGCCATGAATATCACCAATAGCAAGAATTCGCATAGCTCTCCGAATTAAATTTTTAGAGTTAATTGTTTATCCCATCGATGACGTTAATTGTATCGAAATTTTGAGAATTGTGATGTAGTCCAGTGATCTAAATGGAAAAGTTCAAGTATGAACCAATCATACTTAAGCCCGAGAACACCGACGATGATATTTAACATAGTAATCATCAATCCAAGCCATCTTTAATTGTCCGGTTTGATTGGCTTGCCAAATGCGACCACTCACGACATCCAAACAAGTCAACCAACCCTTTCCATAAACCCAAGTATCAATACAAATTGCATGACCCAGACTAATCGGTTCACCGCTTTTTTGACTGGTATGACCACAAACCATCGTTTTTCCTGAACAATGGGGGGCAGGATTGGTAAATTTTTGCCAAAATAGCATTCGTTCGGGTTGTTGATGAAGCGGTAAATTCGGATAAACATTAGCATGAACAAAAAAATGGGACGGGGTTTCCCACCAATTCAGACAAATATTCTCTAAAAAATTCCAATGTTCATCGGGTATACTCGCCAGACCTCGATTTGAACCCGTTTTCGAGTAAGATGCTAAGGTGCTTTCTCCTCCGGCGGCTAACCAGTGATAGAGTTGGTAGCGATGACCTGAACGCGCCCGTAACATCATCAGTTCGTGGTTTCCCCGCAACGCCACCAGTTGTCCTTGATGATGCAGTTCAATTAACCGATCAATAATTTCTTTTGAATTTGGCCCTCTATCAATATAATCCCCAAGCGTGACAATGCGATCGCATTGTTGAGGTTTCACAGTCGTTATCAACGTCTCAAACGCCTTCAAACAACCGTGAATATCACCAATGACTAGCGTTCGTCTTGGCTTGTGAATTCTACTCATGCACAACTACAGGAGTTCCCACCGAAGCCCATTCAAACAACCACTTGGCATGATTAACGGCAACAT
>CAZNCM010000048.1:0-4972 GCA_964571155.1 uncultured Lyngbya sp. | reverse complement strand
CGTGACTCACCGGAGTGCCAAACAGATTATGCCAGTAGGCGCCGTGGATTGCCATACCGCCATCATAATACATTGTATAGGGAACGTCCGGGACATCGTAGTCGGGGCCTGTCATCCGGGTTTCTCGGTATTTGGTATAAACTTTAAATGTGCCTGTACGAGTCGGGGTTGAACCTTTACCGGTCGAGACAATCACTGCATAAACGGCTTTATTTCCTTCCCAAGCAATTAACCGTTGTCGGGTTAAATCAATTTGTATCCAGCGTTCTGTGGAGTCTTGTAATTCTAACATCCGATAAGCGATCAGATTGTGATACTCATCTGCCCGAACGGGTGTTGACTCAGTGGCAATCACATTTAAACTCAGCGCAACACTCGCGATTAGAGTTCCTACATTCTGCCATGTTTTCCGATTCCTAATCTTTTCCATACTCTCCTCCACATTAATCAATTCTCGGATTTTCGATGCCAATATTTTAGTTGATTTCGATGAAGTTTTACCTAAATTTTTGCAAACTGTTGGGTGAGGATTTTAGCATTCTCTGCGATCGCTTTCCAGTTTTGTTGGGCTAATAGAGATGGTGGAAATAATTCACTCGAAAGTCCGACTGCAATTGCCCCCGCTTCAATAAATGCTTTAGCATTGTTTAAAGTGACTCCCCCGGTTGGAATTAATGGAATGTCTCCTAAAGGCCCTTGTAAGCTTTTGACATAAGCCACTCCACCCAGGCTTGAGATCGGAAATACTTTCACACAACTCGCTCCAGCTTGCCATCCCTTCACAATTTCTGTTGGAGAAAATGCACCCGGAATAATCGGAATGTCTAATGATTTTGCTTCTTCTATTAACAGCGGATTAGTATGAGGAGTAAACAAAAACTCCGCACCACAATCAACCGCTTGATGTAAGTCTTCTTTGGTTAATAATGTACCCGCTCCAATCGTACAATTCGGTAATTGCGAACACAATTTAGAGATTAGTTCAGTTGGGCGATGGCTATTCCAAGTAATTTCTATCAAGCGAATTCCACCGTCTGCAATTGCGGTTGCCATTTGGATTCCCTGTTCAATATTCGGAGAACGAATTACAGCGATCGCCCGATATTGAGTTAATAACGCTCGCCAGTCTTGAGGCTTCATTGTCTTTATATTGGGGTCAGATCAATCGGTCAAACTTTTTATTATACAAGTTTTTTGATTGAAGGTAAAACGTGATTTCAAATCCGACAATAGAACAACCGCCCATCAACAAAAGCCGACAATCTGAACCGAGTTCACAATTGCCGACTGTCTTGATTTAAAATGGATTGAAAAAGATAGAATATCAATACCATTAATATTCAAATCCAATATTCCTCAACAGAATTATAAATTATAAATTGATGTTCTGATAATGTAGGGAAAAATCCAATGAACTCTGAGAGATCAATTATCAATTTTGAAACGTGGAGAACTGAGGAAAAATATAAATTTCTAGACTCGTCTCAATCAATCTCGCGATTCATAATTTTACATTCATCATTGAATTAAATTTTCACACTGATACTGATTTAAAAATTGAAATCAAAATTTTAAAACAAGCATAATCAGCAAGATTATCGGCGTGTATTAACCAGATTAGCCTTAAACAAAATCGCATTATCTAGCTTTGCACCGCCCAAATCAGAAGCGCTCAAATTAGCACCAGTGAGATCAGCATCCGTTAAATTTGCCCCTCTTAAATTAATTCCTGCAACATCAATCCCATAAAGACTTCCTTCTTGTAGCGTCATTTGACCTAACTTACCAATCGACTGACGCGCATCTTGGAGATTTGCACCCGTTAAATCTGCACTTTCGAGATTCGCACCCACCAAATTCGCGCCATTAAGATCCGCATTCGTCAGATTAGCAATGACCATTCCTGCTAAACTTAAATTCGCTTCACTCAAATTCGCTTCAGTCAAATTCGCCCCATGCAGTTTAGCCGCAATTAAACTTGAATGACTTAAATTCGCTTGAGTCAGATTTGTCCGAATTAAATTTGCTTCATTAAGATTCGTCTCAGTCAAATTTGCGCCTTGGAGGTTCGCGCCTTCGAGATTCGCCCCGCTTAAATCCATTCCCATCAGTTGAGCATCGCTGAGATCGCAGCCTTGACAGTTGTTTGTCTCTTGCAACTGCTTCAGGTGTGCGGGTTCAAGCGCGCTCGCCAGATTTGCTAAACCTACGTTCATTAGTAAAATTGCGGTGGTTATCATTGCCAGTTTCATTCACACACCCTCGGTAAACTCGATAGTCTTTACTATTCCTTATTTTAAATGAACGAGAAATGAGGAGAATCTCGCTTTAGTGTGATTTTAATCGGACTATACAGTGACAGAGATCACTGAGAATCGTAAATAATCATCCGTTGTTGATATGACTAAAGATGAAACGTACGTGTTTAAAGGGTTCTTAATGATCGCCAACTGCCGATCCCCAACTGCACATTCAACCCTAACAACGAACCCGACACCTGTCTTTTCGGGGCGAAAATCTGCTAAACTTCTGGGACAACTGCGGCGCGTGTAGTGTTAGCCCAAAACAGCCGCCCAGAGATTATAGCGAGTTCTAGTCATTTCAACAACCGAGTCAATGCAACAGCCCATGCGTTCGAGAGACTTTTCGTGGCCCTGGTGGCCAGCAGCACCGCTTTATCCCTACGGACAACGGCGAACCCTGCGACGAGAAGTCATCAAAGATACGCTGTGGACGTTTGACCAACTTCAAGGCATTCTCTACGTGGTTGTCCCGATTCGGATGACGGTTGTTAAACTTGAAGCCGGAGGCTTGCTGATTTACGCCCCCGTCGCCCCAACACCCGAATGTATTCGTTTAGTTCGGGAGTTAGTTACTCAACACGGCGATGTCAAATATATCATTTTACCCACAATTTCTGGGATCGAACACAAAGTTTTTGTCGGCCCATTTGCACGTTATTTTCAACAAGCTCAAGTTTTTGTTGCTCCGAGTCAATGGAGTTTTCCGTTAAATTTACCTTTAACCTGGCTCGGTTTACCTGCAAAGCGCACCCATATTTTACCTGAAGATAGTAGCCAAGCACCGTTTAGTAATCAATTTGATTATGCCACATTGGGGCCGATTTATTTAGGGCCGGGGCGGTTTTCAGAAGTTGTATTTTTTGATCGGCGATCGCGTACATTATTAGTCACAGATATTGTGGTTTCTGTTCCCGAACGTCCGCCAGAAATTTTAGAACTTGATCCCTATCCTTTACTCTTTCACGCCCGAGATTATGCGGGTGATCAAATTAGTAATACTGAAGCAAACCGTTTAAAAGGATGGCAACGCATTTGTTTGTTTTCATTATATTTTCGTCCGAATACCCTAGAAACCGTTCCTTTTATCCAAGCGTTTAGAGAAGCAAAAACTGCACCCGAACGTTCATTAAAAGGCTATTTTGGTCTATTTCCGTTTCGCTGGAAATCGGGTTGGAAACAGTCTTTTCAAAGTTTACTCCATCAACAAAAACGCTTGTTAGTCGCTCCGATTTTACAAACCCTAATTCTTAATCGCGCCCCAATAGAAACATTAATTTGGGCGGACTGGGTTGCAAATTGGCAATTTGAACGAATAGTAGCCTGTCATTTTGACTCGCCTATTGTTGCTAAACCAGACCAATTTAGAGAAGCGTTTTCCTTTCTGCAAAAACGACTCAGCGGCGATAATTTAGAGAAAAATCAAACCTATAATTTACCCGAAGAAGACTTCAAACTCCTCAGAGAAATCAACAAAAATTTAACCAAACTGAGAATCGTTCCTCCCAGTGTTGAACAGGTTTAAACCCCTAACACCCGAGTTTCTTTTTCTATTTTCAAACTATCACCAATTTTCTCACAATTCTGATAACAAACCCCAATCACGTAGAAGGTTTGATCGAATCGGATCTTACCTGCGGAGCATAGCCAGCCAATCACCATATTAACATTATAACAGACCATATAACAAACTACTCAACACCTAACAAACCTAACAAACCTAACAAAATACCTAACAAACCTAACAAAATACCTAACAAAAATACCAAAAATACCTAATAGTTGTTAGGTGACATTTCCTGAAACGAGTTTATAAGATGGTAGTAGTTAGTTTTTGAAATCACCTCTGGTAGTATGAGTAACAAAAATATCCAATTAGCAGCCCCCAAAAATTCCGTTGAGAACTTGGAACGAAAAGTTAATAATATTGTATCTATGTCTAAATCAAAGGAGGTAATCTTACATGGGACTAAGATAAAATCTCAAGATATTATATGTGGAAAATACTATTGTCGTGTATCCTCTTGCGATTGCCAGTCCTTTAGGCCAGCTCTTGTATCAACTCACTGTCGGTGTGGTCATGATGCAGGCGATCATGGTTATCCATATTATAATAAGATGTTATGTACTGATAGCTTTACAGCAGCAATATTGAATAAGTAGTAGGTTGCGTTAGATTGTGTGAAAACTAACTCATAATTTCGCGGCTCAACTCAGTTAATGTTCCGCTTTGCGATCGCACAAACCCTAAAACTTTAAAATTCAAGGGTAGAGAAAGTCTTTACCCTTTTTTATTGATAACAGTAAGTTGAGTTGAACTGAAGTGAAATCTAACTGAAAAGAAAAGCGATCGCACTAAAGGTAACTTATTTTTCTGACTGAAAGGCGATCACATTAAAACAGCCCTAACCTATACACGGATAATTATACAATAGAGCTAGGGTGAAGTTCGTAACCTTAAAAGTCGCTTATAATGAATTCAAGAGTTGTTCTACTATTGAGTCTAAGTCAATGACTATCACACTGCAAGCAATTTATGAACAAGGAGTGCTGCGACTCATGCAGCCAATAAACCTACCAGAAGGGACTCCAGTAGAAGTTATTGTGACTTCACGAGATTTCAATCAAGAGGAGAAAACCCCTGCTGATATCTTGGCTGAAATTGCAGCATT
>CAZNCM010000047.1:22881-24032 GCA_964571155.1 uncultured Lyngbya sp. | reverse complement strand
GAGTTTGTGCGGGAGAAAATTTAGATTTTCCCTATCGAGATATCTTTTTACATTATCGCTATCTGCACGAGCCCGAAAACCGACCGCAATTTAATTCTAAGCCCCAACCGTACAACCAACCCCCCAGCTTCTTACAACGAGCTTTGAAGAAGTTAAAGTTCAGCCGTTAACTGAGGATACTTTTATGAGTCGCGGTATTTATATTGTCGCTAATGATCGGGTAATTGAGCAGACGATAGCACTTCTCAATAGTGTTCGTTTTTATGACTCAGAAACTCCGATTATTTTGATTCCTTTTGATGAAAATCATCAACAGGTTGCGGAAGCGATTACCGAGAAATATAATGTTAAAACCTTTGAAGATCTAGAATTTTTAAATCAACTCTGTAACCGCTTGCATAGTATTTTTGGTCAGGGTTTTTTCAATAATCCGAATAAACATCGCAAACAAGCGTGTTGGTTTGGGCCATTCGATGAATTTCTGTATCTTGATACTGATATTGTGGTTTTTGAAAAAATTATTGACAACCTGAACTATTTTAATGATTACGACTTTCTCTGTTGTGATTATCAGCATAAAGGTGGAATTGAAAATGTCTTCACCTCTAAAGTGCTAGAAGATGGAATTTTTACCGAAAATGAATGCAAAGATATCTTTAATAGTGGGCTATGGGCTTCTAAGAAAGGTTTGTTTTCTCTAGAGGATTTATATGAAACTTTTCAGGAGTGTTCATCCCATCCCGAATATTTTGACTTTTCCCAAAAAACCACCGATCAACCGATCTTTAATTATCTTGTTTTAAAGCGAATTCCTCGACGATTTAATATTGTGAATCGACCCGGAAAAGCACCGGGAAGTTGGGGGGGAAGCCCACATTTTCAACGACAGGGTAATCAGCTTTTTGATCCAAAATTGAATCAAACGCTGCAATATCTTCACTGGGCGGGAATTAAAATAGAACCCGGATGTCCCTATTGGGATATTTGGGAAGATTACCGCTATCTTGATGAACCCAAACCACCTTCAGTAATAAAAAACGAGCAAAAAAAAGACTGGAAAGGAAACGTCATCAACAAAATAAAAAAAGTTTTTAAGTCATAATCTTATCAGTTTATACCTTTATTCAGGGAAATTTTCGATGAATAAAAAA
>CAZNCM010000047.1:12096-22841 GCA_964571155.1 uncultured Lyngbya sp. | reverse complement strand
GTATTTGTTTTAGGCATTGGTCGTTCAGGTTCAACACTCCTGAACTATATCTTAGGAAGTCATCCTAACTGTTTTGACTTAAATGAAATTAGTAAACTTCCTGAGATTTATCAAAACCGCCAACGTCATCAAGATTTTTGGGAAGGGCCAGGAAAATTTTGGGAAGAAAAGTTTAATCCCGAAGAAATGAAAATGCTAGTAGCAGGATTAAGTAATCATCGAATTAATCCTTATATTCCGTTAAAAATTGAAAAATGGGTTCGAGAAACGGTGGGAAACGATCAGATTCTCAATCCCTATTCATTAATGTTTTCAAAGCTTGATAAACAAGTCTTGATAGACTCCTCAAAATATGTAGATTGGGTGTCTAAGAAACTGCAAGCTAAAGAATTTCGATCAGGACAACTAGACGGTTATTTAATTCATTTAATTCGAGATGGTCGGGCGGTTCTGAACTCTTATCTGCGATGGGATAAAAACATGACTGTCGAAGATTTTAGTCAAAGATGGTCTACTTTAATGAAAGAGGATCAAAAGTATTTTGAACAGTTTCCATCCGAACGTAAAATGCTGGTTCGCTATGAAGAACTCGCGAGTGAACCGGAAGCTACAATTGAAAAAATTTGTAAAATGTTAGGGATAGAATTCCAAGCGGAGATGCTTGAATATTGGAAATACGATCATTTGGGAATTACCGGAAACTTTGGAACTCGTTCACTCATTGCTAAATATAAAGGTCAAGAAACAGAGAGTAAAGTTGAAAAAGTTCATGGTAATTACTACGAGAAACAAGGATTTAAAATTAAGTTGGATTTGCGCTGGAAAAATGAACTAGATCCTGAAAAAATCGAGCAATTTTATAACTTGACTAATAGTTTGAATAAATCCTATGAATGGGATTAAATATCCTATAGCAGCACTTTAAAAATAGCCAAAGCAGTCTAAGTAAAATAGAAACAAACTTGTCGTTAGTTTGAAGATACGAAAATGAAAAGTACAAAACAACCTTCTTTCTTTCTTGTCGGAGCGCCGAAATGTGGAACAACAGCAACTTGTAGATATCTAGCTCAACATCCTGAACTGTTTATTCCTCCTCAAAAAGAACTTTATTATTTTGATTTTGATTTACGTTCACAGCCGAAAGTAGGAAGCTTTGAGCAATATTTAAGCTTTTTTGAACCAGGAAAGGGAAAAATTTGTGGAGAAGGTTCTACAAGTTATCTTAGAAGTCAGGAAGCACCAAAAGCGATTTATGATTTTAATCCTGATGCTAAAATTATTATTATGTTGAGAGAACCTGTTTCCCTACTGTACTCCCTTCATAGTCAACGCTTGTATGATGGAAATGAAACAATTCAAGATTTTAAACAGGTTTTAGCAGCAGAACTCGACAGCAATAATAATGTGATCAGGAGAGAACATCGAAATAAAGAATTTTTCACCTATCGAGAGGTGGTTAAATTTTCAGAACAGATAGAACGTTACTTTAATACTTTTGGAAAAAAACAAGTTTTAGTAATTTTTTATGAGGATTTTAATCAAAATACATCAAAAACTTTTCAAGATATTTTAAATTTTTTAGAAGTGACTCCAGATTTTCAACCGGAATTTGTTCGAGTGAATTCTAATAAAACAGTTAAGAGTAGATTTTTATTGAATCTAGTCAAATATCCACCCTCAAAACTACTCGAAATTGGTAAATATTTTATTCCTTTACCTCAAGCGACTAGACGAGCAATTTTAGAAGGAGTTAAAGAAAAAATAAAAAGAGCAAATACTCAGTTTAAGCCTCGTTCATCTTTAGATTCAGAACTCCGAAAAACACTTCAAAAAGAATTCACTCCTGAGATCAAACAACTCAGCCAATTACTTGAACGAGATCTAACACATTGGTATCAAAATTAGTTTAAAATTTAAAGTATTGATCATTCACTTATTTCAATTACTTTAACCAAGCAGATAAATCTCGATCTAGATAATCTTGTAACTTCAGAACATCTTCACGGTAGTAGTCTAACAAAACCTGACGATCTTCAGGAGAAAGAGAAACAGATTGTTTAGATTGGGAGTTTACAGAAATTAACCAAGAACGAATTTTTTGTCGTTTTTTCTCAGGTAATAATGTTCCTAACGTTGAGCGAAAAATGGTTTTCAAGGGATTTTGTTTTCTGAGTAAACGATTGATTAAACTATTTTTAGGAATTGATGAAGTTTGATACTTCTGAGATGTATCGGGTTCAAACTCAGTCGAAACTCCAATAAAGTTGTATATATCTTTCATCATTTTAATTGAATCTTGACATAAATCATTGTATAAATAAACTCGAAACTGTTCAGTTCTACCCGCAATTAAGAAAGTAGGTAAAGGCATTTTTAGACGAAGTTGGTTTAACTTTTTCAAGTATTCTAATTTTTGATTTTATTATAATGATCAAAAACCAATAGAAATAAATTCTGCAATAAAAATTTACGCAGATTATTTTGAGATGAGCTTTTATAGTTTACAAAAAATCAGGAAAAGGGGATTTAAAATCAAGATTTTGTAGGAGTTACCCATCAGCTTTGCTATTACTCTAGCAAGTTTATCCCTTTCCTTAAACTCAAAAGCCTATCGATCTTTTCTTTAAAGAATTTGAGATAAAAACTTCTTCGTGCGTTCCTCTTTTGGATTACTAAAAAAGACTTCAGGAGTGCCTTCTTCCACTAATACCCCATCTGACATTAACACCACTCTATCGGCCACTTCTCGCGCAAACCCAACTTCATGGGTGACACAAACCATCGTCATTCCTTCACTTGCTAAGGTTCGCATTACATCCAAAACTTCTCGCACCATTTCAGGGTCTAAAGCAGATGTCGGTTCATCAAATAGCATAATTTTTGGCTGCATCGCTAACGCCCGTGCAATCGCGACCCGTTGCTGTTGACCTCCCGATAATTGTCCGGGGAACTTTTTCGCCTGTTCGAGAATACCAACCCTTTCTAATAATTGTAAAGCAACTTCTTCGGCTTTGGCTTTCGGCCATCGACGCACCCAAATTGGAGCGAGAGTAACATTTTGTAAAATGGTCAGATGGGGAAACAAGTTAAACTGCTGAAACACCATCCCCACTTCTCGACGAATTTCTTCAATATTTTTCAAGTCATGAGAAAGGTTAATCCCATCAATAATAATACTTCCTTGCTGAAATTCTTCTAAAGCATTGAATGTGCGAATAAAAGTTGATTTTCCGGAACCGCTTGGCCCCATAATCACAACCACTTCACCCTGTTTAACACTGAGACTGACTCCTCGTAAAACGTGGAAATGATTTCCATACCATTTGTGTACATCTGTCGCGATAATGGCTGCACTATCAACGGGGGAATGGGTTGGAGTTGTGTTTGTATAAGTTTTCGTCATGTTTAGTTCGATAGATTTTTTAAAGTTTCTTGTCAGTTGCCAATTGGATCGAGGGTCTGTTGTCGTTCGTTATGAATGATGAAACTCTGACGAATCTCACTTGTTAGAGAAATTTTTCCAGAATTTTGACTTGTCCAATACAGCTTGATGCCCTCCTTTTTATTGTATGCGCTGATCGCGCTTTTTCTGTCTCATAGATGAATAAACCGAATGATCCGCAGAAAAAAATCACTAACCGCAAGATATAATATAATATAAGAGTAGCCTAGCCGAAAATCAATCAGGAGGCTAATGATGCTAGAACTTATCCCGACCGGAAGTGATCAAGTCGTGGGTTTACACGTTCAGGGAAAAATTGAAACCGCAGATTTTGAAAAAGTGATTCGAGAAATCGAAGACAAGTTAAAACTCTATCCGAAACTAAGAATTTACGCTGAAATTGAAAGTCTCGAAGGAATGTCACCTGAAGCACTTTGGAAAGATCTCAAATTCACTGTTCAACATTTCCGTGACTTTGAACGAGAAGCGGTTGTCTCTGATCAACGATGGTTAGAAAAATGGAGTAACTTCAGTAATAAATTGTTTTCCAGTATCGAGGTTAAATATTTTCATTTTGACCAAAAACAACAAGCCTTAGAATGGGTAAACCGATAAAATTGTTGGAAATCAACGGATGTGTTAGCCCTGTGCAACCCATCTGTTTTCTTTGAAATGAGTGATCAAGTTAGTTGATTTGGGTGGTTAAATTTTTCACCTGATTCGCCATTTCTTCGGGTTTTCCCGAGAGTGGAAAAAACAAAATACTCTTGACATTAGGATTATTGACTAATTCTTCTAGGCGATTAAATTGTCGCTCACTAATCGAAATTCCATCATTTGCTTCTACATATTTGAGTTCGTCATTAAAGTTTTCTTCACCATAAACCTGAATAAATACCCGATCAACTCCCCAGGTTTCCCAATCCGCTGCAAAATATCGTTTCGCCCAATAGGGGTTATGATGACAAATATCAAAACTAACATTAGGGTTAGCTGCTTTCATCTCCTTAATTGTATTCTGCACAAAGTTTGTTAACTTCAGCGTGCGATCAACTTTACCTGGCAACTCCGCATGATATCCTAAATAATCATCCCATTGAACCGCATCAATCGTCGGATATTTTGTGACAAATTCTACAACAATTTTAGTAAAAAATTCAGCAACTTCAGGAAGACCAACATTGAGAACATAATGATCAACTCCCGGATGAGTTCGATCAACTCCAGCAACAATCCAACCTCGTTCAACCGCTAAATCAAACATCGGACTTTCTTCGTCTATTTTAATCCCTTTCTCGAAATAAGCATGAACTTCCATTCCTTGTTTATGCGCTTCATCAATTAACCAATTCAGCCATTGATCTTGAAATTCATTTGGACAACTTTTATAGCCCAATTTTGCTTGCATAACCTCACTATTGTACATGGTACAAGCATTTCCCCAAACCCCATGAATAATCGTATTAATTCCTTGGGTATGATAATAACGCACCCTTTCACGAATCATTTGTTCACTCGCATTATTTGTAACTTGGTAGCGACTCAAATAAATACCCCGAATCACTTTTTTATCCCAAGGCGTTTGAGGGGGTAATGGTGTTACTGTTGGCGTTGTGTTCAGTAAATTTGGTGTTTGGGGAGAGGGAGTAGGAATAGAGGCTGATTTTTCAGTTTGAGGAGCTGATGGGGTTGGGCTTGGTGTGGGTTTCGGTAAGTCTTGTTGCGGATTGTTTTTAGAATTAGAAATTGGAGGAAAAGGTAAAGAACTCGGGGCGGGGCTTGGCTGAATTTCTTCGGTTTTAGAAGCATTTAAAAAGGGAATATTAGCTGTTAACTCATTCGGTAAAAACTGACTAATTTCTATCTGTTCTCGCTGCGTAAATAACCAATACCCCCCACCTAAGATCAGGATAATTACAGAAAACGGAATACTTCCGCATCCACATCCACTTGATTCTTTCTTTGAGCGCGACATAATTTTTTAGAAATAGTAGGGCGTTTGAGAAGCAATGAAAGCAAGAGCTTGATAATCTGATGCACCTGATCAGTTAGTTTGATAATAATCTCATCTTATTTGTCAGATTTTGATCGTTTTGGCTGCTAACTTGATCTTTAACTTCAGTTTAATAGTTCTGATGCTTTCCCCCTCTAATGCTTAAGTGTTGTGAGTTAGCAATTGTTTTGTTTTTGCCAATTTTACCCAACCGGGATATTCAGTCATCAATAAATCATAAAGTTGTTGATCGCCAATTGACTCGGGATCTTCTAAACTGAAAAAGTCTGCATTATCAATATAACGACCGCTCAACTTATCCAGTTCTTCTAGAAAGGTAAAATCACTCACAAACGCTTTAGATAACCAACCGAAGAACCCCTCTCCTTTTACATCTTTTCGCGACTTCCCAATTGCCAGAAATTGCCAGAAAATAGGCTCAAATGAAGACCACTGAATTTGTTGTTTTGTCTCCGCTTCATCCATCGTCGCCCCATCGGTGACAAACATCACATAGACGGGTTCATTGGCTGTACAAGGTTGACTACAACTTCCCCCTTTTCCCTGGGGAAAATAGAATTTTCTGATCATCTGAATGACTTTTCCATAGTTAGTTCCCCCTTCGAGTGGATATTCTTCCTGTATATCGGCAATAAAAGTTTTGAAATTAAAGATACTCATTTCACCAACCGTATGAGCTTTCTGTCCAAATAAGAATATATCAATCGCTCCATTATCATCAAACTGACATCCTAAAGCGAGTATTTTTTCCGCCAACCGTTGAATTTTACCCGATGAATACAGAGAACTCATTGACCCAGAAATATCCAGACAAAGGGCAACTTTTGCCCGGTGATTTGTGAGGTCTTTCTTTTTAAGGGAAATCTGTACTTTTTTGGTTAGATCGATTAGCTTCGGTGCTTCTTTTTCCAGTTTTTCGAGTGAGATTGCCATTGTTAATACCCTCGTTATTATCTGCTGATCAACCGTTAACACCCCGTCTGAATTCCTGTCTATTTAGGGAAAAGAGAAGCTCATTTGTTTCTAAAATCTCCTCTTTTCTGTAAATTTATTCTCTTAGATCTTCTCTAAGAAGCGTATTTATCTACAAAGCTTTGTAAGCCTGAATTATAGCCTTCTCCGACGGCTTGAAATCTCCACTCCCCCTCTTTTTTATAAAGCCGACCAAACTCAATCGCAGTCTCTCGCGAAAAATCTTCTTCAAGTTCATATTTGGCAATTTCCTGGTTTGTGGTTTGATCATAAATTCTAATAAAAGAATTGCGAACTTGTCCAAAGTTTTGACGTCTGGTGTCGGCTTCATGTATGGTCACAATAAAAATGATTTCTTGAACCGCAGCTTCGACTTTCGTTAAATCAATTTCAACTGTCTCGTCATCGCCTGAACCCTCTCCTGTTCGACTATCTCCTTGATGTTTTACTGAACCATCGGGTGATTGTAAGTTATTGTAGAAGACAAAGTATTTTTCGTTGGGAATTTTTCCATTTTCTCCTAACATAAAGACTGAAGTATCTAAGTCAAACGCTGCACCGGTGTCTGTGGCATTGATATCCCATCCCAAGCCAATCCCGGCTGCTTTTAATCCGGGCGCTTCTTTAGAGAGATTGATTCTTTCACCCTTGCTTAGATTAATTGCCATAATCGGATGTTAACTCTACTCACCTCAATTATCTCATAATCGAATGACTTCATGTAAAAATTATAAATTTTTGTAACAGACTCTACCTAACTGTTACTGTTCAAGCCAAGCTCGCATTTTTCCAGGGTTTAACAAACCATAGGGATCAACTTGTTTTTTAAACTCCAATTGTTCAAGATTAATCGTTTTCATACCGCCATCTTCTAAAATATAGGTGTGAGGATTAAAAATTAAGATTCCCTTGTCTTCGTGATAGCGAATAATCTCATTTAACCGTTCTTCTGTCGTAAACCGAACCACTTGTAAGGCGGCTGGAAGCATTTGTCCTTGAGTTCTTAAAAATTCTAAATGCAGCATCACTTCATCCCCAAAATAATCATAACAATGTTGGATTAAGTTTAAATCTGGATCAAGCGGAAAGAGGGCTTGTAAATAGGTTAAAGACGGGTCAACACTACGAGCGTGTAACGTGGTATGATTCCAAGTATATTCAATAATAGTTGTACCTTTATTCGCTTCTTTGGATGATTTTTGATAGCAAACTTCACCGTCAAATTCTTGGACTAAATCTTGAAAGGGTTCTAAACTCGGTTCAGCAATGATTAACAATGCACAATGCTTTCCTTCAGGAATAACTTCTCGAAACGCTGCAAAGTAAGAGGGAATAGGCGATGCACAAATACAAATTAATTTTTTGATAATGCCATCAGAGTTTCCTAACGCTTGACCAAAACGCGCCGAACTCATAAAATCATCAAAAGTAACAATCAGTTCCGCCCAAGGATAAGCAGGCGCGAGGGGAATTTCTAACCCGGTAATAATACCATTTGTACCATAAGCATGATTAACTTTCTGTACATCATCTCCTCTTAATTCTAATACTTGAGGTTCATCTTCCATTGTTACAACCCGCACCGCTTGTAGATTTCCGCGATCGCGTAATTGTCCATAATTAATTGAACCAATTCCCCCACTTCCACCCCCAATAAAGCCGCCAATGGTTGCAGTTCGATAAGTTGAAGGAACCATGCGTAATTCCCAACCTTGTTCTCTGGCTTGTTTGTCAAAGGTGGCTAATTTTACTCCGGGTTCAACAGAGGTTAATCCGGGTTTGATCCAATTAATTTTATTCATTTTAGATAAGTCTAAAACCATTCCACCTTCTAGGGGAACACACTGTCCATAATTTCCAGTTCCAGCGCCTCGAACGGTGAGAGAAATTTTATATTTAACGCAAACTTTAGCAACTTTTAGGACTTCGGCTTCGTTCATAGGGCGAACAACTAAATCAGCCGTTTTATCCTGGAGTAAGGGTTGTAAAATGGGGCTAAAATGATGATAATCTTGAGAGAGTTTGCTGAGTTGGCTGCGATCGCGAATTACTTCTAGTTCTGAGAGTTCGTTACAAATTTCATCCCAGTCAATATTTTGAGTTGTTGCGGTCATGGTATTGTTTCTATAAAATTTATATCCTGTCTAATATTTTTACATAATTTTGATCTAAAACTCGATCAAAAACTTTGATTAAGGAATGAAGCTGACAGAAGTTCTAGGGGTAACGGTTGCAGAAATTGCGGCTTCAAAACAATCGGATGGAGTCTGCAAAAAAAATCACCTCTTTGAAAATAGGATGAAGGGGGCTAGAAAACCCCCTCCAAAATAGTTTACTTCAACAATGCGATCGCGCGTTTAACACTTTCAGGAAAAATCACGACTAAACTTCCTTCTGAAGCTGAGGCTAAAGCCTTTTGAATAGCTTCTGTTTCATCCCAAATTTCTTGATAATTAAACTGCGGTTTTTCCTGACAAATTCCTTCTCGAATTAAACGGGCTGCATCTCCACGGGGGCGATCGCGAGTATTATCATCTTCTTTGATAATCACCCAATCAAACATCTGAGTTGATAATCGTCCTAACTCTTTTAAGTCTTGATCGCGGCGATCGCCAGGGCCACCAATCACCCCAATTCGTTCACCCTCTGACCACTGACAAACAAACTCCCCAATTGCTTGATAACCAGCGGGATTGTGAGCATAATCAATTAGAACATGAAACTTACCCAATTCAATCAAATTCATCCGGCCGGGAGTGTGTTCTAAAGAGGCTTGAAAGGTTCGTAATCCTGTACTAATATTTTCGATACTCACGCCTTGCACGTAAGCCGCTAAACTCGCCGCTAAAACATTAGCAATCATAAAGGAAACCAAACCCCGCAAGGTTGAAGGAACATTTACCATTTGTTCAACTTGAAGGGTATCTTGTCCATTACAAAAGGTGAGGAAACCCCCGTCATAAACCGCTGCAATTCCTCCTCTTCGCAGATGTTCTTTTACTACTGCGTTATGAGGATTCATCGAAAAATAAGCGACTTTTCCTTTCACCCATTTTGCCATATTCGCCACTAACGGATCGTCAGCATTCAATACAGCATAACCCTTGTCATCGGTTGCTTCTGCCACTACACTTTTCACCTGTGCCATATCTTCGAGGGTATTAATATCTTCTAACCCTAAATGATCGGCAGCAACATTTAAAACCACACCTACATCACAGCGATTAAATCCTAACCCTGACCTTAATATTCCCCCTCTAGCTGTTTCTAAAACTGCCACTTCTACGGTGGGATCATTGAGAATCAGTTGAGCGCTTTGACGTCCGGTATTATCTCCTGATTCTAATAAAAAGTCACCGATATAAGTCCCGTCTGTGGTGGTATAACCAATCACCTGTTTGGTCTGTTTAAAAATATGGGCAATCAGACGAGTTGTTGTGGTTTTCCCATTGGTTCCTGTGACTGCAATAATGGGGACTCGACAGGGAACTCCCTCGGGATAAAGCATCTCTAAAATCGGTGCTGTTACATTACGAGATTGTCCTTGACTGGGCTGTAGGTGCATTCGTAAACCCGGGGCGGCATTGACTTCGATAATGACTCCATCGACTTCTCGCAGAGGACGACTAATATCGGTACAAGTGATATCAATTCCGGCAATATCTAAACCAATAATTTGGGCAGCCCGTTCAGCCATCCAAACGGTTTCGGGGTGAATGATATCGGTGCTATCAATGGCAATTCCACCTGTACTCAGGTTTGCTGTGGCTTTGAGATAACAGATTTCATCTTCTTCTAAAATACTATCGAGATCGTAGCCTTGTTGAGCGAGAACATCATCGGTATGACGGTCAATTTCAATCCGAGTAAGAACATTTTCGTGACCACTTCCTCGACTGGGATGACGATTGATATCTTCGATTAATTCCTCAATTGTTAAGTGACCATCACCCGTGACATGAGCAGGAACTCGTTCGGCAACGGCTTCCACTTTACCATTAATAACTAAGACGCGATAATCTTTGCCGCGATAATAACGTTCGACTAAAATTCCGCCGGCTTTGGATTCTTCCTTGGCAACATCATAGGCATTTTCTGCATCTTGCCAACTGTTAATATTTAAAGTGATTCCCCGACCATGATTTCCATCTAGGGGCTTAATTACAATTGGAAAACCACCGACTTGATCAATTGCATCTTCGAGTTCATCAAAATAATAGATGACTTCTCCGAGAGGCGTCGGTAAACTGGCCGCTTCCAATAATATTTTTGTGGCTTGTTTATCTCCCGCAAATTCAATCCCGAGAATATTTGTTT
>CAZNCM010000047.1:8220-12086 GCA_964571155.1 uncultured Lyngbya sp. | reverse complement strand
CCGTAACCCAGTTGAACCACATGACGCACGGGTAATTCTTGCCAAGGAATGCCTCGTTTTTGGGCTTCATTGATAATTGCTTCTGTTGTTGGCCCGAGGGAATCTTCGGCTTTAATTTCTTGTAAATCTTCGAGATCAATTTCCAGTTCAGCCAGCCGATAATAGCCTCGATTGATTAAACTTTGACAGATCCGGACAGCCCCTCGCCCTGCATAACGTCCCGCTTCAGGATTTTGATATTCAAACACAACCCGACAAATTCCCGGTGTAGCCGCCAGACGAATCCGACCAAAATTAACAGGCATTCCAGCCGAGTTTTGTAACTCAAGAGCAACGTGTTGGATAATTTTGGCGATGGAGATCCCTTCTTGCATCTGTTGCAAAAAGCCACCTCGACAACCCCGAGATCCGTGATGTTCCCTCAATCCGGGAAGCACATTGACGAGTTCATCGCAGAAGTCAGACATCTCGTTGGAGAGGCGACGTTCGTGTTCTTCGAGATCGAGTTGCAGGACAATCAGATGAGGGTGATTAATACTCCAGAAGTTTGGGCCATAGAGCGTTTGAGTTTTAAGGATTTTCATGGTTGCCGCCTCCTAAGGGGTAGATGCATCAACACAGATACAGACTATTGTCATTTTTACGAATATTTCTACTGTCTCATACTTGGAGAGTTTTCTACTTCCTTCTCTCAACATGAGGCTTGAAAAATAGATTTGTCACCTTTGTTAAATTTAATCGTTAGCCTCAAGGAAAGTTCCGTGAAACTACTGTTTCATCTCTCGACAGGAACGAATAAAATAGGGAAAGAATCGATGTCATATTTTTTTTTGATTGATGAATTGGTCTATTCCCTCGATTGTTACGATTTGGGTGGGTGGAGTTGGACTTTTAACTTTCGTTAGCTTCCTGTTAAATTTTCTTCTCTTTTCGGGTGAATTTTTGCCGATATTTTCATCACTCCCACCCTCGATTTCTTTATCTTTTGTCCTGTTCAGTATTGTCCTGAAATTGCTTCAGAATAGACAACCGCGACAAGGGTTTCAATCTCTAACTCAACTTTGTAGTGTCCTAATTATTGGAATTGGATTCTTTACATTGAGCAAAGAGGCGCAAAACTGGAATTTGTATTTTGAACCGGGTTTAATTCAGGATCATCCCTCCTTATTCATTTTACGTGTTTCTTCGTTTATTTTTGAACAGTCAAGTTTCGTGTTAATTTCCTTAGCCACTGTGCTATTACTGCTTATTCATAAAACCCCGACTCGAATTCAAGTTGCTCAAACAATAATCGGTCTAGTTTTAGCCATTGAAACCACGAACTTAATCGCATTTTTGTTTTCCGTTCCCTTTTCAGACTTGCGGATAATTTTCTCTAACAGAGGAATACCTCTCAAAACAATTAGCTTTATTATACTCTGTTTTGGTCTACTTTGGATCTATCCCCATCGCGGTTTGATGAGAACTTTTACTCATCGTTCTATGTTCACAGTCAGACCCTACCCCTTATTTATAGGAATCATTTTTTTAGTATTCTTTAATGGGATCATACTCGACTTACCGCCAAATGTACAACCCGAAAAAGCATTTTTATCAGGATTTAAAATAGTTCTAGAAATTTCAGTAATTTTAGGGTGGGTTTACTGGACGAATAATCGCTTATATGCCGTTAATCTTCGTTATCAACGCTCAAAACAACAACTTCAATATACTCGTCAAACCTTAGAAAATCGAGTGAATGAATGTCAGAGTTATCAACAAATGATCGCTGTACTTCAGCAGCAAGAGCAATATTTTAGAGCATTGGTTGAAAATTTACCGGATATTATTTCTCGGGTGGATCGTCAATATCGCTTCCGTTATGTTAACCCCCAAGTTGAACGAGAAACAGGAATTCCGGCTTCAGATTGGATCGGTAAAACTGAGCTAGAATTGGGGTTTTCTGAAGAAATTGTTACTCCCTGGCATCAAGTCGTTCAGCAAGTGTTTGAGACGGGTCAAGAGCATTTATACGAAACAAAATTCCTGGCTTATGATGGAACATCCAAATATTGGCAATGTCGAATTGTTCCTGAATTTAATGATCAAGGAATGGTGGAGTCCGTCTTGACAGCAAGCCGAGAAATTACCGATAAAACAATTGCAGAAGATGCACTGTATCAATGCGTTCAACATGAAAAATTATTAGCAGAAATTAATGATCGCATCCGTCAGTCTTTAGAACTCGATCAAATCTTAGTAACCGCAGTCACGGAAGTGCAGCAAATTTTGCAAGCTGATCGGGTGTTAATTTATCGATTTAATCCCGATTGGAGTGGTACAATTATTACGGAGTCAGTTGTCCCCGGTTTTAACTCGATTTTGGGCAAAAGTTGCAAAGATTCCTATCTGGTTCAAACCCGAGGATCAGCTTTTCGCCAGGGGAATATTCAAGCCGTGAATGATATTTACACCGCTAATTTAACCCCTTGTCATCAAGAATTACTCACTCAGCTGCAAATTCGAGCCTCTTTGCTATTACCTATCTGTATTTTTCCCTCCAATTCTCAGCGAGAACAGGATTCACAAACTGTTTGGGGTTTACTAGGAATAAATAGCTGTGTTGAACCCCGTCATTGGCAAACCTATGATATTGAATTCCTCAAACGTTTAACCGGACAATTGGCAATCACCGTTCAACAATCAGCCCTTTATGAAAGACTTCAAACTGTCAATCAAGAACTTCAATATCTGGCTCATTACGATCAATTAACTCAAATTGCTAACCGTCGTTATTTTGACGAATACTTTGAGCAAGAATGGCATCGAATCAAGCGGGAACAGGCTCCTCTATCGTTAATTCTTTGTGATGTTGATTATTTTAAATATTACAATGATACCTATGGTCATCTAGCGGGTGATCGGTGTTTAGTGCAAGTGGCTGAAGCAATTTCTCGGGGAGTTAAACGTCCAGCAGATTTAGTGGCACGTTATGGCGGAGAGGAATTTGTGGTGATTTTACCGAATACAAATGTGGAGGGTGCTATTGAAGTTGTTCATCAAATTCAAAATGAAATTCAAGCATTACATTTACCCCATTCAACCTCCCAGACCGCGAAACAAATTACCCTCAGTTTTGGGATTGCTTGTGTTTATCCTGCTTCGAGGTCTTCAAGGTATCATTTAATTGATCAAGCTGATCAAGCTCTTTATCAAGCAAAAGAGGCTGGACGAAATGGTTATGCGATTATTGAGATTGAATCGTGATTTTATGGAGAAACTTTAGATTTAGATTGATAATCTGTTCTGTTTAAAAGAGAAGAATCGTTGTTTGAGGATTTTTTTTGAGAATAAAAACAAACTTCAACGAGCATTTCTAGATAAGATAAAGGAAGAATAACAAGGAAGAAAATTAGGGTTTTTAAAAAAGATAAAAAACGATTTTTAGAAGTTGAGGGTAAGGGGTTAGACGGGGAAGGACGGAACGTTAAAAACTCTGATCTGAGAATTCCAACGGTTGTGGCTAAAAGGATGAATGCAGACAAGATCAGGAATTTCATACGTTACGCTTGCGAACCTTACTAAAACTGTTTCTAGTTCTAGTTTAGTCAATGAGAGTTGCGAAGTGTAACCGTAGAGTTACGGAAATTGAGCCGAGTATCTTCAGATAAATCCGTGAAAATACGGATAACGAGAGTTCAAAATTCAAGCATCAAATCAGAGATTTAAAAGTTTGAACTTTGAACTCCTCAAAACTAAACCTTTACACCAGAAGTCTGGGATGGTTCTGTGGGTTTTCCCTCATCAGGGTTTCCCAGAACTCGGTTATAGATTTTAATGTACTCGTAGGCTGACTTTTCCCAACTAAAGTTTTGCCACATTCCTCG
>CAZNCM010000047.1:421-8210 GCA_964571155.1 uncultured Lyngbya sp. | reverse complement strand
TAACGCCCGGATCATCGCAGTCAGGAAGTCCATCGGTTCATAACGATCGAAACAGTAACCCGTACCCGCCTCATTCATGGGGTCGTTATAGAACACCGTATCAACCAGTCCACCAGTCCGACGAACAATTGGAACACAGCCATAACGCATTGCTAACATTTGGCTAATCCCGCAAGGTTCAAAGCGACTGGGCATGATCAAAGTATCACAACCAGAATAGATGCGCCGAGACAAGGCTTCATTAAACAAAATATGACTCGCCATACGACCCGGATAGCGAGATGCCATCTGCCACATTTGCGTTTCATAATAGCGATCGCCTGTTCCCAAAACCACCAGTTGGGCATCGGTATAAGACAGGAACTGATCCATAATTTGAATGACCAGATCGAGTCCTTTTTGTTCAACCAAGCGGCTGACCATCCCTACCAAAAACACACCCGAGTCTACGACTAACCCGAGTTCTTCTTGCAACGCCACCTTATTGGCTTTACGTCGTTCGACGGTATCAGCATTATAGTTTTCGGTAATAAAGCGATCCGTTTCTGGGTTGTAGCTTTCGACATCAATACCGTTGAGAACACCCGAGAGTTTACCACTGACATAGGAAAGTAACCCTTCGAGAGTTTCACCATAAGCGGCGGTTTGAATTTGTTGGGCGTAGGTCGGAGAAACAGTCGTCACTTCATCGGCAAACTGCACCGCCGATGCCATCACATTATGACCTTCCATATACCAAGGACACCAGGTAATTCGTTCTAGGAACCACCGCCAAGGCCCTTGATAAGCTAAATTGTGAATGGTGAAAATGGTTTTAACATCTGGGGTTTCGTTCATCCAAACCGGAATCATGGCGGTATGCCAGTCATGGCAGTGAATCACATTCGGCTTCCAATAATTCCAGGTAAATTCAGCCGCACCATTGGAAAATAAGGTGAAACGCCACTCCTCATCTTCTCCGTAGTAGACACGACGGGGCATAAAGGAAGGATGTCCAAACAAGTAGAGTGGTACATCTGATTTGGGCAGCCGGGTTTCATAGACTGCAAACTTTTGATACATGGCAGTTCCCCACCAAATCGGTTCGGAGGGAATGTCCAGTTTATCGGGGAGGAAACCGTAATAGGGCATGAATACCCGTACATCGTGTCCCATTGCCCGCAGCACTTTTGGTAAAGCGCCGACGACATCTCCCATGCCACCCACTTTAGCCAAAGGTGAGGCTTCAGCAGCTACAAATAGAATTCGCATGATTGACTTTGCGTTCCCGTACTATGCTTCGTAATATCACCATAGTTCCAAGTCGGCTCTGTTGTTGAGACTAAAACTTGGTTTGGATAGAGTTTTGATTTCTATCTGGGCAAACTATACACCCTCGATCTCTTGACCCAATCGGTTCGCTTCTTCAATAATGGGCAGGCTCACTCTGTTGAGTTGATCACCTACTCACCGTTGTCCTTCAACAACAGCGATCAAACTGAGGGGTTCGATCAAAATTTGGCCTTAGCAGCAGTCACCTGTGAGAAGACAGACTCTACCCCTCAATCAACGATTGTAGTCTGTTTGAGATTCTCAACGATTCTACCGTATTTCTTAACATTTCTAATGATTGGTTTTGATCGCCTCAGAAAGCTGACTGTTTGAATATTTTGATACAGTCGAGGACAATTCAAGTCAGTTAGGCTAGACGGATTATAGGCTCCCTCTATTTCTTATTGTATGTTGGAAATAGGGTCGATTAATTTTGGGTTGAGATCAACGAATAGCAATATTGTTTCTTCTGCCCTATTGACCATCATGTTTGAGGATTATCAAAATGCCACAGGATCAATTATTGGAATCAGGGTTTCAAAGGGTACATCATAGCAATTTATTCAATAACTGCAATCCTATCAATTTTTTATTTCTTTTAATAATTAGTTTTTTGAATAGTCCATTGCAGATGCAGGTCGCACGAGCTAATCCGACGCATGGGTTCCAATCCACTACTGTCGTTGCTCAGTCTTTTGAACAAGGAACGGATTTTCTCGACAATGGGGTTTACCTCTATGGTCAATCTCCCCAACGGGATCAAATTGGCCTTGCTTACATGGTGTTTGAGATCAACCAGGGTCGGATGGTGGGTGCTTTCTATATGCCGCATTCTACGTTTGATTGTTTTTGGGGAACTCCTCAAGGCAATGGGTTAGCTTTAACGGTTGTCGATACTTACACTCAGGAAACACATCCCTATGCGATTGGCTTTAATCCCTCAGTTGTGGCTGCTTCCACTTCCGGGGGAGCCGATCAGCGGGTTTCACTAGAGGGATTTTACCCGATTGAATCTATAAGTCAAGCGGATCGCCAAATTTTAGAGACTTGTAAATCGGATTTAAGTCAAAGAAAAGCGGGAAACTAGGAGGGTAAACCTCCCATCAGGACAGGGTTTAAGAAATTGGGGAGACTTTTTCGAGAATCTGCATATTTTTCTAGATTTTCTGACATTCAATACTTTTTCTTCTCAATTGCCGGATCGGATTTCTGAGGGGGAAGGTTTATAGCAAGTCGCGAGTCGTCTATTTACAAATCGCCATTGTAAGAAATTGCTCAAAGCCTTGCACTATAGGCATTTATCTCTTCTGTTCCCTGTTCCCTGTTCCCTGTTCCCTGCGCGAAGCGCTATAACTTTCGACTCCTTGAGTTGATCCAATACGTCTTGGAGTAAGTTGATCGCTTGCTCTAGTTTGTCTACAATTTCAGGAGTTGGGCAATTGCCTGAAATCGGTTGACTCGGAGTAGGAGTTTGAGTTTCTGGATTTTCTTGCAGTTGCGAGATATAACTGAGTAGATCCCGATCTCGTTTTAGCCATCCTTCTAGAAAGATTTCCTGAGAAGCGTTGACTTGAACTCGTTGGTAGCGATAATTGATCCGAGCTTGACAATAGCGTTGGGCTGTTTCTAAACTGTTATTCTGTTCTAAAACCGCTTCGGTATTGGGGCCCATACGTCCATCAATTACTAATCCCCCCAAGGCTTCTTGTAAAAATTCTATACTTCCTCTAACACTAAAATTAACGGCAGTATCAAAGTGAACAATGGCTAAAGGTAAAACCATCAAGTCTGCTTTTGAGGGTTTCCAATACATCTCTAAATAGACTTGTTTGAGTTCCTCAGCAGTAATATCGATCACTGATTTTAAAGGTAAACCTTGACGGCGAAGATAGGTGTCAAAGGTTGATTGTGTAATGCCATATTGAACAATACCGCCTAAATCTTGGGGATGTCCGGCGCCGCCTTCCCACTTTAGGGTAAACTGGAGGGCTGTAACAAATGGATCAAGTTTTTCAGTCATATTGGAAGAAGAATTAGAGGTTAGTTATACTCATTTCCATACAAGAACGGTCCCATTTCATCTGGACATAAGTCTGTATAGAGATTAGTTATCAGTTTTTTAGGGCTGAGTTCCCGCAAAACTGACAACCCACAACTAACTTCTTCACACGCCTATTGCCGTTGAATTTCAGCAAAGATTTGATCTAAAATTTCCTTGGCACCTTGTTCTCTCAAACGATGGGCGAGATCAACTCCCAATTGTTCGGCGTTGGTTGTTTCACCACTAACCGTATCGCGAATTAGGCGTTTTCCATCCAAACTCGCAACCATTCCAATTAGCGTCAGTTGGTTGTTTTCTACTTCGCTATTCACCCCGATGGGAACCTGACAACCCCCTTCTAATTCCCGTAGAAAGGCACGTTCAGCCTGACAACGTTGGAATGTGGGAGTATGTTCTAAGACTTTGAGGATTTCTAATATATTTTCATCTCCATCCCGACATTCTATTCCTAAAGCCCCTTGTCCAACGGCGTGGAGGGAGACATCGGGGGAAATGGTTTGATGAATGCGATCGCCCATTCCCAAGCGTTTGAGTCCAGCTACCGCTAGAATAATGGCATCATAGCCGCCTTCATCGAGTTTTTCGAGGCGAGTGTTGAGGTTTCCGCGAATATCTTTAAATTCTAAATGGGGGAAGTGGTGACGCAGTTGGGCGAGTCTCCGTAGAGAAGATGTGCCGATCACAGCACCTTCGGGAAGGGTTTCGAGTTGTTTGTCTTTGTGTTTTTCGTGAACGACTAACGCATCTGCGGGGTTTTCCCGTTCGGTGACGCATCCTAACATTAGTCCTTCGGGGAGGTTTGTCGGAAGATCTTTGAGGGAATGAACGGCGATGTCGGTGTCGTGGTTCAGCATTCCGACTTCGAGTTCTTTGGTAAACAGTCCTTTATCCCCGATTTTAGCGAGGGCGACATCAAGGATTTTATCGCCTTGAGTAGACATGGTATGCACTTCAAATTCGATATCCGGGAAGTGCTTTTTGAGTTCGGCTTGCACCCAATAGGTTTGGACGAGTGCGAGTTGGCTTTTGCGTGAACCGATCCGAACGGTTCGACTGGGGGCAGATACGGTTGTCATGCTGTGTGCGATCGCTTGTTATCGTTGGTTTTTTGTCCATTCTTTAGCGTACCGCAACGGGGGACGTCGGTTGGTATTTGCCGAAAATTTGGTAACTATCCTTAACACTTATCTGTTATCAGCCTCTATATTGTAAGGAAAGCTGTATTTAACGTTTTAAATTGACATTCAGAGGAATTTAACGTGGTTAAAACAGATAATGAGACGGTAGAGAAATTTGCTCAACTGATAGAAAATTTACCTAGTGATTCCTTTCTCAGCATTGATTTAACTGAAGATCAAAAGCAGTATTGGAATGAATTGAGAGATAGTAATGCTCTTGTTGCCAAAGCTTGGAGAACTCTGTTTGGTAGTAAAGCATCTCTACACGCATCTAAATTTGAACAGTATTGTGAAGATCAAGGTATTGATCCCCTGAAAACAAAGGCTGCTTTTCAAGAGGCAAAATCTTATAAACTTTTATGGGAAGTCGTTATCCTCGGAGAAAAGTATGCTCACCTGTTTCATTTGGCACTGCCTATGTTTCTATCTAACTTAAAGCAAGACAAATCAGATGAAAGTAAATTTCTAAAAAATATTTTATCGGGTGTCGCAAAAGAAAAATATAGATTCCAGTCTTATCAAGATTTATTTGAGGAGATTGTAAGAGAAGACACAGACCTAATATTTATGGAGTGCTTGACTGATTATTCCGTTGCCTCAATTCCTAAGTCAAAGAAAATTTTAAAGACTGTTGAAAAATTATGTATTAACTACAATCCTTGTAATCCTAATATGATAGAATCAAAGCCGGAACTCAAAAACTTTCTTCATTACATTAGTGAACATAGACTCAAATATTCATGGAAAGAGTTTTTATTATTTTCATGCGATATCTTCAGAATAGATAAAGCCTCTCCAACAAGTAAATTACTAGATGAAAATTTGACTAAATATTACAATCATACACAGGAAATAATCAGTTTAAGCTTTACAGGTTTTCGCAAACGTAAGTCACAGAATGGTAAAAAGCCTCGTTCCTATCAATGGAAGAACGGAGAAAGACTTTATGGCTGTGAGAAAGGTGGAACTTATCGCAAGCCTTAACAAAACTTCACATCTGGCTCACACTTGCTCTATCCTCTGGAAGTCCGTACTAAGTTATAAGAATCAAGCCTAACCTCAATAGCTTAACTATCTGTAGATACAGAATTAGCAGGGGTTAGACAGATACCTAAACCTATATCCAGTTAAGCTGGAAAGGAGTATTATGAGTCATTCTTTACCTGTTCAGTTGCTTAGTCTTGCGGCGAACCAGCAAAACCCGCTTGAATTCCTCGAAAAATGCGATCAAGTGTTTGAGAAAGCGTTAAAGTTAATGGCATTTGAGGAACACGTTAAATCTCGTCAGTTTGAACAATTAGACCGAGTTGAGGAGGAAAAATCCCAAGAACAGATTCAACAATTGGAAATGCTGAACCGAAGTAAAGACGAGAGGATTCGAGAATTAGAATGTTTGCAAAACCCTTATTCTAACCATGGGGATGCAATTTGTAACTGTGAGTTTTAAAAAACGGAACTCATTCATCTGCGGGTTGGTGTCGGGTTGAGTTAACCCAACATTTTGAAAGGATTGTTGGGTTTGAGTTCGTTCAACCCAACCTACTATTTGAAGACTGACTTATTTGTAGGTTGGTGTCGATTTGTGTTAACCCAACATTATGAGTGGATTTTTGGGTTTCAGTTCGTTCAACCCAACAAATCTGTTTGTGTTGTCTGAAACACGAAACTAATATTCAAACTCTATGATATTATACAATAAATTATGATAAAACAGTATTTATATTAGAGTCAAGTGAAACCCGTACAGTTATCTTTATTTTCAGAAGGTGAAAACTTTACTGTTGATCGCGAACAACACCAAGACAAACTAGAACACCAGTCAACTTTTAAATCTCAATCCAAAACGACTCAAGAAAAGTATAATGAAAAATCGGTGCAATTATCCCTTTTTTCATCGGATGAACAAACCCAAACTCTTGAGCCAAATATCAAGAAAGTTAAACTGGGACGCTACGAGCGACTTCAGCGAGAACTAGAACTAAATTCTGAAGATGATTCGGCCAAGATATTCATTGATATTGGGGAAAATAAATCAAGTTCAACCTCCAATTATACCTTTATCGATCTTTTTAGTGGTGCTGGAGGGTTTACCCAGGGTTTAGTACAAGCAGGTTTTAAAGCCATTGCTAGTGTAGAAAACAATCCAATTGCATCAGCAACTCATGTCAAAAACTTTCCAGATTGTCATCATTTTTGCGGAAATATAGAAGAATTTAACCCCGTAGAATGGTTGAGAAAAATTGATAATCCTGAAGTTCATTTAGTTGTTGGTGGCCCACCCTGTCAAGGATTCTCGGTCGCCGGAAAACGCAAAGCGGACGATCCGAGAAATTACTTATTTCTAGAGTTTATCAGAGTTGTAGAAGCGGTACGTCCTTGGTATATCATCATGGAAAATGTGCCGGGAATTTTAACGATGAAAGGCGGAACAGTAAAACGGTCAATTTTTGAAAAATTTAAAGCAATTGGCTATGATAATATTTCGGTTGCAATCCTTGAATCTGCGGCTTATGGAGTTCCACAAATTCGACCCCGTGCTATATTTATAGCCAACCGATTTGGAATGTTGAACCCCTATCCAAAACCTCAACTTTTACCCGATCAATATATTCCCATTGAGTCGGCAATATCTGACCTTCCCGAATACACCCCGATTCCCGAAATTAATCACCAATGGACTCGCCATTCTTCTGAATATATGGAAAGAATTGCTCAAGTTCCTCCGGGGGGTTCTTTATATAAAAGCTATGCAGATGCTTTTAAACGTCAATATCCAGGTAAACCCAGCATGACAGTTAAAGAAAATCATGGAGGAACTCACATTCATCCTTACCTAAATCGGGTGATTTCGGCGCGAGAGATGGCGAGATTACAGACATTTCCTGATACATTTATTTTTGAAGGAACGATGAAAAAAGCCATGTGGCAAATTGGTAATGCTGTCCCGCCCCGTTTGGCTGAATGTATAGGATATGCACTGCTTCCATACTTGTCTATGATCTCACAAAATGAGTCAAAATAAAAGGTAATTACAGTTATTCAGAAAACTCTTTTAATTTCTGATTAAGAGCTTGACGCCAAGCTTCTAAGTCATACCAACCGCAACCCAAACAACCCTGTTCCGCTTCTTTTCCTGTTTTTGGAATCTCCTCAGACCATTGTTCGTTACCTTGGGAGTAAAATTTTATTCCAAAGGGATATCCTCGAATATTAGTCTGATAGCAGCTACGACAAACTT
>CAZNCM010000047.1:0-398 GCA_964571155.1 uncultured Lyngbya sp. | reverse complement strand
AAAAGCTGAAAATCTCGTCTAATTTCTTCATCTGTAAGGTGTTCAATAGAGTTTCGTTTTGTTTCTAAATTCCATCTAATTTCAGGAAATTTATGATCGGGTAAAAGACTTTCGCTTTTGACCGTTTTTCCTTCATAAGCATCGTAGCTCCCCAGAACTTTAACAATTTTTTCCCTTAAAGCTTGTGACCAAATTTCGTAACCGGATAAACCGCCTCTGGGTAAAGGAACCAAAATTAGAAAAGTTCTGCGTTTTCCACATTGTTCGCAAAAACGGTTTGTATCTGTTGCAATTGTATAACCCATTTCTTTGAGATCTTGATTTCTTCTAGCCCAGTTAGGATTATTGTAAACACAAGAAACACAAGTCCATTTAAAGGTTTTGAGTTGTTCAAAAAG
>CAZNCM010000046.1:18180-24151 GCA_964571155.1 uncultured Lyngbya sp. | reverse complement strand
CTCTAATTCTTATGTTGGAGGCCGCGACCTAGAATCTACTGGGTTCGCATGGTGGGCAGGTAACGCCCGTTTGATTAACTTATCTGGTAAGCTACTGGGCGCTCACGTCGCTCACGCTGGCTTAATCGTCTTCTGGGCTGGTGCGATGACTCTGTTTGAAGTCGCTCACTTTGTTCCAGAAAAGCCGATGTACGAACAAGGCTTGATTTTGATTCCCCATGTCGCCACCCTCGGTTGGGGTGTTGGCCCTGGTGGTGAAGTTATCGATATTTTTCCTTTCTTCGTTGTTGGTGTTCTGCACTTAATTTCCTCTGCGGTTCTCGGCTTGGGTGGTATTTATCACGCTGTTCGTGGCCCAGAAACCTTAGAAGAATATTCTTCTTTCTTTGGTTACGACTGGAAAGACAAGAACCAAATGACCAACATCATCGGCTACCACTTAATCCTATTGGGTTGTGGTGCGCTGTTGCTGGTGTTTAAAGCCATGTTCTTTGGCGGTGTCTACGATAGTTGGGCGCCCGGTGGTGGAGATGTCCGAATCATCAATAACCCCACATTGAACCCGGCTGTCATCTTCGGTTATCTGACTAAAGCACCCTTTGGGGGTGAAGGTTGGATTATCGGTGTTGACAACATGGAAGACATCATCGGTGGTCACATTTGGATTGGTTTGATTTGTATTGCTGGAGGAATCTGGCACATTCTCACCAAGCCCTTTGGTTGGGCGCGTCGTGCGTTCATCTGGTCCGGAGAAGCTTATCTGTCCTACAGCTTAGGCGCTCTGTCTCTGATGGGCTTTATCGCTGCGGCTTTTGTCTGGTTTAACAACACCGCTTATCCGAGTGAGTTCTACGGCCCTACTAACGCCGAAGCTTCTCAAGCTCAATCTTTTGTGTTCTTAGTTCGTGACCAAAAACTTGGTGCGAACATCGGTTCTGCTCAAGGCCCCACTGGTCTGGGTAAATACCTGATGCGTTCTCCCACAGGTGAAATTATCTTCGGTGGTGAGACTATGCGTTTCTGGGATTTCCGTGGCCCTTGGTTAGAGCCTCTACGTGGGCCTAACGGTCTTGACCTCAATAAGCTCAAGAACGACATCCAGCCTTGGCAAATTCGCCGTGCTTCTGAATACATGACTCATGCTCCCAACGGTTCTATTAACTCCGTGGGCGGTATCATCACAGAAGCTCAAGGCTTTAACTACGTTAACCCCCGTGCGTGGTTGGCAGGTTTCCACTTCATCGTCGGTTTCTTCTTCTTGATTGGACACCTATGGCACGCTGGCCGCGCTCGCGCTGCTGCTGCTGGTTTCGAGAAAGGAATTGAACGTGAAACTGAACCTGTATTGGCTATGCCCGACCTCGACTAATTCTTCTGGAATTGTTGAGTTAATCGCTTAGTTAAAAGTTTGAATAAACGCCCCGCCTTCACAGGTGGGGTTGTTTTTTTATGAATTAATGATCTTTAACTAATAGTGCTATCCTGATAAGGATCGGTATCATACCAAATTTAATTGAATTATGGCTCTTTTAGAAAAAGTCCAAAGTTCTTTTCTAGCAAGGGTTTCAATAATTTTCAAAAAGAGTCGTAAGATGAGTATGGAGATTAAGTTAAAGTGAGCGATCAAGATCTTAAGCAAGCCTTACTTCATCTTCCTGAAAATGCGTCTGAAGCAATAGTTAACAGTGTTTTTATCTCTAAGCTATTACTTGCACTTGGTTTTCAACAGGCAGATCAAGTTCCTAATTTTAGCACGGGTTTAGGATCTCAGTCAGTTGACTATGCTGCGAGAAAAAGCACTGAAAATAATCAATTTATTCATACTAAATCTCGATGAGATTGATCCCGGAAATGGAACTGATGCGCCGAAATTCTTAATTACAGCAGCAGCAAAAGCTTTAAATCAATATGGCGATCGCAATTGGGTTCCTGTGATTGTTAAAGAAATCGGTGAAGATCGATATCAAGTGATTGGCAATACATTTATCTATGCTGTTGTAGAAGAAGCGGGGTTAGAAAAGATTTGGTGCATTATAGCAGATGAGCGAGAGGAAACAGAAAAGCTAACTCAGGTGTTATCCGGTGAAGTAACACCCAAAATTAATCTCTCTCAAGCAACAAGAGATGAAATTAAAGATGCCTTGCAGTATTTAATTGAAAAGCCAGGAAGCCTTCTAAAAGGGGTTAACCTGCTCACGGCAACCAACCGAATTGATGCAGCACCCCGTCAATACTGGAAGACTTTAGATCCGATTACAAAACTGAAGTGTAAGATTACAAAAGGTAAGTTAAAAGCATTAGAGGAAGTCTTTTATCTGGTTCCTCAACCGATGCCAGATGTAATCAAAGATCCGGCTATCCTCAAGAGTTTAACGACTACAGAATTGAAAGCACTCGCGAAGCAACGTCAACTGACAGGTTACAGTAAGAAGAAAAAACAGGAATTAGTTGAATTACTCAGCACTTAAAGCATTAGTTTTCTAAATATTTCCGAATTAGCAAGGGATTAGAGTTGAGAAAGTCTAGAGTAGATTTAGAAGCGATCGCCTTTTTAACTTTCCTTTTCTCCAATCCCTAATTCGAGATAATTAAGCGGTAAAATGCAGCTACGCCACCGCAGTTTAAAGCAGTAGAGAATGTTCTAACAGTAAGGTTCCTAATCAAGAACCTGTTTTTTCGTAATACTCTGGTGCTTGCTGTTAGCTTTGAGCAATAGAATTTTCTTTTAACCACTGAGCCAAAGATTCCTGAGTTTCTTCGTCTGTTGCCAGCCGTTCTATCATTTGTACAACTTCCATTTCAGGAACATCCAATAAATAATCGTTCACCAATAAAAAAGTTGCCATTACTGTAAAAGCTATGCGTTTATTTCCATCAATAAAGGGGTGATTTTTTACCAAACCATAGCCGTAAGCAGCAGCCAGTTCAAATAAATTGGGTTGACCGTAAACAAATAAATGTCTGGGTCGGGCTAAACTCGCACCCAGAAGATTTTCATCCCTAATTCCCAAACGACCGCCGTGTTGTTGAATTTGGTCTTGATGGATAACCCGCACAATTTCTTCAGAAATCCATAACGGTTCGTTCACCGGGCCAATTCCCGCAACGCATTCTTATACTTTTGGCTAATGACTTGATAAGCTGCCATGGTTTTTTCAAATTCCGCAGAATTTAAACTGGAGGTATTTTCTAAATGTTTGTTCTCCGCTTTTTCGACCAGGGAACGCAAAAGCATCACGGCTTCTGGCAAAAGTTCATCCGGTAATTGTTTAGCCAGGATAACAATTTCTTCACGGATAGATTGACTCATGATTTTTACCTCTATAAGCGGGGGTTTTATTATCAGTTATGTTTGAGGATTAATTTTTCCAAATTCAAAAGGGATTAGAGTTGAGAAAGTCTCAAGGAGATTTAGCAGCGATCGCCTTTTTAACTTTCCTTTTCTCCAATCCCTAATTCGAGATAATTGAACGGTAAAATTCAACTATGCAACCGCTACAACTTCAGCAATTTCGGGAATTTTTTCCCGTAACCGACGCTCAATTCCCATTTTCAACGTCATTGTTGAACTCGGGCAAGACCCACAAGCCCCTTGCAGACGCAGCCGTACAATCGGGCCATCAAGTTCAACGACCTCAACGTTACCGCCATCCGCCATTAAATAGGGGCGAAGTTCGTCCAAAACGGTTTCAACATTTTCGGGTGTTAAGGCTAGATCTGTCATGGCTCACCTATTATTAATCTTCAAAACAATCCATCTGAACTTATCTTAATCCTAACGTCACGAAAGAAACATTAAGAGTTCAAATTTTAGCTCACCGTTGCAGGTTCTAACAGTTTGATATTGGAATAGTTGAACTCAGTTGTCGTGACTGTTCCCTTTTCCTTGGCATGAACCACTTGGCGAGTCATCACATAATAATCACCAATTTTTTCAAACTGATCCTCAAATTCCAATTCTCGCATGATTTCATCGGTTTGGGGATTGCGGAAAACCGCATCGTAGCGACTCGCTGCAAAACCTTCCCCAGTGTCAAGGCTTTCGTGGGTGTTGATGACAAACGCCATCCGACCCATAACCCGACTCACCAAACAAATTTCATTATCTCGGACTTTGTAGTTGGAACCCATTGAGTCCCCTTCGACGAGAATTTCTACAGCCCCGGTCTCATCTTTTTCGCCAAAACTAAAGCTATTTTTACCGTGAGAGTTCTCAAACGAGGTGCGTTTGCGGTGGGTAACAATATCTCGGAGTTGGGTATAAACGCTTTGTTGTACCTCCTCATCTTCAATCCCCATGACTTCTACACTCATGTCAGGATTGATGCGAATCTGACCATTATAAATCTCCGAACCCTGTTTGAGTTCGATGTCAGCACTGTAACCGGGGAAGTTCGAGTCCCAGGTGTAGCGGTGTTCGTAAGCAGATCGAAAAACGTCACGAGCGTTTGTTGATTCGGTCATGGAAATATGGTCGTCCAAAACTAACGTCTATCTATTATATAATAGTCATTGAGTTTTATCAGAATTAGAAATTATTCTCTCTCAAACTAAATTAAATCTTTAACTTTTAAAATTTGTAGAAAAGACTATCTGACTTTGCTATCGTTCACAATAAACCGTTTAATTCGGCAATCATCCTGATTCTTTCTATCTAAAAAGCTAAACTTGAAAACCGATTTTTTAAAACCCACTGATTCTTATGTCAAACCGTCCTATTTATCTCGATAACAACGCGACAACACCGATGGATGAACGGGTGTTAACGGCAATGATTCCTTATTTTACCGAACATTTTGGAAATCCGGCAAGTATCAATCATTTTTACGGTTGGGAAGCCGAAGCCGCAGTGAAAAAAGCTAGAGAAATATTAGCCAATGCGATTAACGCCACGCCCGAAGAAATTATCTTTACAAGCGGCGCCACAGAATCCGACAATTTAGCGATTAAAGGGGTTGCCGAAGCCTATTTTAACAAAGGCCGTCATTTAATTAGTATTGTCACCGAACATAACGCCGTTATCGACCCGTTGCACTATCTAGAAAATTTGGGATTTGAGTTAACTTTACTTCCGGTTCAATCCGATGGTTTAATCGATTTAAACCTACTAGAAAATGCTATTCGTCCCGATACCATTTTAGTCTCGGTGATGGTGGCAAATAACGAAATTGGAGTCTTACAACCGCTCGCTGAAATTGGCGAAATTTGCCGCGACCGCAATATTTTCTTCCACACCGACGCCGCCCAAGCATTAGGAAAAATCCCCCTAAATGTAGAAGAAATGAACGTAGATTTAATGTCATTAACCGCCCATAAAATTTACGGACCGAAAGGCATTGGGGCTTTGTATGTTCGTCGCCGCAACCCCCGAGTTAAACTCGCACCCCAACTTCACGGGGGCGGACACGAACGGGGAATGCGATCGGGAACATTATATACCCCTCAAATTGTTGGGTTTGCAGAAGCGGTTAAATTGGCTTTAAAAGAGATGAAATCAGAAACCGAACGTTTAACGAATTTGCGACAACAACTCTGGGAAAATTTGGCAACGTTGGGCGATATTTATCTCAACGGACATCCGACAAAACGCCTCCCCGGAAATTTGAATATTAGCGTTGATGGAGTCGATGGTCAAGCATTACTATTAGGACTGCAACCGGCGATGGCGGTTTCTTCGGGTTCGGCTTGTACTTCTGCTAAAATTGAACCTTCTCACGTGTTAGCCGCTTTGGGACGTTCCGATGCGTTGGCTTATGCTTCCATTCGGTTTGGAATGGGTCGGTTTAATACATCCGAAGAAATAGATCAAGTCGCCGAACACGCCATTTCAACCATTCAATCTTTACGCAAGGTTCAACAGTCAAAATCCTTGGCTTCAAAGCGTTCTTAGCGATCGCCGTGAGCCTAAAATGGGCTTGTTTGCAAGCGCCTACAACTAAAGGTAATCTGGATCTATCGAAGCCATTGGGTA
>CAZNCM010000046.1:2299-18170 GCA_964571155.1 uncultured Lyngbya sp. | reverse complement strand
CTAAAGTCGTTCCCGTCAACTTGATCGCCCGGCCCGAACTATCGAAAACCGGACCGCCTCGGGCGTTGATATAGCGAACTTCCCCGTCATTGGCCCGAATGATGCGTAAGTTAGCTTCAAATGGTTCTCCTCTAACTGCTAGAACGCGAATAGCCTCCTCATGGAGTTGAAGATCATCGGGGTGAATTAAGGCAAAAACTTCTTCAGAGGTGGGGGCAGACTGATTCGGATCGAGACCGTGGATCAGAAAAAGTTCCTCAGTCCAATAAGTTTCGCGAGTGTTGAAATCGAACTCCCAACACCCGACTTGAGCCACTCGTTGAGCATTTCGCAACATCATTTGCGATCGCCGCAGTCGGGCTTCAATATCTTTGCGATGCTCAATTTCTTGGTGTAGACGGGCATTCGCCACCATCAATTCTTGCCAAATGTTGGCGGTAATAGAATCGAACATCCCTTCTGGGGGATAGGATAATCGGTTAGAAGACTGGGTTTCCACGTTGTAAACCGGATCGAGACAGTACCCCTGGCCGTAGTGGGTCTGAATAAAACCTTGAATACCCGCCCGTTCGAGTTGGCGGCGAATACTGCGGATGTGGCTCTTGATGGTGGCGTCGGTGGGTAATTGATCGTCCAATGTCCAGAGGCGATCGCCTATCTCGCTGCGAGAAAACATTTGCTGGGGATGGTTCAGAAATAGCTCCAGGATTTGGTATTCCTTGCGGTTGACTTTCAAAACTTGACCGTGACAGGTGATCTGTCGGGAGATGGGATTGAGAGACAGCGGCCCCCAGGTTAGCAGGGTGCCGGCTCGACGAAGGCCCCGCCGCGCCAAAGCACGGAGATGAGCCAGGAGTTCTGAGGTATCAATGGGTTTCACCAAACAAGTATCGGCGCCGCTATCTAAGCTCTCGATACAAGCACCCGGATCGGAAGGCGACCGCATCAACAAAATGAATACCGGGTTGCCCACATCGCGCAAGCGACGACACAGGGCAATTCCATCGAGCTTGGGTAACAGTAACTCCAGCAAGACCGCATCGTACATAAACGCCTGGAGCAATTCCCAGGCTTCCTCGCCATCGGTGGCGACATCGACAACGAAGCTATGGCGAGATAAGTCTTGATGCAGGTTGCTCCGCAGGGTTTGGTCAGGGGAGGTCAGCAGAAGTCTCATGGTTCAGTGTTGAGCTTTCAGAATCAGCAAGAGGATCTGTTCAAAATTACACCAATTTTTTACCTTTTGACTTTAAACTATTCCAAGATTGTCCGGTAAGAGCCAAATAGGGAAGGGAGGCTATATGGTTCCGGCCTCACATCAGGCTAATAATTTCATTCAAAAGAATGCCTTGACAAGTGGTGTGATCAACGCCATCATCAACGGTGCGATCGGCTGGTTTATGTTTCGAGGAAAAGAGACGATACCTCTGACCGTTGATACGATATCAGCCCACGAGAAAACGGTTTTCTCTACGGGCGTGATGACGGCATTTGTACTGTCCCTCATCTTGGGAACGATCGCTTTTTTTACCTTTAGCAAAAAAGCCAAAGATTTCCCGGTTCGATTCCCGGAGCTTTTGAACCGACCCTTTTTCTTTTTTGGGGTGAGAACCGTTCTATTTTATTCTCTGTTTGCCTTTGGTACGGCGGCACTGGTGGCTCTGTTCTTACAAAAGTTTTTGGGGATGATTCTGGTTACGCCACTGATCGGCGCCATTATCTTGGGGGCGATCGCGGGGATTGCCTCTTGGTTTATTAATGCGGCGGTTATGAAAGCCATGTTGCGGCCCGAGTAGGTTTTTGAGGGATGACAGCAGGTTGAACCGGGCTTAGTTGAGAACTGCTATAACGACAGGTTCTAAGTATTTAACATTGTGGAGATTTTTTCGGTATGACTGTTTTGGAAGCGTTTAAGCTCGATGGTCAAGTCGCCATTGTGACGGGCGGCGGAGCCGGCATTGGCCGGGGCATTGCCGAACTGTTTGCCCAGGCGGGCGCGGCGGTGGTAGTCAGCGATTTGAAAGAAGACACTGCGGCGGCCGTCGCCAACGGCATTAAGGAAAAGGGCGGTCAGGCCGTGGCTGTGGCTTGCGACGTTACGAAGGACGCGGATCTGGAAAATTTGGTTCGGTCCGCCCTGGATGCCTTTGGCAAAATCACCCTGCTGGTCAACAATGCCGGCGGCGGCGGGCCGAAACCCTTTGATATGCCGATGGACAGTTTTATTTGGGCTTACAAGCTCAACGTATTTTCGGTGTTTCATCTCTGCCAACTGTGCGCCCCCCACATGGAAGCGGCGGGACAGGGGGCGATTTTAAATATATCTTCGATGTCGGCGGAAAATAAGAACGTCAAGATGGCTTCTTATGGTTCTTCCAAGGCGGCCGTCAGCCACCTGACCCGGAATATTGCCTTCGATTTGGGACCCAAGGGAATTCGGGTGAACGCGATCGCGCCCGGTGCAATTAAAACCGATGCCCTGGCGACGGTATTGACCCCCGAGATTGAAAAAACCATGCTCAAGCATACGCCCCTGGCACGGTTGGGAGAACCCAGCGATATCGCCTATGCGGCACTGTTTCTCTGTTCCCCCGCGGCCAGTTGGGTGAGCGGGCAAGTGCTGACTGTTAGCGGCGGCGGCGTTCAGGAATTAGATTAAAGGCGGCCTCGCCCGATTGGATTTCAGAGTATTCAAACCTAACAAGGAAACGACCATGAGCAATTTTGATGCGTTTGCCGACTTTCGGATGGACGGCCAGGTGGCGATCGTGACGGGCGGCGCCCAAAACATTGGAGAAGCCATTGCCAAAACCTTTTCCGGTGCGGGGGCGAAGGTGATGATCGCCGACCTGAACGGGGAAAAAGCCCAGGCAACGGCGGCGGCGATCCAAGCTGAAACGGGCAATGAAGTGCTGGGTGTGGGCTGCAACGTCACCGTTGAGGCGGACATTCAAGCCTGCGTCGCCAAAACCGTCGAAGCCTTCGGCGGCATTTCAACCCTGGTTAATAACGTCGGTTGGGGCAAAGCCTACGATGATCCCCTCGATGTTCCCTTGGAAGATATGATCGACAGCTACAAGCTCAATACCCTGTCGGCGATGCGGATGACTTCGGCTTGCCGCCCCTACCTCCTCCAAGCCGAAAATGCCACCATTACCAACTCGGGTTCTCTGGTTGGAGCGTTACCCGCCTTTGACTTCATCGCCTACTCCGCCGCCAAAGCCGCCCTCAACCACATGATGCTGGGTTTGGCTCACTATTTTGCCAAGCAGGTTCGCATCAACACGGTGCTGATCGGTACGGTGATCACCGAGGGCTACGCGGCGGCGGGTTTGGATGAAAAAGCCCAGTATGCCCTGGCTCACCCCGACAACCTGACCGGGCGGGCGGGCAAACCCCAGGATATTGCCAACGCCTTCCTGTGGCTGGCGTCTCCGGCGGGGTCCTGGGTGAGCGGCCAAACCCTGCAAGTCTCCGGCGGGGGTAAGCGTGTCCGCCTCAAGCCGGAATAACCCGGGCGGGAACCCGTCGCCGCTTCTGCTCAACTTTTCTGGTGAGGTTCGATTTGATGGTTCGCTCTTTCTTTTGGTATCGCGGAATTTCGGCGGGGGTTCCCCTTTCGATGCTGGCTTTGACGGTTGCTCCGAGTCAAGCCCAGATCGACCGGCAGGTTTCGACGGCCGCCGTCAACACAGAAAATTCCTTGCCACCCTCGACCGGGGCGATCGACCTGTTCCCCGCACCCGAGGGGGCGATTCCAGATGAGAATTGGGACTTCTTTTTCACCTTGGGCAAACGGCCAAGGGATCGGCTGAGTCCGGCCGTTCCAACTGCTGCGGAAGTCCGGCGAGATGCGGTCTCGTCAGCCGACGATCCGACTGCGGCGGATCGGGCCTTATCTGAATCCGTCGCGCCGGACTCGGAAGACCCCAACGCGGGGTTGCGAATTCCCCCCAAATTTCGGGAGGGCTTTCCCATCGAGCAGGTGTTCGTGTACCTTCGCAACCCCACCGACGATCCCGAGCAAAATGAAGCGTTGCGGCAGCAAATTACAAATACCTTCGGCATTCGGGCGGGGGTAAGTTTTAGCCCCCTGTTTGCCGACGGCGCTCTGAATCAGGTGCTACAGTTGCCGTTCGTCGAGAGGGCGGAATATCGCCTCTACCAGTCCCACCGGCCGGGGGCGGTGATTCTGGCGTTACTGGTGACTTTGCAGCCCCCGGAAACCGGGGAGACGCCGACTCCGGAAGCGACGGGCTGGTTGGTCAGTGGCAATTTCGGCGATTTTCCGATCCTCTACCGGGACGATCGCAGTTTTGCCAAAATCATCCTCAATGGCGGCGTGGGGGGCTTCAGCGATACCAATCCCTGGTTTGGGAGCGCCGGCGAGTTGGTTTCGGGTCCCTATCAGCCCACGGGAACTGTGACCTGGGGAGAATTTTATTTGGAACCCGGTTTAGCCGGGATTACCCGTTTGGGTGATGCCCCAATTTATGCCTACGGTACCGCTTCCTACACCGTATCCGCAACGCTCCAAGCCGACATTTTCCGCACGGACGATCGGCTCTACGGCGATATTGAAAAGCTCTACGGCGGGTTGCTCGTCGCCGAAGCCGGAAGTCCTCTGAGCTTTAACCTGTCGGCGGGGCGGCAAATTTTTCAACTCAACCAAGGATTTTTACTTTCGCAGTTCAGCGGTTCGGCCAACGCCCTCAATCGCGGCGCGAGCTTCTCGAGTCCCCGCACCACCTACGAAATGACCGTGCTGGCTAATCTGCATCTGGGGAACTTCCGCTTGCAGGGGTTTTTTCTGGAACCCGACGAACTGCTGGCGGCGGACAGTCGCACTCAATACCTGGGTACGAGCCTCAGCTACAACAATCAAGGCTTCGAGGCGGTTTTGACCTACGTGACCGTACCGCGATCGTCCCGGCTTTACGTGTTACCTGATAGCCGCAATTTTACCCGTGACGGGTTGCAGGTGATCAATCCCCGCTTGCGCCTGTCGTCGTTGTTCGGGGTACAGGGGCTTTGGATCGAGGGCGAATATGCTTATCAATTCAGCACTCACCAGAGTATGTCCGCCCAGGGGGGTTATGTGTGGCTGGGCTACACCGCCGAGGACGCACCTTGGAAACCCAGCCTGAACTACCGCTTTGCCGGGTTTAGCGGCGACAATCCCCGCACCTCCACCTACGAACGCTTCGATCCCCTGCAAGCGAGCGGACTGACGGATTGGTTGCAGGGGATCAATTTGGGCAAGATTTACAACAACAGCAATAGCTTCTCCCACCGGGTCACGTTCAAGGTGAACCCCAACAATAACCTTTTGATTTCCTTGGATTATTATTACCGCTTTGCGAATCAATTAAACAATCTGGGGAGCAATCCTGCCCTCTCGACGCTGAAATCCCGCAGCATTGGTCACGAGTTCTTGCTGCTGACCCGGTATACTATATCCCAGAATTTCTTGCTTCAGGGGGTCGGGGCGATCGCTTTTCCGGGTTCTGCCATTCGCCAAGCTGTAGACCATAGGGCCGATCCTTGGATAACCCTGCAACTCTCGTTATTCATGTTCTTCTAGGTTCCGTCTGCAATGACTGGAGAGATCGCGGATCATGTCATGGTCGGCAACTATATGAAACTCTATGGTCATTAGTCGTCCTCGCTTGCTTTAAGCATCCTTTAAAAGGGAGGAAAAGAGGGATAAAGTCCTCTTCTTTAAGGGGGATTTATGGGTTAGCTCGTTCTACTAAAAGATCTATAAAGTTAATAATTCGTGGAAAAACTTAGATCTTCGCCTTGATCGCTCTATATCTTCCTAGATGCAGATGTACTATTCAACCCATTGCAGCACAATAATATGTACATAAGTTTTCAGTTTGTCTGTTCAAATAGGAGATTCAACAATGTTTAACCTGAAAAAATTACTCACACCTGCAACCGTTACGTTGACTGCTCTTATTGGTATTAGTCCGATAGTTGCTCAATCTGCTTCGGCGGAATCAATCAATACAAATAATCTTGAGAATGAGTTTAATAACGGAGTATTAATTGCTCAACCTGCGGTCGATACTGGCGCTACTGATGGCGAAAATGAAGATGGAGATCTCGATCCTCGCTCCGAAGAACTTGATAGCGGAAATGTAGATTTAAGACCGAATGATGAAGGTTATAGAGAAGAATCTGGTTTAGATTCTTATGAGGAGTATGAGCCGAGGATGAATAGAGAAGATATGAACCGAGAGTATGAGGAAGGTTACGGGGAAGGTGATCGGGAAAATATCGATGAAGATATGTACTATATTCGACCCCATCGAATGATCAATGATAACTATTAATCCTCGGAATTAGTTGCTTTTGAGAACAAAAGGAACAGTTGAAAAAAATGAATATCAAAACCCGGTTTATCTTGCTTAAGCCGGGTTTTTGAGAGCAAGTCATCAAACCTCAACCGCCCTAACCTTTTCTGGGTATAGCTTTTCGGGGGATCGTCGCCCCCTGAACCCTTAATGTAAGCAGCAAATTGTTCTGTTTGCGAGCATGAGCGTTCTTATTTGCAAGCAACTACATCTAGATTCATCTGATTTATCCTTAATGTTTAAATGACAGAAAAGGGGTATAATATCAAGGCTAAAATATTTTAACTTCTGCTTGAAGTGTAAACTCTAGTCATTGGTGTTCTCAATGAAAAGGCAATATTCTCTAGGATTTATTAGTCAATCACAATTGGCTAAAGAGATGCGCTCACCCCTATGGTATAAACATTTAACCGAAGAAAATCTTAAGAATTCCTTAATTAAGGAGTATATTTTTGAGCAATATTTTGGCTCTCATACTTTCCCAGAATCAGCAGATGATTATTTGATTGAATTAGGGTGTAAGGTTGTAGATCGATTCAGCCTACTTAATTTAAGTGATATTGTAATTTCGCTGAAACCAACAGATGAATGGGAATATATGCGTTCCGGGAGTACATTAGTTGGCTGGCTTAATCATCTAAAATCCTTACCTAAAAATTTAAAAAAAGTCAATTTTTTGGATTTGGAAGATATCAATATTTGGGCTGAAGGACGACAGCAAAAGTTGCTTTACAGGAATGCTTATGTTGCAGGCGAATGTGGCGTGGCTCAAACCCTTGAAGAGCTGCGACGGCTTGATTCTTCCTCACCCGCTATTACAGAAGGAAAATTGGCAGTTGTTCTTGGTTATGGTAATATTGGAAGAGGAGCAACGATGGAATTACTGAGACAAGGTATTGAAAAAATTGTCGTTTTTACTCAGCGCAAACCTAGCGAAATTAACGATAAGTTACAAGCCGTAGAATATCGTCAAATGAAGTATGGTTATGATAATACTTATGAGGTAATTTGTGAAGAGTTAAAGCGACCTTTAATCGATGGTATTTTAGCTCGCGCAGATATTATTGTGAACGCAAAAATTCCTTCTCACTGCCAGCCGAAATGGACATTTGTTGCTGAAGATGGATTCAACAAACTGAAACTTAATATGGCATTTATTGACCCTGTACATAAAGCTGGTCATGGAGCTAGTTTTACCCATATTACTCAACTTGTAGAACCTCTTAAACTCATCTGGAAGTCAAACCATTCCATTTGGTATAATGGTTGTAATGCGATGCCAAGTTATCGTCCCGCTTATGCCTCTTATATGATTTCGCAAGCTTTACTGGGTAATTTAGACAGTCTCTTAGAAGCTGTTTTTAACAAAAAAAACTTTTTACTATGAGTGAATTCGTAATGAATGTAATCGATTCAGCTTCTATTAGAATACAGACATTTATGGCTTCCTATTATGCCCAAATAATTCTGTTATTATTCGGACTATTTTCTGTATCATTTTCATCTATTTTTATTTCTATTAGCGAACAAGATCTCAGCTCTAATTCTACCATCTTTAATCGATTTTGGATTACAAGCATTATTTACGGAGCATGGATTGGATCAAGATCTATTAATAATTATCATCAAAATAACAATATTGAAAGTCAGAGCTATTCAACTGATCGGCTTACTCCAAACTTATTTACTCAAGATGTAACTCGGGATAAATACGTTATTATAATGCTCATTGCTCTAGGAGTTTGTTTCTGTGTTAATCAAGTCATTTGGTCTTGGTCTCTAGAGCATACAAGTATTGCAAACTCCACGATTTTACATAATTTAACTCCGATTTTTACTGTCTTGGGAGCAAGACTATTTCTGAATCAATCTGTCGATCAAAAATTCATACTTGGAATGTTGTTTGCTATTATCGGATCTATCATAATCGAAGTAGAAGATTTGAGCTTTGCATTTGATCGATTCCAAGGTGATTTAGCTGCTCTGGCTTCTGCGATTTTATATAGTGGATATCTATTATTAATTGAAAAATTGCGCGATCAGCTAGATATTTTCAGTATAGTTTTCGGTTGTTGTTTTATCGGTTGTATTATTGTTTTTCCCTTACTTCTAATTCAGCAAGATAGTTTTTTTCCCCATACTCTTAATGCTTGGTTTTCTGTCATTGCTTTGGCTGTTGTTTGTCAAGTCATCGGTCAAGCTTTGATTGCTTATTCCCTAAAGACAATTTCGTCAGGAGGTGTGGCTTTATTACATTTGTTATGTCCCTGCATGAGTGCAATTGAAGCATGGTTCATTTTTCATCAGGGTTTGAGTCTTGAAAACTTGCTCGGATTTATAGTCATTTTAGTAGGATTGTATATCGGAATTTCAAATACAATTGCTAGGCAAGAAAAGTTCGATATCCTTGATAGAAAGTAACCAGAAAGTTGGCGTTAAACTTAGGCAGGTTGTTACTGGAGTTTTGACTAAACAATGATTAGATAATCCACAAATTTGAAACCTATTTACTGAAGATCTACAATTGCACCAGCTAATGGGAATCTTTATAACTCTTACTTACAGTATATTTTCTAATTACTTGGACTTGATTATAGTAATTATTTCTCCTCTTTTGATTTGTATTCGCTTAGGTTGGCAGGCAAGCCGTGAAATATCTATATCGTAACAGAAGATTCAACATAGACTGTTGGTTCTTTTATGCTAAATTGCAAGCCATAATGAGACAGTTGTTTGGAAATTGATTCATTTGCCACAATCATTAACTGTCTGCGAAACTCTTGAGAATTATCTTGAGACCCTAAAACACAGAAACTAATTTGAGCGCGAATTCCTTTGCCATTCTCTCCAGCAAGTAGTTTAACACTGGTACTGTTAGAATCAATTCCAAAGATAGAATCTGTACCTTCGTGAACGGTTCTTTCTAAAACTGCTTGTTCTGTTCTGTCAAGAGGACGAGAGAAATCGACATACAATAAAACCATAATCTTTTTTCCACGAGTCACGTTTTCAATATCTGCATTCGCCATCGTGGAATTTGGAACAATGATTAGGGTACTTTTAGCTAAAGTTCGTAGCTTTGTTGAACGTACACCAATCGATTCAACCCGTCCAAGTAACACCCCTTGAGAACTTAAGTTAATTCGAATATACTCTCCAACTGTATAAGGACGGTCTAAATAAACTACCAAAGTTCCCACAAGTTGTTCTAAGGTTTTTTGAGCTGCAAAAGCAACGGCTAAACCTCCAATTCCTAATCCGGCTAGAACTCCGACTAAGTTAATATTTTGGCTTTGAGCAAATGCCAAAGCAACCAAAACCCCAATTGCAATATTAACAGCCGTTTCTATGATTGACAAAATCCCATCAATTCCTAAACCCATTTTACGAATTAAATTAATACCATAAATTCGTAAAAAGTTACGAAATAAACCGGATAGAAAAAAGCCAATGCTAAAGGTGAAAACTAAATCTATACCTAGTTTCATGTATCGATACAACCCTTGATACTCTTTGAGAAAATCTAAAGCTACATAAAACAAGAGTAAGGTCACAGTCATCCTTAAGGAGTTTTCCAAGTTTCCCGTTAAGTTCTGGTAAACTTTGACAACTGCTTCTGGAAACAATCGCTGAATAATATACTTGATCAGTAACGGGATAATTTTTCCCAGAATGAGAGCGACTACAATAAATGCAGCAAAAAAAACGAATTGAATCCCGAATTGAATCCAAAAATCACGCATTTCTGGGCTAAACTTTAGCCATGATAGTATTTCGGAAAGTCTATTCATTATTAATCTTTTTCGCTTCTTGAGATTATGAGCAATTTAAAAACTGATTGGAGCATTAACGTTAACCGATTTTTCAACAATCTCGAAATCAATTCCAGATTGTTGAAGCTGAAAAATCATATTTTGTTTAGCCATACCTAATAACTGTCCACGCATTTCCATTGACATTTCTCCAGAACCTAGAATAAAAAAGTTAACTTGTGCTTGAGTCATTACCGATCCATCTTCGGATTTAAAATCAGTGAAATTCACTTCTGTACTTCGAGAGTCCAAACCGAAAATATCTCGACTACTTTCTAAGATTTGTTGACGAATTAATGCTCTTTCAGTTTCGGAAACTTTTCGACTGAATGTTAAAGATACTAGGGTCAAAACTTTGCGAGCGCCACTGAAGTTTTCTACCGCCATCTGAGTCAGAGAATTATTCGGAATAATGCTTAATGTTCCTTTTCCTGAATTCCGAATTTTAGTGGATCGTAAACCAATGGATTCGACTCGACCAAATGTTCCGTCAGGTAAACCAATATAATCCTCAACAACAAAAGGTCGGTCAACATAAAGAACGATTCCTCCTAACAATTGTGATAGAGTTTGTTGAGCGGCAAAAGCAATTGCAATACCACCCACACCTAAACTTGCTGTTAGTGCAATTAAGTTGATTTTGTGAGTTTGAGCAAAAACAGATAGAACAACTAAAATGATCAATCCATCAGCTATTATATTGGAAACTACCAATAATTCACCATTGATTTTTCGGTTGATCGCAGATTCCAAAAGATATGCTTGAAAAAAATTATCAAACAAACGAGAACCTAACCAAATAATAATTAGAGCAATAAATAAGCCTAGTCCGTATTCTGCATATTTCAGAAGATGACTTTTTGGAATAATTAAAAGTACGAGATCTAAGATGACTAAAAAAGTGATAGAGAATAGCCATTTTCTATAATAAGAAGTTGTTTCTGCATAAATAGTTACCCCTGTTTTTGATGGAAAAAGCTTAGATAAATAACTGTCAAACTTATTAAAAATAAATATCATAAATTTACCTAGTATTGAAAGTAAAAATATAGCAAGTATTGCCAGCGCAATCATCCCGATTAGTAGCGGATTTTCCTGAATTTTTGATACAATTGTATTCATAATGACATTTAGAAAGTAATCGTAACAGACATCGTTAGTTTGCTCTTAAAAAAATCATGTGGGTTTATGAATAGATGCGCTAGACAGTGCTAAATAGATACCAAACAAAGAAATAGCAAGTGCTAACCAGCTTAGAGAACTGAAGTTGTATATAAAATTGTTATTTTATATAAAATAACAATTGCAGCTATACTTTATACTACATAAGAAAAAAAGTCAATGTGTTTTCTTAGACTGAAGTTCCCCTGATAAAAAATAACGGAAGTCTTTTGTAGAGGGGCTTTCTGCGATTTTTGAAATCCCCTTACTGAGTACATCTGTGTGCATCGACTCCAGAAACGGACTTTGAGGCGATCGCTTCTTGGCTTTACATTTGGCGAGGGCTTCGGTTGTTCTCAGGGAAATCAATTCTCGTTCAATTTCTGCGGCTAAACCCAAGACGGTGGGTGTAATTCGACTGGACATCGAGCCATCGAGTACCATCTGCTGTTTAGCGATATGAACGCTAATGCCTCGTTGTTATATTTTGGCACTTTCATAAAGGACACCTAATTATAAAAATGTTTAAAAATCACTTTCTGTAAAGAAAAATTAAAAGTTTAAATAGATTTAACCTCATAAATCAATACTATTAGTGAATACAATCAAATGATCTTCTTGAACTCAAGAAAAAGAACAATCAGTATTTATAAACTAATTATCGAACAGTGACTGAATAACTAAACTTAAACGGTTTAAAATCTGACTTTTTTTTAGGGGTTCCAGTCAACTCCAATTTATAACTTCCCGCTTTCGGAAATACTACATCTGTTCCTGGAATTCCTTGATATTTTTCAGCAGAAATCGCCTTTAAGGTTGGAGTCATTATTGGTTGATCTTCGGCTTGACGAGGTTGAGCATAAACCGCTAATTTACAGTTACATTGTTCTAACGGAATAATAGCCCCTCCTCTGCGAGTTAATGCAAACCAAACTTGGGCGGTTTCGCCTGCTTTTGGATTGTGATTGGGTTCGAGGTGAAAAGTCGCCGCCACATCTCCAGAAACTTCAACTTCATGGGCGAGAGTTGGAATAGTTAACCGATGACTAACATTAACTATTATCGGAACACTCATCAATCCCAGTATAACAAATTTTCTAAACAGTTTACTTTGACTTACTCGGTGAAACATAGAATTTATCTAGGGAAAATAAAGACCAAATTGAACGCATTCTTACTAATACCACAAACAGGCTAATTGTTGCTAAAATTCCGACCCGAATGTGATCGCCAACTGTCCACTCAAATCCGCCAAAATAACTCGAACCGCTTAACAGAATATGAACCACACCCAAAACAAACGCCGGAACGGCTAATAAATGGATTTTCCGCCACGATTTGCCTAAATGACTTTGAATTTTATCAAAACTCGTTAACGCCGCAGGAGTCATCAATAATAATGCAATTGTTCCCAGTCCAATTCCCCATTGATGTTGCGGAACCATAAACCAAAATGCTTCAACATTCCAATTAAAAGTATGATCGATCATTTGACCCATATGAACCAATGCTAACACAAAAGCACCCACACCTAAAAAACGTCGATATTGTAAAAGCTGCGGTAAAAAACGACTCATTGGACGGGCAATTAAGGCTAACATCAAACAAATTAACGCCCCGTGACCTGTATAATCGACATGATTTCCGGTTCGCAATAATGTTAGAATTCCAATAGTTAAAGTAATCCATCCGCCCAAGCGAAATAATTGGCTGCGACGGTCCGAACTGAATTTACTGGTTAATAATCCTACCCCTAACATTGTGGGTAATGTTCCCAGTCCAAACGCCAACATTGTCACCATTCCCATCTTTAAACTTCCGGTTTCTGCGGCTTTGATTTGGGCAGTATACAGAAAACCACAAGGAATAAAACCCCAAACCAAACCCAAAAATAGAGGGGTTAATTGTTGTTTTTGCAGGGATAAATTTACCATTGCCCCGCTCAAACGGTTGTGTAAAGCTTGACGGGAAAATGGGTGTAAAATCGGCAAACGGGGAATTAAATCCGGTCGAATTTGTGCCAGTCCTAACGCCACTAACATCAAGCCTGTTAAGATTGCCATTCCCCGTCGAATAACGCTCCCTAATCCCGCCATTTGTCCGCTCGCCACCAAGACCGAACCTAATCCGCCAATCGCCGCACCCACCACAGCATAACTGAGAATTCGTCCGATATTTAATAATAAATGAAACTGCCAGGATGGTTGTTTAAAATCCTCTTTTGAATCATCTGTATTCGAGAGAGAAAATGCTACTGTTAGAGGGCCGCACATTCCCACACAATGACCAAAACTTCCTAAAAATCCTAACGTACTAATCAACACGAGATCTAGCATTATTCTATTTGAGTTGAACAATCGTTTTCTATTTTATAAGTCTATGCTGCAAATGTTGAACTGGGAAAGTTTGAAGAATGCTAAACTGACTAAAACATCGGGTTTGTGCGTAAATTCTGAAAATGCTAAACTACTAATATTATGTCAGGTTGGTTAATTCTGATGGGTTAGGGCGGGTTTAGCTTAATCTCGGACTGCTAGTATAGATTTTGTTGAACCCGCCCCTACAGAATAATCATTGATTAGTCTAACATGATATAAAAAGCGAATTGGAGGGTTATGCTATGCCTTCACCGTTTCCGGGAATGGACCCCTGTTTAGAACATCCCGATTTTTGGCCGGAAGTTCACAATCGATTAATTGTAGCAATTGCTGATGTTCTCACGCCTGAAGTTCGTCCGAAATATGAAGTAGCGATTGAAAAGCGGGTTTATGAAGTTAATAATACCAATACTGATTCTCTTTTAGTGGGGATTCCTGATGTGGCGGTGAAGCGTCAATCTCAAGCTTCTGAAGGCTTAAAATCAGACAATTTAGAATTAGAAAATCGACAATCAAACATCGCTGTTGCGGAATCTCAATCTAAAGGAATTACCGTTAATCTTCCTATGCCTGACACGGTCAGACAGGCTTATTTAGAAGTGCGAGAAATGACAACTCGTTCCGTTGTTACGGTGATTGAAGTGTTATCTCCGGTGAATAAATGTCCGGGAAAAGGACGAGAATTTTATCTAAAAAAACGTCAACGGGTGTTGGGGAGTTTAACGAATTTAGTTGAAATTGATTTGCTGCGAGGATGGCAACCAATGCCAATTTTAGCTGAGGATATTCAATCGGATTATCGGGTTTTGGTTAGCGATGAACAACGCCGCCCCCAAGCGACATTGTATCCTTTTAATTTGAGAGATTCTTTACCGAGTTTTTCTATTCCTTTGCGTTCAGAAGATGTCGAACTGATGTTAAATTTACAGGAGTTATTGACTACAGTTTATCATCGAGCAGGTTATGATTATCGGATTAATTATGAAAATTATATCGCCGAATTAACACCCCCGTTAACGGAGTCCGAACAAAGTTGGATTCGGGAATTATTAAAGCCATAAAAGGTGATTTTTTGCTACTGTTCGACTTCTGGAAAATTAACTTGATTGTAAATATCTGCCAGTTCAATTTCAAAAGAGATAGAATTTAGAGATAAGGTTTCATCTTGATAATATTCAGTAAATATCCATTGGCGATCGCCTGTTTTGCTTACTGTTCAATGTGTTGAGTATATTGATCGATTAAAATATATTCTTGAAAACTGTCAAGAGTCCGATAAGCCTCAAATTTTTTATCTTTATCGTAGCTAGGAGTAGATTTAGATAACACTTCTGCAATCATTATCGGATTCAAAACCGTATCATTTCGCCCGGTTTGTAATTGTAATTCACCTTGAATAATCATAACATCGGGATAAGTATAGATGCGTTTTTCGGGAATCCAAAGTCTTTGGTCGAGTACAAATACACGATAGGGTTGACGTTTTAAGGTGAAATTAAGTGCCGCATATAAATTCCCGGCAATTTGATTATGATTCGGTGTACCGCCTGTCACTAATATAACTTCTCCATCAACATATTCGTGACGTTCTTCGGAATTTATTTCTAGTTCTAAATATTCATCTAGGGTGTATGTTTTTTGTTCTAAAACTTGCATTTTTTCATCATCTCATTTAATTTTTAGTGTAAATTTGTTGATCAGTGTTAATATTAAAAACGAACTTTGTACAGTTTAAATAACTCTCCATCCTTCTGTTTAACAATCTTTTCACTATTAGATTTAATCATCTTTTCCCAATTTTCTAGTGATTCTAAAAAAACTTCAGTTCCTAAATAGGTTTCTAAAATTGCCCAATCTTCTGCTAATGGTGCATCAGGATTGAGAACATCAAAAATAAACTCTCCAGTGGGTTTTAAAACCCGTTTAACTTCAGCCATAACTTCCGTCCAATAGTCTAAAGGATAATAACAACTCAATCCGGTGGCGATCGCCAAATCAAACTGATCTGCATCATACTCTAAATGATGAGCCGCCCCCAATTTTACTCCTTTAAACAGTTTAGAATTCAACTGCGGCCCCCGAGCATTTAAAGCATCTATTGCCATATTGCTAATATCTTGACCATAAAATAAAGCATTCCACTCTCGCCAAGGATAAA
>CAZNCM010000046.1:0-2280 GCA_964571155.1 uncultured Lyngbya sp. | reverse complement strand
GTGTTGATTTTTCTGAATTTTAGTCAATTCCCAAAAGGGCGAAGTAATTTTTGCTTGTAAAGTTCCCGCCATACGATCTCGAAAAATTGGCAAGTTTTCCACTTCTTCGGGAAGTTTAAAAGCCTCCCCTTGATATTCCCGATTAAAACGATAAGCAATTGCATTAGTGAGAGAATGCCACCGATCAGAAAGATAAGCAGAAGAACTCGAAGATTGTGAAGATCGATCAGACTTTTTAGACATCGTTATTTTTTCAAAGCTTTTTTAATTAAACCTGGAATTTGAGACGGACGGTCAGCCAAGGGAATTTTAGCTTTTTTAAACGCTTCTATTTTGCTTTCTATTGTCGGCGGACAAATCGTTTGGGCGAGTAATTTAGATGTTGCTAGCGTACAGGAATGACCCAGCAGTTGAGTTGGGGGTGCATACAGTCCAGCAATATAAGCAATCACAGGTTTATCAATCGTTTCAGCAATATAAGAAGCCGCTTCTTCTTCACCACTTCCACTGACTTCTCCGACTAAAACAATCGCTTCAGTTTGATCATCTTCATCCAAAATTTGTAGCCACTGAATAAAAGAAGAACCAATAATCAAATCGCTGCCAATACTAACACTCAGAGACTGTCCGAGTTTAGCTTGAGTGAGTTGAGAAGCAATTTCATAAGTAAGTCTGCTACCCCGACTAATTAACCCAATAGAACCCGGACTATAAAACTCACCCGGATGAAGCCCCAATAAAAGCTGATTCGGGACAATCATCCCGGCACAACTCGGCCCAATGAGAAGTGTTTCTGAGATTTCGGCTTTACGAATCAAACCAACCATATCTAAAGGCGGCATTCCCTCGGTGAGAATAACCAGTTGTTTGACTCCAGCTTCAATCGCTTCTAAAGCAGCATCTAGCGCTTGATAGGGATTCACCCAAATCACACTGGTATCAATCGGGCCAACTTTAATCTGTGCTTGTTCAACCAAATCAAAAATCGGAACTTCTTGCAAATGAGTACCGCCTTGACCGGGAGTGATACAAGCGACAATATTAGTCCCATAAGCCTTCATATTGAGAACCGCATGAATCAAAGCTTGAGATGCTGCATTCCCCTGAATTAAAACTTTACTCTCTGATGTTAAATCCATAGTTATTCTAGTTGTAAACCCGAGACTGATGCAGCAACGATAAATAAACTGTCACTGAGTTGGCAATTGACTCAGATCGGAGGACAGTTGATCTCAACTGCATGAGATGCGAGATTTTTCTATTTTAGTCGGCGTGCGATTTTCAAGGTTTGTCCCGGACTTCTACCCACCGGATTAATCGAGAACCCAAACGACACAGGAGAAGATCCGCTTTCCATTACTTCGCTAAAGAAACAGCAAGCTTCACCGCCTCATCTAAACTCTCAGCAACTTGAACAGGCAGTTGTGCCAACTGATCGAGAATTTCACGAGGTGGATTAACCGCTAATCTCAGAACAAACTGAGGTAAATGGCCAATATTCGCCTTTTTCTGAAGATAATTAGCTATTTCTGAAATCGTTTTTTGAGAAGAGACAACGTGACTGAGAAGATTGACCACAACAACTTTCACCTGCTTCGACTGACTGACCAATTCTAAACCTTGATAGAGATGATCACCCCAAGCCTCAGTTAATTCTGTATACTCTTCTGCCTCCAAATCGAGGTAATTTGCAGGTTTTCCCTTTGCTTGAACAATTAAATCAACAGTCGTCAGTGTCATATCCGCACCATTCGATAAAATGCCGATATTACCTTCAAGTTCCACAATTTTTAGGGGGGGAAGCAGAACCCGATCAACCTGAGAAGGAAAAGGAAAAGAATAGACATCTGTTAACGAGGCTTTGGCCCGATTCTGATGATTTTGAATCAAAGCCGCTAAATCTCGGTGACGCCCCAGAGCATTGTCATTGACAATCACTTTGCCATCAAGAGCCATCACCTCGCCACTAGAGTTAATACCCAGTGGATTAATCTCGATCAGATCTAAATCCTTTTCCACAAACAAACAATACATTTTTTCGATGATGGCACTCACCGCTAAAATCAGTTCTTGATGCAATCCCATTTTGACGCTGAGGCGACGAGCATAGAACGAGGAAAACTCTTGATCGACAACCACTTGTTGAACCTCTGAGATCGCTTCTTCGACAGCAACTCCGCCTTGGGTTGAGCCTAACATCACCGGACGGCGACTGCTCGGATCTAACGTCACCGCCAAATAAAACTCTTGATCCGCGTTATATTTAGCCTCAGCTAATAG
>CAZNCM010000045.1:18946-24306 GCA_964571155.1 uncultured Lyngbya sp. | reverse complement strand
CCGAGTGGTGCGCTGCGTGATCTTGAACGGTTTGAACAAGGTTTGGAAATTTGGCGATCGCGAGGTTATCATTTAGAACTGACTGCGGGTTACGATCAGCAGTGGGGTTATCTGGGCGGAACGGATCAAGCCAGACGTGATCAATTCGCGATCGCCTTGAATGATCCTGATTGTCGGGGTATTATTTGTTCTAGAGGTGGTTTTGGGGCGACTCGTTTGCTGGAAAATTGGCAATGGGAAAGACTCAAACCGGATTGCACTTCTAAGTTTTTGATCGGTTTTTCAGATATTACCGCTTTATTGTGGGGAAGTCTCGGGAAAACCGCAGGTATACATGGCCCGGTGTTAACGACTTTAGGGGAAGAACCCGATTGGTCTATTCAACGTTTATTTGATTGGTTGGAAGGTCGTCCGATTGAACCGTTACAGGGAACCGGATGGGGAAATGGAACAGTGCGAGGACAGTTATTACCGGGAAATTTGACAGTGGCAACTTGTTTGCTAGGAACGGCTTACCAACCGCCGTTATCCGGTGCAATTTTAGCGTTTGAGGATGACAATGAGGAACCCTACCGCATTGATCGAATGTTAACCCATTGGCGGATGACGGGAGCGTTACAACAAGTTGGGGGAATTGCTTTAGGGCGTTTTAGTCAGTGGGAGAAAAATCTCAACTCCAATAGTTTTAAGTTAGAAGAAGTTTTGCGCGATCGCTTCGGAGATTTAGGGATTCCAATTGTTTCTAATTTGCCCTTTGGTCACGACGGAGCTAATGGAATCTTACCTGTAGGAATTATAGCAGAATTAGATGGAGAGAGAGGAACTTTAAATTGTTTGAGCGAATAATTTCAGGATTCAATGATATTCAATTCGTTTTCCATCTCATGATCAGTATCAGTATCTGCTAAAGGTAATAAAATTTCCACTGTTGTTCCTTGATTTCTTCCCGCACTATAGAGTTTAATTTGACCGCCCATCATCTCAACTAAGTGTTTAGAAATGACTAAACCTAGCCCCGTACTTCCGAGAGGATGAGAACGGGATTCATCTTCAACTTGAAAGGGTTGAAACAGTCGATTTTGAGTAGAGGGATCAATACCAATGCCAGTATCTTGAATGGTAATAATCGCCATCAGGCTTTCTTGAGGCTTATTAGTTTTGGAAGAAATTACCTGACGAGATTCAAGTTGAGTGGAAATCGTGATGCTCCCTTTTTCGGTAAATTTAATTGAATTGCCAATGACATTAATAAAAACTTGTTTAAGTTTAGTTGGATCGGCTTTAACTCTAATAATATTTTGATAATTTTTTCGATAAAGTAATAAGTTTTTTTGACGAATATTGGCGAGTTGTAAATAAATTGCGGCCGACAAACTAGAATGTAAATCAACCGTTCTAATTTCAACAGTGACTCGACCGGATTCTATCTTAGCGAGATCTAAAACTTGATTGAGTAAAGTCAATAAATGGATAGAAGATTGATAAGCTTGTTGTAGCATTTCTATTTCTTCTTCACGATCATCACACAAATCATCCAGTAACAACTGGAGTGAACCAATAATTCCATTCATTGGCGTTCTCAGTTCGTGAGAAGTCTGCCGAAGAAATTCATCTTTGCGACGGTTTATTTCCTGTAACGTTGCATTTTGAGCTTGTATTGTACAACATCGATCATGAGTTAAGGCTAGCACTTGTTCAAGTTCAATTTTTTCAGCCTTCAAACGTTCTGTTGTTTGATCGAGTAAGGTTGCTAGTTCAGCCTTTTCTTCTTGTAATTTATATTGTTGTTTATAACAGATGAAAGTAGTGACGCTAGCGAAAATAGCAATGAAAATACAAAAACCATAAGTCATCCAACTAAGAGATAAAAGAGATTGAGCAACCGCAGTGAGAAAAATCAATCCAGCTAAACCAGCAAACCCAATCGAGGTGTATTGCCAAATCTTAATATGCTGTGGTCGTTTTTTTCTCATTGATCACTTGCACCCATCTGTTGCCTGAAAAGTTTTACTGAGAGTCATCAATACTCTACTTACTCTATTCTATGCTATTGTCTCAAGAGATTAAATAGCAAGAGTCAGACTTGAGATTTGAGTTCACGGGTCAATAAAAGTCCTTTTTCTTCCAGCTTGCTGAGTTCAACAGAATCAACAGGACTCAACTGATGCTAAACTCAATCGATCAGAAGTTTTGTCCGTAACATCATCCTAACAACCTATATAAACAACCATATAAACCATACAAAATTTAATCCCAATCTAGATTTTTAATTGCTTTGAGAGTTGAGTGATATTTTGGTATGATTATAGGCTGAATTACAGTTCAAGCTGTAAACCCTGACAATACCTAAAATTTTCAACTCCTGCATCTAGAATCCCTATGACTCAGAACTACCGCATTACTCTTCTTCCTGGCGACGGCATTGGCCCTGAAATTATGGCAGTGGCGGTAGATGTCCTCAAAGCCGTTGGTCAACAATTAAACATCTCCTTTGACTTTCAAGAGGCCTTAATTGGCGGTGTTGCCATTGATGCCACAGGAGAACCCTTACCCGCTGCATCTCTAGAGCAATGTCGCCAAAGTGATGCGGTACTCTTAGCTGCAATTGGGGGCTATAAATGGGATAACTTACCTCGTCATCAACGTCCAGAAACCGGACTTTTAGCACTGAGAGCAGGATTAGGGTTATTTGCTAATCTACGCCCCGCTACTATTTTACCCCATTTGGTTGATGCTTCCTCTCTGAAACGAGAGGTTGTAGAAGGGGTTGATATCATGGTGGTTCGAGAACTGACTGGCGGCGTTTACTTCGGTCAACCCAAAGGAATTTTTGAGACGGAAACCGGAGAGAAACGGGGAGTCAACACAATGGCTTATACCGAGTCGGAAATTGATCGCATCGGACGAGTCGGGTTTGAAACCGCTAAAAAACGAGGCGGAAAATTGTGTTCTGTTGATAAGGCTAATGTTCTCGATGTCTCTCAACTTTGGCGAGATCGGATTACACAACTTGCCGATCAATATCCTGAGATTGAATTATCTCATCTTTATGTTGATAATGCTGCAATGCAGTTAGTCCGTTGGCCCAAACAGTTTGATACGATTGTTACGGGGAATTTATTTGGCGATATTCTCTCGGATGCTGCGGCGATGTTGACGGGAAGTATTGGAATGCTTCCTTCGGCGAGTTTAGGAGAATCAGGGCCAGGGGTATTTGAACCTGTACATGGTTCGGCGCCCGATATTGCTGGACAAGATAAAGCTAACCCCCTTGCTCAAGTTCTCAGTGCCGCGATGATGTTACGCTATGGGTTAGATCAACCGTCTGCGGCAGACAAAATCGAACAGGCTGTATTGAAAGTGCTGGATTGGGGATATCGTACTGGAGATATTGTATCAGAAGGAATGAAACTGGTGGGATGTCGGGAAATGGGAGAAATACTCACTAAAGCACTCGCAGAACCAGACGCTTAAGTATTGGGAATTATCGAGGTAATTCAACAGTAAAGGTGGTTAAATTATTTTTACTGCTGACTTTAATCTCTCCTCGCAGTTGTTCAACTAATTTCTGCACCAAAGCTAAACCTAACCCCGTTCCGCCTTGTTTCCAGGGATCAGCATTGGGAACTCGATAAAATTTATCAAAAATTTTGGGAAGTTCTTTTTCTGAAATTTCTGCTTGGTTCGTGATCGTAAATTTCACCCCCAATAGTTTTGAATGTTCTTCATTATTCTTCGGCTTCAAGGATTTTTTGGAAGCACGGGTTTCAGTTGCCGTTTCGTTTTGAACGGTTAAACAAACTTCACCGCCATTCGGAGTATACTTACAAGCATTATTGAGCAATTCTGCTAAAATTCGTTCTAAACTACTAGAATTGGTTAGAATAGAAGGCAAATTTTTAGGAGATTTAACGTTAAGGACTTGCTGACGCTCTTGAGTTCGAGAATAGAAGGGTTTAAGAATCTGAGGTAGCCATTGGGATAACTCCACAGTTTCTAAAGAAATCGGCATTGAGGAGACTTCGAGTTTTTGTAAATCCAGCAAATCATTAATTAAGTTTGTTTCTCTTGTCCACTCCTGTTCTAAAATACTAATATAGCGTTGAACTTGCTCATTTTGCGAGACTAGCTTCATCATATGAATTGCCATTTTCATATTGGTTAGAGGAGTCCGTAGTTCGTGAGAAACGGTACTGAGAAAATCATCTTTCAGCTTATTGAGTTGCTGAAGTTCCTTAACTTTTTGTTGAAGTTCTGAGGTTCGTTCTTGAACTTGACGTTCGAGATCGGTATTCAAATCTTGAACTTGACGGTATAATTGAGCTTGTTGAATAGCGATCGCCAGTTGAGTTGCTAACTGTTGTAAAACGGTAATTTCCGAAGGCTGCCACTGACGAGAACCCGAACATTGATGAGCTGCAATCATCCCCCAAAGTTGTCCATCTTGGAGAATCGGAACAACGAGATAAGCTTGAATTTGCTCTTGGTTTAAACGTTCGATTTCGACAGGCGTTAATCTGCTATTTTGCAAATTAGAAATCGCATAAACTGAATCCGTTTCAAAGGCAGTTAAATAAGTCTTAACAATCGATTTTTTTAGCTTTTTATCGAGGAGCGGTTGCCATCCCGGAGCTACAGATTCGGCTACTCGTTGAGCCGCCTGATTTGCCATCACATTGTAAATAAGCACTCGATCTGCACTTAATACTAACCGCACTTCTGCAACGGTTGTATTCAGAATATCCTCAATATCAAGTGACTGATGAATCTGAAAAGAAATCTTGGCAAATAAGCGTTCCCGTTGAAGTTGTTCATAGAGTTTTGCCGTGCGTTCTTGAACGAGGGCTTCGAGTTGAGCGGCTCGACTTTCTAGTAAATCAAATTTTTCGGCTTGCAATTGATCTACAGATTGCTGTAAATTGCGAACGACCCGATACATTTCTGTCGGATCAAGCATTCGCAACAAACTCATCTGAGTGATAATTCCAATCAGTTCTCCCTGCTCACCACAGACAATCAATCGCTGCACTTGTTGTTGTTGCATCTCCTGGTGGGCTACCCAGAGAGAATCACCTGATTTTAGACTAAAAAATGAATTTCCGGCGATTACCGTTTCAGCCGTGATTCGAGATAAATCCAATTCTAAATATTGAGCTTGGACAATATCAAATGCTGTGACAATTCCAATCGGATTGAGTTGTTTCTTGCGAGAAGAGTGATAAATGACGACACAACTGGCTTGATGAGCAGACATCATTTGCGCTAAACTCAGCAACGACGTGATCGCAGGTGCAGTCACAGGCTTGCGGGTAACTTCATCCCCCACTCGTCGTAAACGCAAAATATTAGACGGTTGTAGC
>CAZNCM010000045.1:8623-18897 GCA_964571155.1 uncultured Lyngbya sp. | reverse complement strand
TTCTGGAGTAATCACCCCTCGCAAATACCCTTGAGAATTGAGAACGGGTAAATGATAAATTTGATGCTGTCGAAACAACGATAAAGCGGTGAAAATATCCTGATCTTCAGATTCGACTAAATTCACAGTCGAAGGCGACATCACCTCACTAATTCGGGTTTTGTGCAAGCGAACTTCAGCCGGATAGTCTAATAAACCCGTTGCCAATAATTGTAAAATCTCTTGTTCAGTGACAATTCCCTGTAAAGTCGAAATTTCCGACGACGAAGTTGATTTTTCTCCGTCTACAATCAAAACACAGTCAGATTGAGTTTGATGGGAGTCCAACAATCGATCTAATCCATTACCATTCTCTGGGGTCTGAACCGTCGGTAAAGGGTTACTCCGATTCAGCTGACCGATTAACTGAATAACTTGATAAAGTGAGGTGTCTGGTGTAACGATAATCGGGTTCCGATCAATGGCCTGTTCTAAGGCGGAAGAATACTGAGGCAGTTGGTTGACGGGCATAACTCATCAAGAAGTATGAATAAAAATTTGGATCATTTCACCCCTAAACCGATCTGTGGGGGAGTACAGTATCCTCACCTCAATGTACTTTGTGGCGTAGATCTTCTGACTCCATTAAGATCAAAGCAATTCCAATGTAAAGTTTTAATAAGTTTGAAACCATGAATGAACCTTTAAGTCTAGAAACCATTGCAACTCAACTCGAAAGCGAAAACTCCCGTGATCGGATGTTGGCGTTAGCCTCTCTACGGCAAGTTTCCCCCACAGACGCAGTTCCGTTGATCAAGAAGGTCTTAAATGATCCCAACTTACCGATTCGTTCGATGGCGGTGTTTGCACTGGGTATCAAACCAACAGAGGAGTGCTACCCAATTTTAGTCGAATTGTTGGAATCTGATCCAGATTACGGGATTCGAGCCGATGCAGCAGGTGCTTTGGGGTATCTCGAAGACATTCGAGCTTTTGAACCTTTGGTGCGGGCTTTTTATGAAGATACAGACTGGTTAGTGCGGTTTAGTGCGGCTGTTTCTTTAGGAAATCTCAAGGATATTCGCGCTCACGATGCCCTCATGCAAGCGTTAGACTCTAAAGAGATTGTAATTCAACAAGCGGCGATCGCAGCGTTGGGTGAGATCAAAGATTTAGAAGCGATTGACGCGATTTTACGGTTTGCTCAGTCGGAAGATTGGTTAGTGCGACAACGGCTTTCCGAAGCGTTAGGAAACTTACCCAGTCCTAAGAGTATAGCAGCTTTGAAATATCTCGCTAAAGATAGTCATCCCCAAGTGAAGAATGCGGCTGAATTCTCACTTCGTCGTTTGGATGAAGCCGAAACGCTGTAAACTTGAAACGGAGTTAGGAAGTAGGACGTGGGGACTAGACTCCCCATTTCCCGATCTCTTTTCTTTGAAACTGTTGATCAACTTGTGCTTAAACTCAGGTATTTTTTAACATGAACCTAGAGATTTTTTTCGAGATTCATCAAGGTTTACCGCGTGAGGGGCCAGGTAATTTTGAGTCAACACAAAGGGCTTATTCCCTGTTAACAGATTTACCTCCCAAACCCCTAATTTTGGACTTGGGTTGTGGCCCAGGAATGCAAACTTTTCATCTGCTTGAACTCTCAAACGGTAAAATAATCGCCGTTGATAATCATCAACCTTTCCTCGATCAATTAGATCAGGAAGCGGTGAGAAAGGGAGTTCGAGATCGCTTAGAAATTGTTAACGCTGATATGTCAGCGCTTGAATTTAATCCAAACAGTTTTGATCTGATTTGGGCGGAAGGTTCCGCTTATAGTATTGGGTTTGAAAATGCGCTTCGTTGTTGGAAACCGTTCTTAAAAGAACAAGGCTATTTAGCTGTTACCGAAATTTCTTGGATTTGTTCTAATCCACCCGAAGAATTAAAACAATTTTGGGCTGAAGAATATCCTCAAATGCAAGATATCGAATCTAATCGATTAATTATTCAGCAGGCGGGTTATCAAGAAGTTGATTATTTTATCCTGCCGGAATCGGCTTGGTGGATGTATTACACACCGCTTGAACAAAAATTGATCACTTTATCTCAAAAGTATAAAGATGATGCGGAGAAACTGGCGGTGATTGAACTTCATCAACGTGAAATTGATATCTATCGTCAATATTCCGCTAATTATGGATATGTTTTTTATCTTATACAAGCGATAGGTTAATTATTATTTTGAGGTTTGAGAAACTTAAATTGAGGCAACCGATCAATTATAACTGTTCACTTTTGATTATTGTTTCTCTAAATATTCAGAGACTTTATTCGGTTTAAATTCTATTTTTTGTGAACATAAGGTTAGAGGTAATTTAACGGTAAAAGTTGTTCCTCTCCCCAGTTCACTCTCAACGCTAACTTCACCTTGATGTAAACTCACCGCTTGTTTAACAATAGAAAGTCCTAATCCTGTCCCCTTAATTTTACCAACATTAGTAGCCCGTTCAAATTGTTGAAATAGTTTTTGAAAGTAGTTGGGTGGAATTCCAATTCCTTGATCTTTAACCCGAAATATCACTTGTTGCCAATCACAGCTAATCTCTAAAACAATTTGCCCTCCATCTGGAGAATACTTAATAGCATTTGAGAGTAAATTACTCAAGATATAATACAAAAGTTTACGGTCTATATTCGCTTGATAATAATTGCAATTATAATTGAATTGTAGAGTGTGTTTTTCGGTGACAGAGGTTTTATATTCTTCAAATAAATTTTTACAAAATTCAATTAGATCCATCGGTTGCGGTTGAAAGGGATGTTGATCCGCTTCTGAACGAATTAAAAATAAAATATCTTCGAGGATCTCATCCATATTGTCAATAGAAGTGCGGATTAAGTCTAGATGCTTTTGTCTTTTCTGAGTCGATAATTTATCTCCATATTCATACAAAATTCCGGCAATTGCCTGAATGACAGTCATACGGTTGCGTAAATTATGAGAAGCCCGAGAAAGGTGTCGGGATTTTTCTTGACATTTATTTTCCGCATTTTGTACAGACTGTTGAAGTTGGAGTGCTTGTTGATGTTTACTCAGTGCAATTTGAATTGTTGCGTGTAGTTCTCGTTCATTAAAAGGTTTAAGAATATAACCGTAAGATCCTGTATTTTGAGCGCGTTTTAAAATTTGTTCGTCGGCATAGGCAGTGACATAAATCACCGGAATAAAATAAGATTTATAAATCTCAGCCGCCGTTTCTATACCATCGCAATCTCCTTCGATCACAATATCCATTAGGATCAAATCTGGGTAAAACTCACGAGTTCGTTGAATTGCTTCTCCCCCCGAAGCCACAATATCAATAATTTGATAGCCTAACTTTTCTAGCTTACGGGCTAACCCCTGAGCAATCAAAAATTCATCTTCAACAATCAGAATCTTAGCCTCACTCATCACTCACAACCTGTTGATTCGTTTTTACAAAACTTTATTTCGCTACAATGTTTCTTGAACGTTGCTTTCTTAGTCAATACTGAAATGATCATCAGTTGTCTGATTTTGGACAAAGACAACGAACATTTTCTGAAAGATTAAGCGGTTAACAGACAAAAGTTGAGCTGAACTTAACATAATTTAGAAAAAGTTATAAACAAAAGCGCATCTGTTTTTAGTTTAATTTTATCGTTATTGTAGCTAACTTATCAGTGATCCCGAGCCTCTGCCCTTCAGCCCGATAGACAGACACTACAGGTTTAAACCTAAAACTGTAACAAATTTTACAATTTTACCGAAATTCCAAATTGTAAGTTAATCTAGAAATAGAGGAAATCCAGTCAGGGATCAAGGAATTCATACGATAAATGGATAAGTAGAAGTACAGGAGGCGAAAAAAAGCTTCACTCCTGTTCCCTCTTTCTATGCAATCCTCAATTTCCTCTGTTTCAGCCTTCGCGACACGCTAAGAGGTTAAATTCATGGTTTCATCACTACAAATACCTGCGGCACCGACACCAGCCTACATTTGTCCTTTTGATCGCACCTGTAGCTATTTACAGCAAGCCGCAGATGAACTTCAAATCGATCCAAATGTGATCGTCATCCTCGAACAACCCCGCAAAGTTGTCACCGTTTCGATTCCCGTTAAACTCGATAACGGTCAGGTCAAAGTCCTCGCCGGACATCGGGTGCAACATTGTGATGTTCTTGGCCCCTACAAAGGCGGAACCCGTTATCATCCCGCCGTTAGTTTACAAGAATTATCGGCACTAGCAATGTTAATGACGTGGAAATGCGCCTTATTAGGAATTCCTTATGGGGGTGCAAAAGGCGGAATTGCTATTAATCCCAGTCATTATAGTTTAGGTGAACTCGAACGGATCACCCGTCGCTATGTGAGTGAACTCATTAAAGATATCGGCCCTGAACTTGATATTCCCGCCCCCGATATTGGCACTTCATCTCGGGAAATGGCTTGGATGATGGATACCTATTCAATGAATATGGGTCGGGCAATTCCGGGTATTGTTACCGGAAAACCCCTGTCTATTGGCGGTTCTAAAGGCCGAGATTTAGCCACAGGACGGGGCGTTATGATTACCGTTCGCGAAGCTTTACTCGAACAAAATCGCAGTTTAAAAGACGTTAAAATTGTCATTCAAGGCTTCGGAAAAGTGGGGGCAGCGGCCGCACAATTGTTGCATGAAGCGGGTGCTAAAATCTTGGCAGTTTCTGATGTTTCAGGCGGAATTTTTAACGAGCAGGGGTTAGATATTCCCGTACTTCAACAGTATGTTGTTGAAAATAATTACAGTATTGCCGGATTTACAGGCGGTGAAATGATTTCTAATGCCGAACTCTTGACTTTACCTTGTGAAGTGTTGATTCCGGCTGCATTGGAAGATCAAATTACTGAAGAAAATGCAACTCAAATTAAAGCAAAAATTGTGGTAGAAGGGGCGAATGCACCGATTACATTAATCGCAGATCAAATACTCGAAACAAAAGGCGTGATGGTGTTACCCGATATTCTCGCCAATGCGGGGGGTGTGGTTGTGAGTTATCTAGAATGGGTGCAAGGTCAATCCTATGTTTTTTGGGATGAAAAACGGGTTAACCGAGAAATGGAAAAATTGATGGTACACGCCTATCATCGAGTTAGTGAACGTTCACAAAAACAGGGCGTTTCGATGCGTTTGGCGGCTTATACTTTGGGAGTAGGTCGCGTAGCACAGGCGTTAAGCGATCGGGGTTTATATCCTTAACTCGTCCACGGGGTGATCACCTTCAATTCAAGGGTTGAGATTCTGAGTTGATTTCTATCACCCCAGTTCGTTTGTAGTTGGGCTTTAGCCCCAAATTAGCAGTGCGGTAGGTACTTCGCCTTCTCGTAGAGTAGCGCAACTCCAAACTTTTTGAAATTTAGCGAGAATTCGGCTTACCTACTGAGGTTCAAAAGCGGTTATATTTCCCCCTAAAGCATTAACAATAGTTTCGGTATTTGATACTAACATTTTAACATAACTATCGCCCTCACTTCCGGGTGAACCAATTGAATCTGAATAAAGTTCAGTTGGGGCTAATTTTACACCCGCTTCTTGGGCGACAGTTGTGATTAATTTGGGGTTAATTGTAGTTTCTGCAAAAATCGCCGGAACTTTGCTATTCCGAATCGAATCCGCCAACTGACTCACCGTTTGGGCGCTGGGTTGTTCTTCGGTACTAATTCCGATTAAAGTTCCTGTTACTTCTAAACCATAAGCATTTGCATAATATTGAAACGCATCGTGAGTCGTGACTAATCGGCGTTGGTTTTCAGGAATTGTGGCAATTTGTTGGTTAATCCAAATATTGAGTTGTTGCAATTCTTGAGTCAGTTTAGCCGCATTTTTAGTAAAAATTTCTCGATCTTCGGGAGAAAGTTCGATTAAACTATCTCGAATCGTATTGACCATGATAATCGCATTTTCTGCACTTCCCCAAACGTGCGGATCGGGTTCGATTTCTCCTTCGTATTCCCAATCCAAAGGCTGAACAACTTCCCCAACCGCAACTTTTTTTGCACCGACTCCCGCCGCATTCATTAACTTAATTAATCCCGGTTCTAAATTGTAGCCATTATAAAAAATTAAATCCGCTTCTTCAAAGGCAATACTATCTTGAGGAACGGGTTCATAAACATGAGGATCAGCACCGGGTTCTAATATTCCTTGATGTTCAATTTCATCACCGCCAATAGTTTCAGTTAAATCCGCAATAATCGTACTGGTTGAAACCACTTGAGGTTGATCGTTATCGGGATTATTTGCAACGTCTTGGGTACAACTACTTAATAGAGTTCCGAAGATAATTCCTGCTGTCGTCAACCTTAAGACAGAGTTGAAAGCCTGATAAATACTCACGTTTAACCTCACTTTCGATAGATTTTCATAATCTTTTCATTTATTATTTCATAATTCTTTCATTTTGTGGTATTCTTGAGACTGTAGCGAGGAATAATGAAGCGATGGATACCCTACGATTCTTTGACGATAGCGTTAATTCTGCTCAACTGGAATCCGTCTCTATGGGGATTCCGGGGATTATGGTTAATGACATCAGTGTTCAATATCGAGGCGTTGAGGCGTTGCGGGATATTTCTGTGGAGATCAAACCTGGACGTTTAACTGGAATTATTGGTCCTAATGGAGCGGGGAAAAGTACGTTGATGAAGGCGATGTTAGGGTTAATTCCAACAACGGGTAATCCGGTTTTATACGGAAGTCAACTCCTGAGTCAACAGCGTCAGCGAGTGGCTTATGTTCCTCAAAGATCGCAAATCGACTGGACTTATCCGGCGACAGTTTGGGATGTGGTAATGATGGGAAGAATTCGTAAGACGGGGTGGTTTCGTCGCTTTTCTGCGGTGAGTCGTCGTCAGGCGTCGGAAGCCTTAGAAAGAGTCGGAATGAGCGCTTATAAAAATCGTCCCATTGGTCAATTATCGGGAGGTCAACAACAGCGTGTATTTTTAGCACGAAGTCTCGCCCAAGAAGCGGAGATTTTTTGCTTTGATGAACCCTTTGTTGGTATCGACCAAAAAACCGAGAATATCATTTTTAAAATATTTCGAGATTTGGCAAATTCTGGTAAAGTGGTTTTGGTGATTAATCACGATTTGGGAGAATCCATTACCAATTTTGATGATATTATTCTATTGAATAAAGAACTGATTGCAGCGGGTCGCCGTCAACAGGTTCTCCAAGAAGAAAACTTAAACCAGGCTTATGGCGGAAAGGTAATGTTCTTTTCTGGAAATGCAGCTTAAGTTTTAAAGGAGTAGCTGAAAGTTAGTCAAATAAAATGTGGGATATTTTAATAGAACCCTTACAATACAGTTTCATGCAACGATCTTTGATTGTTGCGATTTTAGTGGGTTTAATTTGTGCGGTTGTTGGTAGTTATTTGATGGTGCAACGCCTCGCTTTATTGGGGGATGCGATTAGTCATTCTGTTTTACCGGGGCTAGCTATTGCCTATATTGTCGGTGCAAATATCTTCATTGGTGCGTTTATTGCGGGGGTGATTAGTACCGTTTTTATTAACTTAATTCGGACTCGCAGCAACATTAAAGAAGATGCAGCGATGGGAATTGTATTCTCCGCCTTTTTTGCGTTGGGAATTACGTTAATTACTATTATTCAAAAAGACAACAAAATAGACCTAAATCACTTTCTATTTGGGAACATTCTCGGCGTGACATTGGGAGATGTTCGAGATACAGCAATTATTACTGTATTCGTGATTTTAATTGTTGTTTTAATTTACAAAGAATTACTCTTTTATACCTTTGATCCTTTGGGTGCCGAGGCCGTGGGTTTGCCCGTAAACCTCCTCAATTTTGGGTTAATGGTATTAATTGCCTTAACCATTGTCGCCAGTTTAAAGGCCGTTGGGGTGGTGTTAGTGTTATCGCTGTTAATTACTCCGGCGGCGACGGCTTATTTACTCGTTAGTCGTTTGCATCAAATGATGTTTTGTGGGGTAGGAGTGGGGGTACTTTCGAGTATTACAGGAATGTATCTCAGCTATTATTATAACCTTCCTTCCGGCCCCGCTATTGTGTTAGTTGCATCGGGATTCTTTACTTTAGCCTTTCTATTTAGTCCGACTCAAGGAATTCTCACTCATCCACCCACAACCACCCAACAACCCGCATTTATTAAAGAGTTAAAAAATTTAATTAAACGTTCTTAAAATGCTTTTTGTTTGGCGTTTATATCTGCTCATTTGGCAATTTCAAAAGGATTCGGTTTGTTCTTCATAGTCGTAGATGATCAGACCAAGAATTTTTAGATAGGCGCGATCGTCCGAGTTTAATTGGGGCTTGTCTAAAATTTTATTAATTTGTGCTTGCGTGGCTTCGTATTCAAGTTCATTGGTTATCGGACGAGGAGGGAATGCGGTGATAAGTTCTAAGTAGTAACGGCTAGGAGTCTTTAAACCACTCGTCATTTTTCCATTTCTCCTTACTATATTCTGCGTGAGTTAGAACTGAGCGAATAAATACCATTCTATACTCATAGTCAATGTATGCGATGAGACGATAGCGGTTAGCAGCGATATTGAAGACTGTGAAGTTCTCAACAATGTCTGCGGAGAGGAAAGTTTGCCGTAGGTGATTTAATGAGGTAAATTGGTCAGTGGTAATACGTTCATACCAAAGCAACAGAGGAGACTGGGCATCAGCGTGTTTTTCCCAGAATTTCCGCAATGCTTTACGACTAATAACTCTCATCAGTTAAACCACTATTTCCAGAAGATTCCAACAACTGCCACGGTAGCCACCTTTTAACAGTATAATCATCCATACTGTTAGGTAACGAAAACTTATGAACATCAACTTTAAGGAATTTTATCGGTATTTAATCAGTGGAGGATTTGTATTTCATTAAACTTGCAGGCCATTTTGCATCTTTGAGTAACGGACGCAAATCTTCAGCAACACGACTGGCTAATATTTCCTGTCCAACTGCATTCGGATGAATCACATCATCTTGTCGATATTTGGGATTATCCAAAACGCCTTTAAAGATTTGGGGAATGAGATAAGCTTCGGTTTCTTTAGCAACCCGTTCAAACATTTTTTTGTAAGGATCATTGAGTAAACCGGGGTTAATTCCCAATAAAACAACTATCGCCCCCTGTTGTTGAATTTGAGTAATAATTTGTCGTAAGTTTTCTTCAGTTTCAGCAAGAGGAACTTTTCTCAGATAATCATTTCCGCCAAGTTCAACAATAACCAACCAAGGGTTTTGGGATATTACATCCTCTTGAAGTCGATTTAATCCCATTGCTGTGGTATCTCCAGCGACACCTTTATTGACAATTGGTAAACCCAATTTACGACTGAGAACATTCGGAAAAGCTTCGGTTTCTGCGACACCATAGCCGGATGCAATACTATCACCTAAAACGATTATTTGTTCACCAACTCCCGCATCTAGATTTTTAATAGAATCCAATCCCTGACTGCAACCCATCGCGACTAGAAGCCCAGCCAAAAATAACAGAAAAGAACAGAACCATCGACGAGTTTTCATCGCAAATATTGCTCGATAAAAAAGATAGAACTTGAGTTTAAATTGTTTGTGGTGGTAATAGCCGACTGGCGAGATCGGAAATCTGGAGATTAACAGCTTGTAAATAGTCTACCCATTCCCAAAATGCCCAATCCCATCATAAATTATAGCTTGTATTCAGATAATTTTGCCATTTTATTAATCTTTGTGAGCAATTACATAATAACGCCAGGGTGCGGGATAACCTTCTATGGTTAATGAAGGATTTTGAGGATCTAAAAACTCGGATAAACTATCAATATCCGCCCAACTGGTGCGGCGTTGTTCTTCCGTTGAAAGGGGTTCGGCAAAAAAACAATTAACATCGGTAAAACCCGCCCGAGTTATCCAATTTTCGAGCGCAGATAGAGTTGGGAGAAACCAAATTCCTCGCGCCCGTGCATAACGTTTTTCAGGGGTTAATGCAACGGGTAAATCTCCCGGTATTCCCTGACAGTCAATAATAATTTCTCCGTTTTTTTTCAGAGATTTGTGCAGTTTTCGCAGTAAACCCACCGGGTCAGTATGATGATACAAAATCCCCAAACAGAAAATCGTATCAAAAAAATCGGGATAAAGGTCAATATGTTCGACGCCCAAAAGTTCAAAATGAAGCATTTCCTGTCGGACAATATTTTGAACCAGTTGAAAGTTCCAAAAGTGTTTGGCGTAGGGTTCAAAACCAACGACACAGGCGGGTTTTT
>CAZNCM010000045.1:0-8613 GCA_964571155.1 uncultured Lyngbya sp. | reverse complement strand
ATTCTAAACATAAAATAACCGTTGTGACAGCCAATATCTGCAACTTTGCGGTCGGTTAGTGATTGAATATGCGGTAAAATCCGCTCTCATTTCCAATCAGAACGCCATTCAGCATCTATAAAAGTTCCAAACAGTTCAAACGGCCCTTTTTTCCAGGGACAAAAGGCTTTTAAGCTTTGATTAAATCGTTGCTGCTGTTCAAAAGAGAGTTCATCCGCTTTACCGACTTTTATCACCGAACCGGAAAAATCAAACTTGTTACTTTCAATATCTCTAACCGCTTGAACCGCTTGATAATATCGCTTAGTTTTGGCTTCAAATAGTTGTGTTTGTCGTTCCTGACGGATTGCTAAAATATTTTCAGATTTAATAATATTATTGTATTTTTCGAGATAGTCAGGCGCGACATAACCCAGGCTTTCATCTAACATTTTACTTGGAGATAACACCGATATTTTTAATAATAACAGTAATCTAGACAAAAGTTATAAAAATATTGCATAATAAAAAGAAAGTGTGATTGACTGATCGGGAAAACGAGCAATTAATTCTAGTGCTTCCTGATAATCATTAGAGGTGGGATTAAGCAAGTTTGTTTGTGTAATTAATCGCTCGGAAAACGAAAGTGCGGCTTTCAATCCGCCAGAATATAGAATGAGTTTGTGAGCTTCTAAAAATATCGGATAGGAAACAATAATTGCGAGTTTTTCTTGATTGATTTTTTTGAGTTCCGAACGAGAACGAGCATGATATTGATCGTCTCGATCAACTTCTGCATAAAGAGGCCCCCTGTCGGCTATAATGGCTTTCAAAATTCACTCCTAAATTTATCAGTCATTAGCCGATCGTGTTCAACTGAAATATTGGCTTGACCACTACTAATATAGGTGGAAGTTTCCTGTAAACCTTGCTTTAATGGCGTTGAACAACTACGTTCCTGTAGCAATTCTTCCAATGACATCTGTTGTTGAGTCTGAATACTTTGAGTCAAGATTTTATGAAGTTTAATTTGGTCTTCAAGGTCAAGAGTTTTGATAGCCTCAACAAGAGCTTCTAAAGGAATTACAACCTGAACCGAGGTATTTGTCATATCTGTTTTTAGAGAGTTGGATAGAGTCTACTCTAGTATTATAATAGCTGAGTTTTGCTGAAATTGGATAGAGCGAGCAAATTTTTCAGTCATACTTGGATTTCCAAAGAAACTACACCGATTTTAAAGCCACAAACGAAATAAAGTTGTGCAGTTTAATAATCGAGTCAACCTGTTCAAAGCCATTTTCTTTTAACATCGAAATTTGTTCGGCTTCCGTGAGCGGAATTAACACATTTTCCAGCGCTTCTTTCTTGCGTTCGATTTCATTTTTGGCGTAACCATTGCGAGTTTTAAACGCTTCGTAGTGTCGGGTAATGGTTTCTTGAAATTGGGGAGAACCGGAACGAATTTTTTCGCTGAGAAAGAGCAACCCACCGGGAACCAAACCCTCATAAATTTTTCGCAGTAACTTTTGACGTTGGTTTAGGGGTAAAAACTGTAACGTATAGTTCATTACGACTACACTACTTTGATTAAATGAACAGTTTTCGGCTTGATTACAAATGAGTTCTATTTGGTGAATTTGGGAGATTTCAGCTAACTTTTTTTCGGCTTTTTCTAACATCGCTTGAGAACTATCAATCCCCACTAAGGTTGCAGGTTGCTTTAAAAAACGTCCGAGTAATTCTAAAAAAGTTCCCGTCGAACAACCAATATCTATAACTTTTGTTCCCTCTTGATAATAGGCTAAACCCCAATGCGCCGCACAAGCAACTACCTCTCGATACAGGGGAACTGAACGGGAAACCATATCATCAAAAACCCGCACAACTTCTTCATTAAAAACAAACGGTTTTGGCCAGGTTCCTTTCTCAAAAAGTTCGTCTTTTTCGGAACTAAAATAAAGTTCGGTATTGAATAAATCGCTCATTTTTTTATCAAGTTAAATTTAAGTATTGGGGAAAACTTTCGTCAAGTCAAGTAATAAATCAGAAAACTGAGGGAGTGAAATTGTTTCGTTGGGTAAAGAAATCTTTTGGATACGATAACCCCAACTTCCTTGGGGTTTTTGATAGGGTTTGCTGTAAGCTTCCAAAATGCGATCGCCAAGATTAAAGAGCCAAAAATCGGAGATTCCATCTTCAGCATACAGGGGCAATTTTATCTCTTTATCATAGTTTAAAGATGAATCAGAAATCTCAATTACTAATATGATATCATTGCCAGCAGGGTGCGAAGCGAGATAGTCATCGGATCGATTAATAACAATTGTAAAATCGGGTTCTGGTTCGCTATTTGAGGATAAAATTATCGGAGATTGACATCTTAAAGTTGCTCGATCAGATATCAATTTAGAAAGTTCTCTTAGTAATTTCGTTAAACAGACTTCGTGAGCCATTCCTTTCGCCGCCATTTTAACCAATTCTCCCCGAATTAATTCTATGCGATCGCTCTGTTGTAAAATCCCAAGTTCTGTTAGGCGATGATATTCGGAAATTGTAAAACGTTTAAAAGTTGCGGGAAACATAATCAATAAATGCGATTCAAAACATCAATAATTTAATACTTTAGATAAAAATCTTGAACTAAATCAATAAATTCCGGCGTGTAAATATGCCTTTCGATTTCAATGATTAAGGTATTTTCGGATTGATTTTTTTGACGTTTGCTCAATTCCATTAAAATTCGTTTGGTTGAACTTGTTGGCGTCGTTTTTACCAACAACTTTTGATTGCAGAAAAAACCCAATTCTTGAGCCTTTTCTTGAAAACGATTCGCCGTCTCTGTGGGATAAATAACCGCCAACCTTCCCCCCTCATCTAAAAGCTGTTCTGAGACGTTTAATAAATCAACTGGCGAGAAGAGAACGGTGTGTCGCGCCACAGTTCTAGATGCTTTTAAGGCTTTATAAGCATTCTCAAAAAAAGGGGGATTTGAGACAATTAAATTATACCGCTTTGAGCAGTTTTTTGTATAGTCCTGAACGGAACTGTGATAAATTTTAATGCGCTCTTTCCAAGGCGATAATTCTATATTTTCTTGGGCTTGAATACAAGAATTTTTATCAATTTCAACGGCATCAATTTCTGCGGTTGAACGCTGCGCCAGCATCAACGCCACCAAACCCGTCCCGGTACCAATATCTAATATGGTTTGAGTCTTTTTAACCTCCGTCCAGGCGCCCAATAATACCCCATCGGTTCCCACTTTCATCGCACAACGATCTTGAAAGATGGTAAACTGTTTAAACTGAAAATAAGGATTAGAACGCCTAGCCATTCTCCATTTTACCTAACAGTAAAGACCCCGGCATAGCTTTTTTAAACCAATTGGCAATCAAAATTTGTTCGCGATCGCATTTTGTAATCACTTCTCCTTTTAAGTTGCGAAATTGAACATCTTCAGGAAGTTTTCGTTCTTCTCCAGTTGGTAAAATTAAAGTGTTAATTTGGGATAATTCAAAGGCTTGTAACGCATAAAAAATCACAGCAGTTTTACTTTCCACCGCCACAATTTCAGCCAGTCCGATTTCATTGCGATAAGCCGCCAATTTCGCCTTTGACTTCATGCGATTAAAAATAGAAGTCGTGCGGTTGGCTTTAAAAAAAGGTGCGCGAATTTGTCTAGGCCATTCAGTTTTAAGCGGGGTTGGGTTGTCTAAAATTTGACGACAAATATTATCAATATTTACCGCAAAATTTTCATCAAAATTTTCATCTGGGCTTAAATGTCGCAAGTCCAAACGGACGGTATGTAAACCCGCCTTTTCTAAAGACTCTAACTGATCTAAAATAAACTGATCTTTATCGAGAAACATAAACGTACCATGCACCGTTTCTAAAGTCGGAAAAGGTCGATTGTGACTTTCTTCTGAAGCGACAGTTGTTTCGAGATCAGGAATTGCTTCGGAACTCTTAACAGACAAATGTTTCGATAACAAAGAACGGGGAGAATAAAATAGCAAAATTCGCCCCACGCCCAAAATTTCGCAAGCAACCGGAAGTTTTTGACAATATTCTATGAGTTGTTGTTCGGGGAGTTCTATCGATAAAACCAACCGTTCTAACGAACCCGAAAGCACCTCACACCATCCTTGCAAGGCTTCTAGATTGTGATTTCCAGTTTCTACAATCAGGTGTATTTTCAATTGCGGAAAATGAGTTTTCACCCACCAAGCTGCACCCGGATCGCAAACTCGAATTGCAGAAAATTTGCTAAGATTATACTGAGATATTTTTTGACAGATTTCTATCATAATTTGTTCCGGCATTAAAATATCCCAAACTAACACCGGATGCAACGAACGTTTAACCGCTTCAGAGGCGAGAAATTCTACTTCTTCAAGAGAAAGTCTTCCTTGACGGGCGAGTAACAAAGGTTCCAGCAAAACCTCTTGTAAGTTCGGTGCCTGAACACACTGTTCTAAGTCAGAAATAGATGAGATAAACGTATTAAATTGCATTCTATTTTAAGAATGAGTGACTAATTCGGGTTTAGAAACAGTTTTTTGTCGGGACAGTCGAATCACAGTAAATTGGTTAATATCCTGTAAAATATCAACTCGGGGAATACAAACGACGCTATCTTTTTGGATGCTTTCTAAGACCTTTCCTGTGACCGAAAAAAGTTGAGTAATTTTCCAGTTAATAATTTCTCCTTGGGGGGGAATTATTTCAATTTCATCTCCCACATTTAACGGTTCGAGTAACTGAAGGGCTAAATAATCGGAACTTGTATCGATAACAATCCCCAAATATTCGTGAGTTCCGCGATTATTGCCGAACAATTGACCAAATACCGTCTCGCTATCAGCAGGACTTTCTAAGGAACCCGAAGAATAATCCCGGTGTGGAATTGACTCAAGATTACTGACAATTTTATTCAGTAATTCTGGGGTTATTTTTTCTTCGGTATACGCATCAATAAGTTGTCGATAAGCTTTACAGGTCATCGCCACATAAAAGGAAGATTTCATCCGTCCTTCAATTTTTAAAGAACAAATTTTATGGTTGAAAAACTCCTCAATTTGATGCACTCCCCACAAGTCTTTGGACGACATAAACGTGATGGGATTAGAGTCTTGATTTTCTACTGTATAAGGTAAACGACAGGATTGAATACAACCGCCTCGATTAGAATCTCGTCCTGCGGTAAAATTAGAAATTGTGCAGTGACCCGAATAAGCCATACACATCGCCCCATGAATAAACATTTCCACATCAATACCGGATTTTTCGCCAATTAAACCCGTTTCTGCGACACTCAATTCTCGACCCACAATTAAACGTTTAACGCCAAATTGTTTCCAAAGTTCAGCCGATGAGGAATTTAAACAAGAGGCTTGAGTGGAAAGATGAATATTGAGATTTGAAGACTTCCGAACCACTCGTAAAACCCCCAAATCGGAAACAATAACCCCATCAATTCCAATCGATTCTAAAAACTGACAATAATCTCCCAATCCTTCTAAATCCGCATCATGTAAAAACGCATTTAAAGTGACATAAACTTTGGCATTATACTTATGGGCAAATGCAACCCCATTGTTTAAATCATAGTCGGTAAAATTATCCGCCCTCGCCCGCAAACCATATTTTTGTCCGCCCACATAAACCGCATCTGCACCATAGAGAATGGCAACTTTCAATCGTTCTAAGTTTTTAGCGGGGGCTAAGAGTTCAGGTTTCCAGTGGTTCATCATTCTAATTTTGTACGACCTTGAATAAGTTTAAATCTATTCTTACATATTGTTCTCTCGATTTTGCATAGATTCAACGGAAACGTTGGGAAGCATTAACAGCCGAAAAAAGACACCAATTTCCTGCCATTGCACCGGATTTTGTCATTAAACTCAGGCCAGCAACAGGTAAAAAAATGCAAGAATATATAGAATCTGGGGTAAAATGGGGATGGTTAATTAATCCCCAATAGCAACAAGTCGAAATTGATCGCGTCAAAATCTATGATCGGGATTTAGCTTGAATTTATCCCCATCTGGGTATATTTAGGGGATTTTATTTTTAGCAAAAACTGCAAACTTTAACCCATCAAAAGTACGGTATCAATCACATGAATTACCCCGTTATCCGCTTCAATATCAGGCGCAACAACCGTAGCATTTTTGACTTCAAACCCTTCGACAAATATCAGGGGAAGGGGAGAACCTTCAACGGAAGTCAGTGTCTGAAGTTGCTCTAAATCTGCTTTCATCAATTTACCCGAAACAACATGATAGGTCAAAATGCGAGTCAGTTGAGGTATATTTTGAACTAATGTTTGTATCGTTCCGGGAGGAAGTTTGGCAAAAGCGTCGTCATTGGGGGCAAAAACAGTAAAAGGGCCGGGACTTTTCAGGGTTTCCACTAAACCTGCGGCTTGAACCGCTTGTACCAGAGTATTAAATGATCCTGCACTCACTGCAATATCAACAATATCAGCCATTGATTGTATTTAACTCGATTGCGTTCAGGAATACTTTTATGTGGCTCTAGTTTAACATGATTGTTTCTGAAATAATGATCAAAGATCGGTGAAAATTACAGCTTGAACTTGATAGGATTAAAATCGAAATAGAGGAAATGGCAAATAATAGTTTGTATTGTCTTTGAAACCAAGCGAAAGCCTCCGTCGGGAGGCTCTGTAAAATGCGTAACATTTGACTGCGTGATTTTATTGACTGCGAGGACTTTGATAGGAGGCATAAGTATCAAATAAAGCACCAACTAAACTACAGGTTATGGCGATGATCATACTCCCTTGAAAGGGGTGTCCACTGCCAAAAGTTGCCAGAAATTGTAAAATTTGTTGGCAGGAAAATTGACCGATTGTTTTGAGAAAGGGAAGACAAGCGATCATTACAGAGCCAGCTAATCCAAAACTGATCACCAGGATCGGCGTAACAAAGCTTAGAACCATCGTTAGTAGGATAGAGCGGAGAAAATTAGGAAAAATGCCCATAGGTTAGGAAAATTAAGAATTGAATTCACTTTCCCTCAGTCAGAGGTATCAGAGAATATAGAGTATATAACTTCTAAGATAGTGGTAATTTCTCGTTTCGTTCCACTCTGTCAGAAAACTTAAATTAATGTTTAAAAATCTTGGTTAAGATTTGTACATAGTTGTTATGTTTCTTTGTCATTTTAAGGTGAGGATGTTCTTAAGTCAGATGCAAATTAATTCAAGTCTCGGAATTTGGACGCGCCGCTTCGTTGCTGCTTTATTTTTGGGCGGACAGGTCATTGTTCATCTCATACAAGGTAAAATTTATCGTCGTAACACGTTAGAACAAATGGCCGCCGTCGGGCCGGAGTCGTTGCTAATTGCCTTGATCACCGCAGGTTTTGTCGGAATGGTGTTTACAATTCAAGTTTCTCGTGAGTTTATCACATTAGGTGCAGGGAATTTAGCGGGGGGGGTTCTTGCTCTTTCTCTAGCGCGTGAATTGAGTCCAGTTTTAACTGCGGTTATTGTTGCCGGACGAGTGGGTTCAGCATTTGCGGCAGAAATTGGTACGATGCAAGTCACAGAACAAATTGATGCGCTTTATGTCTTAAAAACAGATCCCGTTGATTATCTCGTGATCCCCCGTGTGATTGCCTGTTGTTTAATGTTGCCTTTACTCAATATTATTTGTCTAATGACAGGTTTAGCAGGAGGATTATTAATTTCCAGTAGTTTATATAACATTCCTCCAAATTTGTTTTTAGAGTCTGTACAGAATTTTCTCACCCTTTGGGATTTAGTCAGTGGCGAAATCAAAGCTTTCGTTTTTGGGGGAGTGATTGCAGTCATTGGGACGAATTGGGGACTGACCACAACGGGCGGTGCTAAAGGGGTTGGACAATCAACCACCACTGCTGTTGTTACCGCTTTACTTTCTATCTTTGTCCTCGACTTTTTCCTCTCTTGGATAATGTTTCACGGGATTGGAAATTCTGTCCTGTAGTCAGGAGTGGGGGAGATCACAAAAAACGTCTGACTTCTGATGGAGTTTCGTTTTACCCATAATTTGGTAACATTTGTTTACATCACTCGCACTGGATGCACACCGAGCCGAAATCATGACAACAACACCATCACAGACCACTGTTCCCTCACAGGTAGAACTGACACCCAATTTTATCATCCCGGCTGTACTCCTATTAACTGGAATTCCGTTAATCTTGGTGCAGAAAGTGCTAGGATTTTTGGTTGCCTTACTGGGACTGTTCCTACTCATACAGACTGCAACCATTCGCATCCAGTTTACTGAAACAGCACTTGATGTCTCCCGTTCCGGTAAATTACTTCGACATTTCCCCTATGCAGATTGGATCAACTGGGAAATTTTCTGGCCCGGTGTACCCATTTTGTTTTACTTCAAAGAGGTCAACAGTATTCACTTTTTGCCAATTATTTTTGATCCAAAAACGCTGAAAGCCTGTTTAGAAGCAAATTGTGGAAATCTGAAAACTTCTAACATAAACCCCGAGTAACTCCCCACTCAATTCAGACTTCTGCTTTATGTGTCAATCTCCCATCCTGTTGATAAAATTAACCCTGATGGGAAATTTTTGATGAGTTTGATTGTTGTTCGGCAT
>CAZNCM010000044.1:23722-24446 GCA_964571155.1 uncultured Lyngbya sp. | reverse complement strand
TGCGGTGCAACTCGGGTGGGATAAATGGGATAGCCTGCGTTAACGGTTTCAAAGAAAACCGTATTAATTCCCGCTTGGGCGAGTTGATCAAATATTTTTGCAAGTCCCGCTTCTCCCCGAGCTTGCACAATCGTACCGCGATCGAGCCAAACTGCGCGAATTTCTGCCCCCGCTCGTTCCCCATCGATGGGATAATTTTCCCAAAGTTTTTGTCGAGCCTCTAACCATTGTTGTCGGGCGGCTGCCCAATTTTGTTGATTGACTAATTGCGGAAAGTCTTTGAGAACTTGTTGGACATAGGCGATCACTTCTGTTGCGGCTCGATTATCAATCGGATTGGTTTGAGCCACTTCGTTGAGTTGAGTTGATGCCACTGTCAAACTGACCGGGGTACTGCTTGAATTGGCTGCAACTAAGGCATTTTCAAACCGTCCTAACAGGTTCATTAACTCTTGACGCATGGCATTTGCCATGTATTCATCAATCGGTTCATTTCCCTGAGTGACGCTTAAACCCGCAGGTGCGATCTGATCGGACGGATCTGCAAAATCATCAAGTACGCTTTGATTATTGGGGGTGCGGGTTCTACTTATATTAGAATTGGTCGCAGGTGTCGTTGATCGAGAGGTTGAACCGGATGATAAAGTTGACGCTAAAGACGAATTTCTCGCGGGTGTCGCAGGAGTTGGTTCAACCGATTGGTTTCTCTGAGTTAATCGATTAG